>JAQUKQ010000084.1 GCA_028718985.1 Desulfobulbaceae bacterium | reverse complement strand
CGGCACAAATTCCTTCATGAACAACCCACAGCACAACTCCCGGCCACAGCAGCCAAGACCACCCAGCATCTGTGTCTCGTGGCGCACGCCTATCTGACGCATTTCAACCCGGGTGCGGAACTCTTGCACCAAAGACTTGACCAAATCCCTGAAATCCACTCGTGTCTCGGCGCTGAAATAAAAGATAACCTTGCTGCCATTGAAGTAGCGTTCGACCTGAAGCAACTTCATGCCCAAGTTGAGATTTTGGATAAGACCCTGGCAGTAACGCCGGGCATCCTGTTCGCGTTGCAATAGGTTCTGATACCGGGCAATCTCATCACTGGAGGTACGCCGGAGAATTGTTAACACCTGCAACGGCTTGTCTATTTCCAGTGGCGCCAGTTCAATGCCCGATCCGCAAACATGGGCAGGCTCGGGGCCGTGGTCGGTTTGCACCATGACGGCATCACCCCTGACCAAGCCCAAAAGCTTTGAAGAGGCGGCCTTAGGTTGAAGACCATCCCTGAACCGCACATGATAGAGCTTCAACTGATCTGTCGGTACCAACTCCGCTTTCGCACCCTCGTCCAGAACAGTATCAATCGTTTCACTCATAATAGTTATTTGCCACTCATAAGGTTCAACACATTGCAGACCACAAAAGAGTCAACAACGATGCCCATAGCCATAGCCTACAATTCACATGCGCAAACATGGCCTTGATGGGTTATGGCTGCTAAAAGTTTCACAGGTGACCAAGACTTGCCGTACTCACCCGATAAAGGCCCAGAACAACACCTCACACACAAAGGCCCGATTGCAATTATGACGCAGCTGCCTTTGTGCCTCTACAATCATGGACAACCGCTCTGAGAGTTGCTCGACATTCCAGCGCTGGGAGGCGGGGGGTAGCGTATGGCGCAGGTCATGGTTGATCAAATAATCCTCCGAGCCGCCAGAAGCGAGAATCATCAGGTCTTTGATCCATAACTGCAACAGTTCCAAGACCTCGACGAGATCATCCTTCCGCTGAGCAGCCTGCTCGGCCAAGACAAATACCCCCTCGACAGCGCCAGCCTGAGTCTGAGACAAACTAACCAAACCCTCAACAATCTGCTTTCTCGTCTCCAGGAGGTCGGTTTTCGCCAACTCCCTAGCCTTGCCAACGCTCCCCTCGGCAATCGAGGCCATGACATAGGCCTGGCCAGCAGACAAACCATCAGCACTTAAAACGCCACAGACCAGTTCATAGGACAGAGGATAGAACGGCACAACCTGGCAACGAGAAACAATGGTTGGCAGAATACCCGCCGCCTCAACCGCAGTCAAGACAAAGACGGTTTTCAGCGGTGGCTCTTCCAGGGTCTTGAGCAGACTATTAGCCACTTCCTTACGAATCATGGTCTGCTGAATGTCTGAGATCATCACAACTCGATACCCTGCCTCGACCGGCGGATACGACAGCATCTTTTTCAACTCGCGAATCTGATCAATCGAGATCTGTGCCTTGCCCCGCTCCGGCTCAATAATCAAGAAGTCTGGATGATTCGCTGACGCCATCTTTCGACAGGAGGGGCACTGCCCACAACTGTCACTTCGACCGTCCTCAAGGCAATTGAGGAAAGCGGCAAAGGCCTGGGCTAACGATTTCTTTCCTACCCCAGAAGATCCTTGGAACAAATAGGCATGGCTCGTCTTCTGACGCGAAAAAGCCAACTGCAACATCCGTTTGGCCTTCTCCTGACCAACAACATCCCTGAACTTGATCAACGACAACGCCTTACCCCCAAAGCGAAGGTTGCCGCTCGTTGTCGTCACTTCCGGCATCGTCACCGATTTTCTGCGCCTCGTGCCCCGTCACGAACAAAAAACGTTCCATGTTGCGCTGGTACTCCGTCCACTGATATTTCTCCGGCACGGCTTGTCGACTCAAGCGGTCCAGATAATTCATCTTGGCATCGAGATCGTCAATGAAATTTAAAACAAATGCCTCTCGAATCATTGGCAAGGCAGGCGAACCGAACTCATAGCGCCCATGATGGCTGATGACAAGGTGTTTGATCATCGTCGCAACACGTTCTGGAAAATTACGCAGAGAGGCAATCTTCTCCTGCAAAATCTCTAGGCTTATGACCATGTGGCCCAACAAACGGCCCTGATCGGAATAATCAAAAGGCGGCACCGCGAAAGAAAACTCGCGTACCTTGCCAAGATCGTGCATAATGGCTCCCGCCATCAGTAGCGATCGATCGATCACAGGATACAACGCGCAGACATGATCCACCAAACGGCAGATGCCAAGCGTGTGCTCCAACAGTCCGCCAATATAGGCATGATGCATGGATTTCGCTGCAGGGGCCGTCTTGAAGGCTTTCCACAACGCATCGTCCTTGACCACCGTCATCAAGAGTCGCTGAATTTCCTTATCCGGCAGGCCCTTGATCAAAACAATGATCTCGTCTGCCATCTCCTCAATATCACAGGGGGTTGTCGGCAAGAAAAGCGACCAATCAACTCCATCCTCACTAATGGTTTCAATGCCAGTAACCTTAAGCTGCAAGGTCCCCTTATAGACCTGCGCCTGCCCATTGACCCTAACCACCGATCCTGCCGGGCACAGCAACGCCAGTCGTTCGGCATCATCCCACACCCTGCTGACCAGATCTCCTGTCCTGTCCATCAACTCAAGGGCCAGAAATGGCTTGCCAACCTTTGTCTCGGCCAGGCGCATAGTCTTAACCAAAAACAGGCTGTTAACGTCTTGAGCATCTTGGATGTCACTGACAAAAAGATCTTTTTCAAAAGACATGAAAATAGGCTCCAAGCAATGGATTTAGAACAGCATAATTGACCCGCGAGCTGTTATATAATCGATATAGGGCAATTTTGAAATGGAAGATAATCAAGTTCTTCTTTGTGAAGAATAATTTTACAGATAACAATATTGCAGTTATAGAGTATGCTGTTGCCATGTGCTAAGGCCCTTGACAACCATCGACATCACCATTCATGACGACAGCCTATTCCATGCCGCAAAAACAACCTGCACCAAAATCTGTGCTCAACGAATCATACCTCCTCGACCTTCTCAGGAAACATCACCTACTGAGCGCCGAGCAGCATGACCAGATTGCCATGCAAAAAAACCAGCAACGCGCCAAGTTGCTGCGACAACAGCAATCTGCCCTCACGCCAGGCGGCCCGTCATTACCGCCGCCAGACCTGGTCGACATTATCGTCTCCCTGCACTTTGAAGTGATTTCATTGCCGGGGCAGGAGTTAACCGAAGAGTTGATCATGCGCCAGGTCGCCAAAGATCAGGGACTGCCGTTTAAAAAACTCGACCCTCTGGATTTAGATCTCAAAACAGTCACCAAGACCATTCCGCAAACCTTTGCCCAGAAGCACCTCCTTCTACCCTTTGCCATTGTAAATGGCGTACTTGACGTTGCCATTTATGACCCGCAGAACATCCAGGTGCTTACCGAGATCGAACGAGCCAACCAGATCAAGGTGCAGCCGTATATCAGTACAAAAAGTGACATCCGAAAGATTCTTGCCGAATTTTTCGGCTTCCAATCGTCCATCTCAGCCGCCGAAACCAATATCAAAGGCCCTTCGGTCGATCTTGGCAACCTAGAGCAGTATGTCAACATCTCCTCGACCATCGAAATCGCCTCCTCCGATCAGCACATCAAAGGGGCGGTCGATCATCTCTTCAACTACGCCTTCGAGCAACGAGCCAGCGATATTCATATTGAACCGAAACGGGACAAAAGTGTTATCCGCATCCGCATCGATGGAATGTTGCACACCATCTACAACCTGCCAAAAGCCGTGCATCCGGCAATCATCTCCCGGATAAAATCCTTATCTCGCCTCGATATCGCCGAAAAACGGCGTCCCCAGGATGGAAGAATTAAGGTAAATCACGGTGGCAGTGAAGCAGAGATCAGGGTCTCCACTGTGCCTGTAGCCTTTGGAGAAAAAGCGGTGCTGCGTATCCTCGACCCCAACATTCTCTTTCAGGATCTTTCCCACATTGGCCTTTCGGCACACGACCTCGCTCTCTATCAGGGTTTCATCAACGCCCCCCACGGCCTGATACTGGTCACCGGTCCCACCGGCAGCGGCAAATCGACAACACTCTATTCGACTCTCAAAAATATCGCCACCCCTGAAAAAAATATCATTACCGTCGAAGATCCGGTTGAGATGGTGCACGAGGAGTTCAATCAAATTTCCGTGCAGAGTGCGGCCGACGTCTCTTTTTCGACAATACTGAGGAATATCCTGCGCCAGGATCCAGACATCATCATGATTGGCGAGATCCGCGACCTCGAAACCGCCAACCATGCCATCCAGGCAGCGCTGACCGGGCACTTGGTCTTTTCGACCTTGCATACCAATGACGCGGTCTCCAGTGTTGCCAGACTCATCGATCTCGGCGTACAACCCTTCCTGATCGCTTCCACCCTGCTGGGGAGCATGGCCCAACGCCTTGTTCGCACCATCTGTCCCCATTGCACCGAGGAGTTCACCATCGATTCCCATGAGATCAAGGCACTAGGACTGCCAGTCACCGACGACGGCATCCTGACTCTAAAACGAGGGAAGGGCTGCCAACAGTGCCGTGGCACCGGTTATTTAGGACGATGCGGGATTTTCGAGATATTCCCAATGAGTGAAGCCCTCCGCAAGCTCACCAGCGACCATGCCTCAGAGGCCACTCTCAGAGACAAAGCCATCCAGGAAGGGATGACGCCGCTCCTCACCGATGCCTGGCATAAAATCAGGCGTGGATTGACAACCTACGAAGAAGCAATCAGAATCAGCGGAACCGCCTAAGACAGGGAAAGATGCCAAAACCCACCAAGAAATCGCCTCAAGGACGAGACAGTCAAGCCTCTACCAGTAAGGTAGTTGGCTCAAATAAAAAGGCGACCTTTGATTTCTTTATCGAAGACACGATTGAAACAGGTATCATGCTCCTTGGCCCTGAGGTAAAATCGTTGCGCGACGGCAAGGCCAACCTGCGCGATGGCTATGCCAAGATCGTCAAGGAGGAACTGTTCCTCTACAATGTGCACATCTCGCCTTACACCTTCACCACCAACTCACCGCCAGATCCACTCCGTGTAAGGAAACTGCTCCTCCACAAAAGGGAGATTAAAAAGTTAATCGGCAAAGTAAAAGAAAAGGGAGTTGCCTTAATCCCTCTGAAGATTTACTTTAAGGCTAACGGTAAAGCGAAACTCGCATTAGGGCTGGCTCGCGGCAAGAAACTCTACGATAAGCGGGACGCCATCAAAGGGCGGGAAAATGACCGCGAGATGAATCGACTCAACAAGGGTAATCGTTATTAAGCTGACAGGGTGCTATCACTGCCCCCCTGTTTTATACAACAATCTCAACCAAGGGGGCGAAACGGCTTCGACGGGGGTACATAAGCCCAGGCTGCATACCGAGTTCTCTTTACACTCGTTAATCAGGAAGAACATAAACACAGTCGCAGACGACTATAACTACGCCGTAGCAGCTTAATCCCTGCTACCGTCCTCTCCTAACCCTCTCCCATAGGGTGGGAATAGGACGCCGACTTCATGGGATAGCTTGACGATGCTCCTGCCGTCGACTTGCGAAACTCTAGCAGGATAGCGCTAAAAGCCTCTTGGTCCTGGAGAGACTGCAGCGCGATAAGCCCTAATCAGGAACATGTATGTAGACGCTTGCGGGGGAGTATTTTCGGACCCGGGTTCAACTCCCGGCGCCTCCACCATTTTATGCAACTGCCTGATATTATAATATCGGCAAAAATCGAACGGCTCCGGATTCGACAACCTGGTCATCAGGCTGGACAATCACTGAGCCGTTTTTGTTTGTGCGACGACGATGAGCCTTTGCAGGGAATAAAAAGGCAGAGCCGATGAGGTGGTGGAAAAAAAAGGACACACTTTTAAGAGTTGGTTAGTGACCCTGACGTCGGCAGCTTGAAGACTGAGCGGGTTTTCTTCTCAAACTATAGAAACCGAGAGGAGGCCAGGCAGGATGTCTTTGACAATATCGAAATGTTCTTTAACAGCAGAAAACGCCATTCATATCTGGGATATGTCAGTCCTAGACAATTTGAGAAAATGCAGCTTCATGAAAAAGCTGCTTAGCAAAGTGTCCATTTTCACTTGACCACCTCATTCGTAATCGTCTTGTCAGAACATCTATCATACAAGCAATCGTTCTCATCCATGTCAAACTCGTCACCTCGAAACCGCCGCCTCCCTGTTATCAACCCTGGCCTGAAATTCTGCGGCTAAGGCTTGAGCCTTCACCCGTTCCTCCGGGGTGAAAATTTCATCAATAATATCTCTGTTTTTGGCAGCACCTTCATGGCCTTGAGCCGCTGACAGACAAGACCAGGCATAAGCCTTGAAATCGTTCGGGGCAACACCTTGGCCTTCGGCATACATCGCTCCTAAATTATACTGCGCGTTTGCGTGCCCCTGCTCCGCAGCTTTTCGATACCAATCCGCCGCCTGATTGTCGCTCTGAGGCAAGCCTCTTCCTTGAAAGTACCTAACCCCAATCATATATTGGGCGTCGGCCTGCCCCTGATCAGCAGCAGCCCTGAACAAGGCCACGGCCTGCTTGTCGTCTTGTGGCACACCCTTGCCCTGAGCGTACATACTGGCAAGATTATACTGCGCATCTAGAAACCCCTGCTGCACAGCCTTCTTAAATAGAAGCACCGCCTGCTGATCATCTTGCGGCACCCCATTTCCTTGGGCATACATCACCCCCAAATCTGTCTGAGCCAATGCCGAACCCTGTTCGGCGGCCTTACGAAACCACTTCGCAGCCTCTTGGACGTTTTTTGCCACACCCTTCCCCTGCGCGAGCTTAAGCCCTAAAGCATATTGAGCTTCGACATGTCCCTGTTCCGCCGCTTTCCGATACCAATAGACCGATTGAACAGCGTCCGCTGGCACCCCTTTCCCTTGAGAGTACAAAATCCCCAGGGTGAACTGCGCAACCGCCTTGCCCTTTTCCGCAGCCTTTTTGTAAAAAAGCGCCGCTTGATCTTCATCTTGAGGAACAACATCATCTTCGGGGTCGCTATTGTCATCCAAGGACTCATCTAAAGGCATATCGTTAGCCTCACCCTGTTCGACGATGCCCTTGCTCGGGATACCTTTTGCTGCCGCAGAAGACCCCGAAGTAACCCAAAAAATGGTAACGACCAACCCCACAACAAGCAGCCAAAGAATTGCCCTGTCATTTTGCACAACTGTTTTCGTCATGTTCGTCTTGACACCTTTCATTTCATCCTACTATCGAATAGTTATGGGGTTTTCTTCTTATCAATTTGGCCCTGGATATCAGCGACCAATTTCTTAGCACTGTCAAGTTGTGCCTGGCTAAGCCGATCAGTCGTCATGCCGCGCAGCGAAACCGCATCCTGCATGCCTTGCGCTGCCGCCAGACTGAACCAGACATACGCCTTTTCGTAATCAACGGGGATACCTTGCCCTTTGGCATAGACAATACCTAAGTTACACTGGGCCGTCGCATTGCCCTGCATGGCTGCTTTTTGGAACAAATCAAACGCTTGCTTGACATCCTGAACCACGCCCTCACCGCTGGCGTACTTTACCCCAAGGCTGATCTGCGCCCTTGCCTCCCCCTGGCCTGCGGCTTTTTCCAACCAGTACAGGGCCTTCTCCCTGTCCGGTGGGCCACAGGTGCCTTCATCAAACATGGAACCCGCCTTGTACTGAGCCCCCACATGTCCTTTTCGACCAGCACTTCGATACCAGGTCAAAGCCTTTTCACATTCCACCGGCGTTCCAAGACCATTTTCGTACATCACACCTAAATTATACTGAGCAGGCGCAAGGCCCTGTTCCGCGGCTTTTCGGTACCAGGTCAGGGCCTGTGCGTGGTCCTGGGCCACACCAACTCCCTTAAAATACCGGGCACCTACATTGTATTGCGACAAGGCGTCACCCTGCTCCGCTGCCTTCTTGTACCAAGCAAAGGCTTGGACATCATCATGAGGTGCACCACGACCTGTGGCATAGAGAACACCCAAACCATATTGAGCCGTTGGGTCGCCCTGCTCAGCCGCTGTTCGCAATGTATCAAAACTCACCTCCTCCTCTGCCGCAACCAATTCGACCTCAGCCAGAAAACCGATGAGCAAAAGCAGCACAAGGCTGGCTAACAATCCCTTTCGTCCAAACACCGTTTTCACCTTCCACCCCCCTATCATAACAATCCATCATGTGACATCGGGTAACTATCCCCGACTAGCCACAAGATGAACCCCTTCCAGTCAAGCAAACACCGAGCAGGAATTACCCAAGATCTGATTGCCTGTAAACTAAATTCGAGCGTAACAAAACACGCCAAAAAAAATAGCAGGAAGTTTGGCAACATAACGTCCTTACCCCTTGGCCAATTTAGTAATTTAGGCAGGCCTGCCAATCCTTGGCATCAATATCGATACCGACCGACATCAAGCCCTCACCGGTATCCGGATCAACAAGCGGGGCAAAGGCGGAGACAAAAACACCGTATTCATCTGACACCGGCCCTTCAGTGAAGGGGTGGAAGTGAGTTAACGCATAGCGAAGAGCAGGCGACGGCCCGAGATAGACCTTGCCGGGCGGACTGGCCTGTGGATCATCGACAGCATAGTTCTCCGGTCCAAAGACAATTGTTTGATCCGGGCGTAGAGTAATGCTGTAGATTCCCCGCTGCGGAAAGAGTTATCCGGCCGCTATCATCTGTTCTCGAATTCTCTCAAAGGCCACTGTCCCCTTGTCTTCCTCGGTGAAGGTTGGCTTTTTCACCAACATCGGATTGATCGACCAGCTGATCTCTACAGCCTGCCGAAGGAGATTAGCCCGCATCTCAACATCCACTCCTCTCGCCTGTGAATGGGCCGACAACAGACCAAGGGCAAGTACCACACCAAGTGTCGTCACAACAAAAGCAGACGATATTCGCCTTCCAAACGGCCCAGTTATAATGAAGCAACCCCTCACTCGGCCATGTTTATCAATATTGTAAAATCCAAGTATTTCCCCGATCGTGTTTTACGCTACACAAGCCGATGAACTCATGTCAAACCAATCAAGCAGACACACCAATTTACCCGTAACCTATGACAAATACAGGGATAAGTCAGACGACCCGAGGAGCACTCTCTTTTTTACGAATTTTTCCTTTATAAATAGTGTGATGTAGTTCATAATGAGCCGAAAATTACGTCCCGCCTCACTTTGTTTCCGGCAACCATAACCTAAAAGGTCTTCACTCATGGGAACCATTGAACAAGAGCAACTCCTTGCCAAAAAACATGAAGCAAACACTTGCCTTGACTCTCCCGACTATTTCCTGGCCATCAAAGAGTTAGTCAAGCAACGAGAACAGCAGCCAGCCAAGAGTCAAAGCTATCTCTCCTTCCAGGGACAAATCGACGCGGTCTACGATCGAGTTCGTCAACAGATCATTAACAACGAAGAGCAACCACGGCAACCAATCAGCTTTGGCACTTCGGGGTGGCGTGGCATTATCGGCACAGACATCTTTGTAAAAACTGTCGTGCTGGTGACACAGGCTATCGTCGACATGTATGCGGCACTTGAACAGAACCACGACCTGCAGACGGGACTTGGCGTCCAATCTCTTGCCGAGGCTAAAAAAAGAGGCTGCGTATTGGGCTTCGACAATCGTTTTGGCAACGAAATCCTCGCCAATCACAGCAAGGCTGTCTTGACGAGCCATGGTTTTACCGTCCATGACGCTCGAGAAGCAACGACCGGTACCCTCTCAGCGGCGGTACTTGAACTCGGGGCCGCTTTCTCGATCAATCTCACCCCGAGTCATAACCCGTTACAGTACGGCGGATTCAAATTCAACGCCGCCGATGCCGGACCAGCTGTACCAGTGGTGACGGACTGGATCACAAAGAGAGCCAACGACTTGCTGGCCCAACCCTGCCTGCAACCGCTCGCAGCAAACCCTAATCTCTGCCAACCGTGCGATGCGCTACAGCACTGGAAGAGCCTGGTTCGCAAAGGAACCGTTCATCACAGCCTCGATTACGATGCGATTATGGCACGTTTTGCCGAACGTCGCGATGTTGCCGTGGTTGTGGATTGTGTCCATGGCGCGAGCAGGGTCCATGTCGACCAGCTCTTCAACGGCATGGACTCCCCACGGCTGCAATTTCTCCGCAAAAAGGCCGACCCCACTTTCGGCGGTGTCGCCCCGGAACCATCCACCGCCAACATGGCCCTGCTCCGCGACAGTCTGGCACTGATGTCGGAGCCTTTGAAATTCGGGGTCATCATGGACCCTGACGCCGATCGCATCCGTTTTACCGATCAACACACCGAAATTAGCATGAACCAATTTGGCGCCATGGCCTACCATTTCCTGCACGAAGTCAAAGGCAAGAAGGGCATGGTCGCCAAATCCGTAGCCACAAGCAACTTCGCCAATGCTATCGCCTGTGCCCTGCACGAAGAGGTTTTCGAGCCTAAGGTCGGCTTCAAAGAGTTCAAGCCGGTAATCAAAGAGGCTCTGGTCTGTTTTGAAGAATCGGATGGGATCACAGTGATCGGCCACACACCGGAAAAAGACGCCTACATCGGTCTCCTTCTGGCTCTCGATATGGTACTGACCCTGAACAAAACCCTGGCCGATTATCTGCTTGAATTACAACAGGCCTATGGCCTTTTCGTGCCGGAAAAAGATGGAGTGACCGTTTCCCAACACGGTGCAACACTGCTCAAAACCCTGGCAGGGCTCGATCGATACGCCGTAGGCGCGGGGCTCACCATAAACGGCCAGCAACGCACTATCGCCCGCGTCATCACCGTCGATGGGCACAAGTTTATTTTGGACGATGACTCCTGGATCATGATTCGACCATCCGGCACCGAACCAAAAATTCGTTTTTATGTGGAAGCCCGTAATCATGAGGACAAAAACGCCCTCTTTGCAACTGCCAGGAATATGTTACAGAACCTTGGCCTTTTGTGATGTACTTACCCTTAAGAACTGTCGGCTCACTAGCCCCCCGCGACTGACTCTCTAACATCTTTCTAAAACTAACAAGAAGAAGGTCTTATGGCCAAACGCATTATTCTTACCTTTCTCGCTCTAGTCATTATCGGCGGCGGCATTGCCGGTATCAAAGTCCTACAGATTCGCCGTCTGGTCGCACAGGGAGCAAACGTTATCCAGCCCCCGGAGACAATAAATTCGGCTCAAGTGCAGATGGACTCTTGGGAGTCTGTCATTACCGCCGTTGCCACCCTCGAGGCCGCCCAAGGGCTAACCATCTCCGCTGAACAGCCGGGCAAGGTCGTCGAAATCGCCTTTACCCCAGGCACGACTGTCAGCAAGGGTGATTTACTCGCTCGTCTCGACAGCAGTGCTGAAGAGGCGCAACTGCGCAGCATTCAAACAAGCCGGCACTTGGCGCAAACCAATCTGCGCCGCTTGGCCGAGCTTATCAAAAAAGGCCTCATTGCGCAGATCGACTACGACAATGCCGAGGCCACGTTCAACCAGGCCTCCGCCCAAATCGACAACATCAAAGCCATCATCAACAAAAAGACTATCCGTGCCCCTTTCTCCGGTCGGCTCGGTGTGCGTCTAATCAATCTTGGCCAAATTTTAAAAGAGGGCGAGGCTATTGTCTCACTGCAGGTTTTAGACCCGATCTTCGTCAACTTCATGCTGCCGCAGCAGTCGCTGAACCGCATCAAGATAGGCATGCCAATCCGCTTGAACGGTGATTCTACCAACGGTCAGCCGCTGCTTGGCGAAATCACGACGATCAACCCAATGGTCGACAAGGTCAGCCGCAATGTCCAGGTACAGGCAACCGTGGCTAACCCTGATGAAGTCCTGCGGCCTGGCATGTTCAGCACGGTTTCGGTGGTGTTGCCAAAGCGGAATGATGTCTTAACTATCCCCGGCACCGCCGTCCTCTATGCCCCCTACAGCGATTCTGTCTTTGTCGTTGAAGAGAAAAAGGATGAAAAAACCGGCAAAAATGAGCACGTGTTGCGCCAGCAATTTGTGCGACTGGGCGAGAAACGCGGGGACTTTGTCGCGGTACTCACAGGCGTAAAAAAGGATGAAACCATTGCGAGCACTGGGGTGTTCAAGTTACGCAACGGTCAAGCCGTGGTGATTGACAACACGCACGCCCCCACCTTCGAGCTCAATCCAAAGCCTGAAAACAACTAACCCTCCGCACAATGTTCCACCTCTACCTATTATGAACTTTACTGACCTCTTCATCCGCCGTCCCGTCCTGGCCATGGTGATCAGCCTGGTGATCATTATCGCTGGCTTGCAAGCCATCAAGTCGTTGTCGGTTCGGCAATATCCCCGTAGCGAAAACTCGACCGTCACCGTCACTACCGTTTATGTCGGAGCCAATGCCGATCTGGTGCGCGGCTTCATCACGACGCCTCTTGAACGAGCCATTGCCGCCTCTGACGGTATCGATTACCTGCAGTCGCAAAGTGCCCAGGGAGTCTCCACCATCAGTGTCCGCTTGAAACTGAACTATGACGCCACCAAGGCGCTGGCGGAGATCAGTTCCAAGGTCGATCAGGTCAGGGCCGAATTGCCGCCGGAAGCTGAGGTGCCGATTATCAACATCGAGTCAGCCGACAGCAAATTCGCAGCGGCTTACCTGAGCTTCACCTCCGACATTCTGCACCAAAACGAGATCACCGATTACCTGGTGAGGGTTGTGCAGCCTCGCCTTTCCGCCTTGGCCGGTGTGCAGCGTGCCGATATCCGGGGCGCCCGTACCTTCGCCATGCGCATCTGGCTCAAACCCGATCGCCTTGCCGCCTACAACATCACCCCGGTGCAGGTGCGCCAAGCCCTGGCCGCCAACAACTACTTGGCAGCCCTCGGCCGCACCAAAGGTTCGCTGATTCAAGTCAATCTGACCGCCGATACAGACCTGCGCACCGTCGAAGAGTTCAAGCGCCTGATTGTGCGTGAGCAAGCGGGAGCCTTCATCCGTATCGAAGACATTGGTGAAGTGGTCTTAGGGGCCGAGGATTACGACACCGAGGTTCGTTTTTCCGGTCAAACGGCTGTCTTCATGGGCATCTGGCCTCTGCCAAACGCCAACTCGCTCGATGTCATTAAGCTGGTCAGAAAGGAGATGCTCTCCATCCAAAAAGACCTGCCCTCCGGCATGACAGCCCGCGTCGCCTATGACGGCACCGCCTACATCAACAATGCCATTCAGGAAGTGGTCAAAACCTTAGGTGACACCTTGCTGATTGTGGTGGTGATCATCTTCCTCTTTCTCGGCTCGTTTCGTTCGGTTTTCATCCCGGTGATCGCCATTCCCCTGTCACTGATCGGTGCCGTTTTTCTGATGCAGGCCTTCGGATTCACGATCAACCTGCTGACGCTTTTAGCTATCGTCCTCTCGGTCGGACTGGTCGTCGATGATGCTATTGTCGTTGTCGAAAATGTCGAACGCCATCTCCGCCTTGGGCTCTCTCCGTTCGATGCAGCTATCCTTGGGGCCCGAGAACTGGTCGGCCCCATTATCGCCATGACCATTACCCTTGCCGCAGTCTATGCCCCCATCGGCCTCCAGGGTGGTCTCACCGGCTCACTCTTTCGCGAATTCGCCTTCACCCTGGCCGGAGCCGTAACCATCTCCGGCATTGTGGCGCTCACCCTATCTCCCATGATGTGCGCTAAACTTCTAACGCCTGGCATCACCGAACATGGCCTGGCGGGTCGTATTGAACGTGGTTTCGACCGGATAAAGATTCATTATGGTAGGCTCCTTGACAGCACCCTCAGCGCTCGACCAGCCGTCTACCTTTCCTGGTTAGTTATCTCGCTGCTCGCAGTCCCCATGTTCATCATGTCTCCAATCGAGCTGGCGCCCTCAGAGGATCAAGGTGTCATCTTCGGCATCCTCGATGCAGCCGCAAACTCCACCCTCGACCAGACCAGTCGTTATGCGGCAGCCGCCAATCAAATTTTTCTAAGCGAGCCTGAAACAAACTTCACCTTCCAAATCACCAGCCCCTCTTCCGGTTTTGGCGGCATGGTGCTAAAACCATGGAATCAACGGCGACGCACCGTCTTTCAAGTATTACCAGAGGTCCAACAGAAGCTTTCGACAATTCCCGGCATTCGTATGTTTCCGGTGACACCTCCCGCCTTGCCTGGTGGTGGTCAGTTTCCCGTGGAGTTTGTCTTAGCCTCAACGGCCGAAC
>JAQUKQ010000083.1 GCA_028718985.1 Desulfobulbaceae bacterium | reverse complement strand
CATGGACGTACAACCGACTTACAACCAGCGAATACTCAGAACTCCTACTGCATCTTGAAGAATGGTTTTGGAAACTTTATCATCAGACTGTCTTGACAAAGGAAGAAGAAATCCAAGCCGAAGCCATAATTACCTCATTCAGTATTGATTTTTTATTTATGGCACATATTAACGGTTATGCCATGATTAGGATTTCTTAGATCTTTTCCTGAATGCTCCCAACCCAGCAACCCCAGTGCCAAGGAGGAGCATGGAAGCGGGCTCCGGGACGGGAGCCGCCGGTGTTCCGCTGCCGCCGCTGAAACCATAGCTACCAAAGTCAGGGCGACCGGCACCGAAATCTTCAGCAGTGTTATTGTTGGAGATGAGATTATCTGTCATCGTCACTGCCCCAGTTAGCGCGAAAGTTCTCCCACACAAAATCGCGGCACGCGGATCAAGGGTAATACTCGTTAGAGCAATAATATTACCTGCGAATGTTGTGTCTGTACCCAGAGTCGCAGAACTTCCGACCTGCCAATACACACCGCTGGATGAATTCCCATTTATGAGGTTAACAGAAGAACTGCTTGCGGAAGTGAGGGTGCTTCCTATCTGAAAGACAAAGACTGCATCGGGATTATTCTGGAAATTAAGAGTGATGGCTCCTGTTACTTGCGCCGACGAGTCAAAATGATACACACCTGGTGTCAGGGTGTCGTATCCTGCTGAGCCCAGGACAAAACCAGAATAGTTATAATCAAACGGCAATCCTGCAAGGTTGTTGTACGCAGTCGTTGCATCAACCATAGCAAGTTGTGCGACCCCATCATTAATGTGTATCGTTCCTCCGCTTACCTTGCCATCAGGGTAAAAGCCAGCGACCGAAGTCCCTGGCGTCACACCCAGATTGCCGTAAATCTGAGTTGGCAAGTTTGGGGCACTGTGACCATTAGTATTCGTTTCGTGGCTAAGCACTGAAAAAGATTGTGCAGACCCCAATATTGGCGTGGCCGATACCAGGTGGGGGCAGAGAAGTGCCACCAATGCCGCCAAGACTAAAAGGATCAGCAGTTTATATTTTGTTGTAATTGCAACGGGTATCATTTCAGACACGAGGTGTTCATCAAAAACTAGCCCCATATTCTCATTAATATTTCTCATCGATTCTCCTTTGTTGGTTAGCCTAGTTCAGATTCTGACTCCCGAACGGGTGGATTGCGGTACGAAGAACTTTCTGACTTCTCTATACGAGGCGTCAGGAGGGGTATCGTCTCCCCCCCCACTCCCCAAAACTCTACATGGTAGCACGTTGCGATAGGTCGTCCCCCTGCAGCCATGGACATTATTTCACAAGCTCAAGGTTGGTCACTTCCCCTTAACGTGCATGTCGTTTTTGACCGAGGTCACGCCCTTGACAGTACGGGAAACTTCGACAGCTCTGTTGATGTCGGCAGCAGAATTGACAAAACCGCTCAACTGAACAATGCCCTTATAAGTTTCGACGTTGATCTCACTGGATTTCAGCGATGAATCATTAAATATTTCTGCTTTTACTTTGGTGGTGATAACCGCGTCGTCAATATACTCTCCGGTCCCCTCTTGCCGTGACGTCGAGGCGCACCCAATTAACGTGGTCAGCAAGATGACAAGGATAAAGTTAACAAATTGATTTTTTGATATTTTCATGATCTTTCTCTCTGTATGTTTTTTGGGTTTCAACAACGACTCGAATACGGTTTGTTAGTCCAGGCTAAACTGTTAGAGGCCGGCAAACAGCAGAGGAGACACATTTCTTTTTTTTATTCGGTACTCATTCAGGCTTTATTTTTTTTTATCATGATCGCCGACGATGTAACCTGCAGCCGCACCTACCCCAGCACCGACAACAGCTCCGGTAACAGGGCTTCCGCCAGTGACAGCACCGAGCACTGCGCCTGTGCCAGCGCCAATTCCTGCCCCACTCAAAGTCTTTTGTTGTTGTGAATTCATTCCGGCGCAACCGAACGTCGAAACAAGGGCAAAAACAATAAATACTGCCGTGATGTGTTTCATTTCATCTCTCCTTACTTTAGTTATAGTGTTTTCATCTTAGATCTTGAGCTGACGCTCAACGATCCCCATTGTTATATTTGGCGTGATCATACACGCGCTTGTGTTTTGGCAACCATCTACCCAGGCCTGAATTGTCAAGAAATCGGACAACGACCTCTTATATCCGGCCTAATAACAAGAGAATGACCAAGATCAGCATAACTAGGCCCAGGCCGCTACTTGGGTAGTACCCCCATTGTCGACTGTGCGGCCAAGTTGGTATTGCGCCAACTAACATCAATATCACGACAACGAGCAAAATCGTTCCGAGCATAACGTATCTCCTTGGTCTGTGGACCGGGTTCGTTGCAAACTGGTTAAATTACACGCCAGTAAAAGGACAGTGTCGCCCCTGTTTAGTTGTCTTAAATTTTCTACTCTATGGTCATGGTGACAAAGGGACGATTAGCAACCCTCAACTTTTTTTTTCGATTTGGGCGCTGCGATGGTCATATTATTGACCACGCTTTTCACGCCGTATGCATCAAGCGCGACTTTGGTGACCAAATCCTTTTCAGCTGCATTTTTTGCTTTACCGCTTACCGTCACCACTTGCTTGTCGGTTGAAACCTTGGTGTGGAGGGCACTGGTTGAACGATGGTACATCAAGGTCATCTTGACCAAGGCGGTGATAGAGGCATCATCAATGGATTCGATGATGTTCTTATCGTCTGATTTTGGGGGTGCCGATGCGACGGTCATCTCATTGTTAACGCTTTTCACGCCTGTGACATCCTTGACATATTCGGTCGTCAAGTCCTTTTGGGCCTTATTGGCAGCTTCGCCCCGCAAGGTGACAACCCCATCCACGACTTGAACCTCAGCTGCGGGTTCACTCAGGTTGCGATAAAAGAGCAGAGCGGCCTGCACATTCATAGTGACCCAGGCGTCAGAATTTTCAGTGGCTTTATCCCCTTTCGACTCTAAGCGGTTTTCAACGCTTTTAACCCCGGGCAAATTGGCTACGGTCTCTTGGGCTAATGCCTTGCGATGTTCTTGAACGACAGTCCCTGTCAAGGTGACGATCCCCTCCTTTGACTCAATTTTTATGTCCTCATCTTTCAGGTATTTCTGAAAGACATACGACTTCTTGGCAGAGGATTCGATACGGTCATCAGTTTCGTTAGCAAAGGCCAGAGCACCGATGCTTGTAGACAAGATGGCTAGCGTTGCTGCCAGCAATGACATGCGATGTAGTATTTTCACTCATTTTCTCCTTTTTGATTTTGTAGTGATGGTGCTGGCGAGGTTTCAGGCAATTTTCAACACCACTCCACCGGGAAGTGGTGTTAACTTGCCTGCTTTACGCTACATTTATGTTGGCACGACGACGACGGTTGGCACCAGCAAGGCCGGCCAGACCAGTACCTAAGAGAAGCATGGTTGCTGGCTCTGGGACTGGGGCTGCAGAAGAAGCTGAAGTTGCCGACCATGAAAAAGTCGCACCTTCGTTACCTTGCCCGGAGAATTGCCAGTCACCAGGGGTATCATCAAAATCTGTTCCACGGAGAACGCCTGTTCCATAAATAAGTAAAGACGTTTTCGGACCTACAACGGGCTTTGACCAATCCATGGTCAACATATCAAAAGAGAAAAAGGTCGTCCCATTATTGACCGCCCAAAGCGAAATAACTGGTACTGTGGAGGCTGAAGAGTCAAATATAAAATTTGTCATTGTCCCCACTTTACCATTGACCGGTAGGAAATCACCTTTAGTAGCAGTCACCAGCATTGTGTTGTCAGCAGCAGCAGTGAAAGCATTTTTGAAATCAATCCCTTTTGAATCTAATATGGAGCTGTTCGTCGTCAGATTAGCCAATTTAGGCTGCCAATCGCCTGTCATGCTGATATCGCCGATGATCGGCAACGCAAGCGCGCTCCCTGCAACCAACAACGAGCCGACAAACGCCAATGCCAAACTCTTTACCAATGTCTTCTTCATTTTGTTTCTCCAAGATGATTTGTTTGTAAATTCCAGACTTAAAAATGAAAATGGAATCCATTTGATTGGCAAACTTTCGTTGCCAGTAATAAAAAAACCCTCACAATCGTTTCATCAATTTGATGACTCCATAACTGGTGCTATAACTTCCTTACATTTCATGTAGGATCATTGTTGATTACCGCTTTTCCCAATCCCCTCCTTCCTGATAAAACTCTCCAGCGGCCCACGTGTTGAAGTTACAATTACGTTCTCGTGAGTACGCGGCCCCACTGTTTTGTAGTTTCATCCTACAGAGGAAAAGGATGTGGAGGAATAGGGGATTGCCCTTATTTCTCTACGATGTGGCCAATAGATTTTGAGGGAAGGATAGATTGACGTACTCCCCTGATATCAATGAAGTGTTCAGGAGAGGGTAGCAGCAGAGGGAATTTTAGTTTTTGTCATGGTTTGATGGTGGCTCCAACAAATAGGGTCAACCCCCTATTTATCTTCATCGTCTATCTCACTAACATAGACGATAGTGATAGGGTGCAAATAGAGGATTGGCACCCCGACAGTCAAATAGTAATTTCTCCATAACTTCAAAGAGGTAACGTATGAATACAAATGTTAATGACTCCAGCAGTAATGCACATGAAAAAATAATGGGTGAATTGAAATCCGTGATCAAAGACGCTGAAAGTCTACTGAAAAACACCGAAAATCAAGCAAGCGAAGGTTTTAAATCGGCACGGGCCAAATTTGAATTGACCCTGAGTAATGCCAAGAGGGAGCTCTCAGACCTGGAAGAAAACGTGGTAGACAAAGTAAAAGAGGCGGCTCATACCACAGATGAATATGTTAAAGGACATCCTTGGAATTCGGTCGGGCTTGGGGCTTGCGTTGGCCTGCTCGTAGGCTTGCTGGCCGCACGAAAATAACCGTGGCAATTGTCGAATCAGTGTCCCGGCTGGCCGGGACCTTCATCGCAATCTTGCAGACACGGCTGGAGCTGATCGGGGTCGAAGTGGAAGAGGAATCGTTGCGGTTCTTCTCCTACCTCATCTTAGCTCTGGCAGCGATGTTCTGTATCGGGATGGCGCTATTGCTGGGTGTTGTATTGACAATCGTGATCTACTGGGACACGCAACGGATGGGGGTACTGATCACGTTAATGGTACTGTTCGCATTGTCCGGTGCGGCAATTATGTTTGGTGTTCGCAGGAATTACCGTATGAGGCCTAAAATACTCTCCCATACGTTGAAGGAACTATCCAGGGATATTGATCGGTTGAAACCGACACAACGGGAGACAGGGGTATGATCAAGTATTCCGATGAATTGGTTGTCCAAAGGGATATCCTCATTGCGCGCTGTGCCACGCAACGCAATGAGCTCAGCGTGCAAGGACAGACCTTGAGGGGAAAACTGACGGCCTTTGATATTGGTCTTGCCATGTTCGAACGGCTCAAAAACAATCCTGCATTGATTGCAGGATTGGTGGTCGGCCTGGTCGTGATCCAACCCCGCCGTTTACTCATTATGGTGCAAACAGGCCTGCTCGCTTGGCAGACAGTTCGTACGTTCACCCCAGCACTGAAAAATATCATGGAAAGCCGCCCTGAAAAATAATCCTCCACTTTGCTCAACCCCAACAGGTTAAAGATGTAGAACTTTGGTTAAGACGCGATCACGGTCGACTGTAATGAGAATAAGGAAGTCAGTTGCCTGCCTTAGCCTTCTTGCGAGCTAGGGCGGCTTGCTCCTTTTGGCCCATTGACTGGTAGGCCTTTTCCATCAGTAGCCAGTTGCGCCGGGTCAATGCCAAGTTGCCTGCCGCCAGGCTATTTGATTTCAGACAGAATTGTACGGTTTGGGCGGGGTTGTTCTGCCCTGCTTTGACCCGGCCCATCATATGCCAAAGTTCCGGGTTGCGGGGTTCAAGACGCAGGGCCCGTTCTACAAGGATTTCCGCCTGACTGAATCGGCCTGCCGACAGAGACTCGCCTGCGGATTTCTGGAGGTTTGCGGCTACCCCATGGGGGGCTGGGGAAGTCTCTTCCACAGCAGTTTTTTCTTCTTTCGGTGTTCCCTGCGTCTCCAAAATCTCACGTCCTTCAGGGATGACCGCTGACGGGCGTGGCACACGATGTTTTTGCACTGCGCAACTCGTGAACAGAAGTGACCCAGCCAGCAAAAACAGGCAGAGTGAAAGTATTTTCCTGGAGGAGAGTTGTTTACTTTCGATCATGGTGTCCTTTCTCAAAGGGGATCAATCAAACCAGCTGCGGATCGTATCACGTAAGCCTTTCCCCCACTTCTCCAGGGCAGGCGGCAACTGGGGCACGGTGGGAGCAGAGTTGACTTTCTCCGTCTTAATAAACGGTAATTTCACGCTTTTGTCATCGAATGAGCTCAAGGAGGCAAGAGTCTCCTGGTCTATCCAGTCCCATTCGATCCCGGGCGGCTCAATCAGTTCCAGGGGCTGAGTTTTGATTCCACGCATGATCTGTCCCCAGATCACCATGGCCCCTGATGCCCCGGTCAAGCCGGTAGAGCTGTTGTCGTCGTTGCCCAGCCAGACCACACCCACCTTGTCACCGGTAAATCCGGCAAACCAGCTGTCCCGCAGATCGTTGGAGGTTCCGGTCTTGCCAGCCAGCTGATACGTTGCCGGAAGGATATTGTTCAGCGATCTGCCCGTCCCCTCACTCACCACCCGTTGCATGCCGTGGTTAACCAAAAAGACGACATCGGGATTCACCCGTTGCTCGACCTGAAGGCCGAAACGTTTGAGTATCCTGTTGTCTGCCCCAAGCACGCTGCCGATAGCTCGTTGCGGGATATGAAAACCACCGGCGGCCAGGGTCAGGTACATCTGGGACACCTCCAGGGGGGACATTTCAGCACTCCCCAGGAGAAAGGATGGGTAGGCGGCAAACTCTCTGTCTACCCCGAGGTTGCGTACAGTCTGGACCACCTTGTCCACCCCGATCTCCATGCCGAGCCGGATAGTAGCCAGGTTATAGGAATTGGCAAAGGCCTGATAGAGGGCTACCCTCCCGTGTTCCTTGTGGTCGTAATTTTCCGGTCGCCACGCTTTGGAGCCGGTGCTGTCTTTATCGAGGATCAGAGCGCGGTCCTCAATCGGGCTTGCCAGGGTATAACCGTTCTGGAAGGCGCTGAGAAAGACAGCAGGCTTGACGAGAGAACCGATGGAGCGTTTGGAGTCAAGAGCTCGATTGAAGCCTGATTGCAGGGGCTTGCGCCCACCTGCCATGGCCAGGATCTCCCCGTTCCCTCTGGAGCTGATAATCACTGCCCCCTCAAGCCCGGCCTTCCCAGTACGCTTTTCAAGTGCGGCTATGGTCTCGTCCAGATCTTTCTCCACTTGCCACTGGACCTGGGGGTCGAGAGTGGTGAGGATCTTCAGGCCGTCGGTGGTCAGGTCTTCCTCGCGGTAATCCTCGCTCAACTGACGACGAACCAGATCGAGAAAAAAGGGAAAGCGGTTAAAACCGCTAACAATCCCGGTGGACTCGTTAAGTGGCGCGGCCATGGCCTGTTGAAAGGCTGCTTCGTCGATAACCCCGTGCGCACGCATTACCTCAAGAACCACCTGGCGTCTTGCCAGGGCCTGTTCTGGAACTTTTAGCGGATTGTAAAAGGATGGTCCCTTGAGCATCCCCACCAGCAGAGCCATCTGAGCAGGAGAGAGGTCTGCCAGGTCGCGACGGAAGTAGTAGAGACTGGCCAGGCCAAAACCGTGGATGGCCCGTCCCCCATCCTGTCCGAGAAAGATCTCGTTGGCATAGGCGGTAAGGATTTCATCTTTACTGTAGTGATACTCGAGCAGCAAGGCCATGATTGCTTCGTTTATTTTACGATGCAGGCTGCGTTGGGAGCTTAAGAAGAAGTTTTTGACTAATTGCTGGGTCAGGGTGCTACCGCCCTGCACTGTGGCCCCGGCCTTAATGTTGGCGCCAAAGGCTCTGATAATTGCGCTTGGAGAAAGACCGGAGTGCGAGAAGAAGTTCTGATCTTCAACAGCGAGTAAGGTCTTGACCAGCAGCTCGGGCAGCTGTTGTCGGTTCAGGATGATCCTGTCCTCGTGCTGCTGGGGATGAAAACTGCCGATCCTGGCCGGATCCAGGCGGGCAATGGCCACCTCCTCCCCGGATGAGGTGTTGGTGATGGCGCGAATTCTGGTGCCAGAAAAGGTGATGGTCAGCTGTGCCGGTTGTTCCGGGCCGTCAGGAAAGTGAAAGCCCCTGGTCTCCAGGTGCATGACCGTACCCTCCCGGTCATACCCCCCGGGAGCACTGACCCGCGCCTCTTTGCGGTAGCCAGCAAGTTGGAGTTCCTGCTCAAGTTTTTCAGGCGCCAAATCCAGTTCAGGGTAAAGCTCCAGTGCCCGGGCGTAGACTTCGGCCGGCAAAGACCAGCGCTTGCCGTCAAATTTGGAGCGGATCATGTGGTCCAGCTGGACCACATGAAAGACCAGAGCCACAGATGCTATTATAACAGCGATGGCCACACCCAACTTTGCCAGCAATCCGACTCTGAAGAAATAATTGTTCATTGTTCTGTGTTGTAACTACTCAGAGTTTAAGGCGAATTTCATGGTTGTCGTTTGGGGCCTTGCGATCATGTCCGCCTTCAGCTGATTTTGTGACCGCGAACCAATTCTGCTATGTTACAAAATGCTTTAGTGGCCACGGCCATGCCCCCTACCGTTGCCTTTGCTGTGGTTGTCTTTCTTGTGGTCCCCACGATCATCCTGTCTCCCCTCGTCACGGCGGTCATCATAATGATCACGATGTCTCTCCTGATAATGAGGGATATATTCCCTTTCATACCAGTCTTGTCGAACAAAGAAAACCTGTTCGCCACAGGCATTGTATTCGCGGCAGTGTTTTTTCCAATTTTTGCGGTGGCCAGGGGGGACGCGCAGATAGATTGGAGGGCGTTCGACCACCACCTGCTCAATGACCATCGGCCGACGGTAGATCAATTGTGGCTGTGGATAATCGCCGATATCAAGTTGTCCATAGAAACCGGGCTGGCCGATGCTGATCGAGAGGCCAACGTCGGCGGCAAGTGCTGGGGTGGTGACAGTGGCAGCGGCCATTGCCACGACGATCAGAAAACGGTTCATCATAAATCTCCTTTTGTTAGTGGTTTTTTGATCAGTGAATGATCGATAGTCTTCTTCATACGGAGCAAAGGGATTGATCTAGTTCTTCCGTTAGAAACCTAAATAGATCCCTAAACCATAGTATTCAACCTTATTGACATAAAATTGGCCGCGCGGGTCAAAGCCTTGATACCATTCGGCCAAGAGCCGCAGTCGACGATGCCCTGGGTTGGGATGACCGAACTCAAACCCAGCCTTGACGCTGGTATCGTTTCTCCACTCATGCTCTTCCAAACTCTTCACATCCACCCCGCCAATCGGTCTGCCGTTCCAGATCATCGGCTCACTGCCGCGATACTCGATTCCCCAATGGGCAATCGCAGGCTTCAGATCAAGCGGTTCCTTGTGTACAAGGTACTCCCCGCCGCCGTACACTCTGAACCCTCTCCATTCACGGGAGTAAATGAGTTCAATGGCTTCGTAACTGAGGTTGACCCGTTCCGGAGGATTAAAACTCTGCAACAATTCATCCCCCAGGTGTGAGCTCTGGTGGTAGATGCGGAACCTGAGAGAATTGTCGCCATACCGATAAGTGACGGGAAGGCCGATAGTGTAATCGGCATTGAGCAGGTCGGAGGAAGAGGTGTTCATGTTGAACTGTGCGAACAGGGCGCCAACGAGGCTAAATTGTAGGCCGTCCCCTTCATGGGTTCCGAAGAACCGATACAGGCCGAAGGTCTCTCCGAATCCGACCGATGCCATGGTGTATCTCGCATCCACAGAGGTGAACTGATTGAAGCTGGCGAAGAACTGGGGTTGCTTGGGATCGGCAATGAGAGGCTGGAACAGATCGCCCTTAGGATAGGCCTTCGCTTCGCTAGTAACCCCCAAAAAAACCCCCACCGCTTCCGACGTATCCCCGTCGACTGGCATAACGACAATCCTTACTCCTTCTACACCATCGACAGCGAGTAACTGCTTTTCGGCCGCCTCCCGTCGTATCTGGTCCTCTTTAAACATGGTAATCGTGGCATCCCCATTGACAATCTTCAGAGCATAGCTGCCTCTCTCCCAGTGGAGATCGCGTTCAAGGATAGAGGCAATATATCCGGTTAGAAATTCATCACCTACTCTGTCTGCAGCCAGCACCGGGAGAGGGCATGGAATAATTGCCAGACAGAGGGAGAGGGCGCACAGGCGACCGGTAAAAGTAAGGTAAGTCGTGACGCGCGTCAGCATGGCAAGTGAAACCTCTGTCTAAAACTATAAATAGGAGGCCAGTAGGATTCGAGAATATTTCTCGAGTGAGCCCCCCCGCTAGCTAATAGTGAGCATGCTATCAATTTTTTTTGTTTCCCATAACCAACAGGACTATGCCGCCCACCATCGCAAAACCTCCCAAGAGAGGAGACAAGGGGATCGTTTCCTTTTTTTCGGCAGTCATCTGCAGGGGGCCGAAATCGACGACCTTCTCATGTGTCGTATAGGTTATGCCTTGATACGTTAGTGCGACAATTCCGATCACGATAAGGATAATGCCTGTCAATGTGTAAGTTTTCATCTCGCTCCTTTGTATTGTTGTCACCGGACTGGGTTGGCAAGTTGTTCCAGGTTGTTACTCTATGATACGAGTTGGACACGGAGAAATGAATAGGGTGAGCACCCTAATTTGATCTGGGGAAAAGAGTGCGGGATAGAGAATTAGGGTCAATCCCCTATTTTTTTTCGTCAAGCTTCTCTGTAGCATGAAAGCTCAGAGAGGGAGGATGTCGCAATGAAAGAGTTAAACACATGCACAGAAATAAGTTTGAGCAACAGAGGTCCTACATGAGGGAGACAGTTGACCCTCATGGCTTCTAGAGATTCTCTGTCAACCGGGGATTTACGACCTCATAGGCTGACAGAGACCTAATCGCGGCTGGAGACCGTATCACAACTACAAGAAGTATCAGATCCATTTACCGATTGGCTTTTACCAAAAATAAAAAGGGAGAATACGAATGAAAAAAATCACTCATCTCATTATCGCTGTTTTTATCGGCCTGCTGGCAAGCGCCTGCGGCAGCAAAAACACCCCTGTCCCGTTCACCCCCACCGATCTTAACGGCAAAGTGACCCAGGACAGCTATGTACAGAAGGTGGACAACTTTCTTGTCCTCTTTGACGACTCGGAATCCATGTACCTTGACCGGCAGTGGGAGAGCAAACTCGATCGGGCCAAAGTCGTCGCCCATAACATGAACGACACTATCCCCAAACTGAATTTACAGGCAGGGATGAGGATTTTTGGTCCCAAAAATCTCTCCACCAAAGACGGCACTCCTCTGCAGTACGGTATGACCTCGTACAGCAAAACCGGTTTAGGCGAAACTATCGACTCCGCCATTAAGACTGGCGGCAATACCCCAATGACCCGGTCTCTTGAGATGGCCAAAGACGATTTGGAGAAAAGCCAAGGTGATATCGCGGTCATCCTGATCGGTGACGGCGAAGAGAACATCAGGACTCCGGCCGTTGTTGCCGCCCATGCCCTGAAAGAGAAGTATCAGGATCGGCTCTGTATTTATACCATCCTGATCGGCGACAGTCCCGAGGGCCAGGTCACCATGAAAGAGATCGCCCAGGGTGGTGGTTGTGGTTTCGCTACTGATGAAAAGGCGCTCAGCACCTCGACCGGCATGGCAGACTTTGTCGAAAAGGTCTTCCTGAAGAAAGGGGAAAAGGTTGTTGCAGTCGTCGCTCCCCAAGAGGTAGCCCCTACAATGACCGAAGCGGAAAAATGTTTTACCGTCGAGCTGAAGGTCGAATTTGATTTCGACAAGTCTTTCATCCGCTCCGAGTATTATAAGGACTTGACCAAATTCGCCGACCTGATGCGCAACTATCCGGACCACAACGTCAATCTGGAAGGCAACACCTGCAGCATCGGTAGCGATGCATACAATATGACACTCGGCCAGAGGCGTGCCGAGAGTGTCAGGGATTTCATCTTGAAAAACTTCAAGAACATCGACGCCTCCAGACTGACCGCCATCTCTTATGGCGAAGCAAAGCCTATCTCGACCAACGAAACGGATAAGGGCAGAAAAGAAAACCGCAGGGTTTTCGCTACCTTTACCTATTGTCCCAAGAAATAACTGCTAGCTTCACTTAGCAGCTAGACAACGACGCCCAGAGGAAAAAATCCCTTTGGGCGTCGTTGTCTGCTCTTCCCGGTGGCCATGGTAAGCGCTCACAGGGTACCCATCTGCGGTGTCAGCGACCTGCTCAAATACCCGAGTATAGCTCGCAGGCCGCTTCCTTGCATCTGGGGCACCCTGTAACTGCTTACATTTCCAGGTAGAGCTGCAGTTTTGGGGCACCCCGTGATCAGTTACTGGCCATGTCGCTGGCGCCTCAAAGTTTACCTCTCCCGAACTTCAGACTCCGGACGACACCTTCAATTTTGGCGCCGGACTTTCTCTCCTCTTTTGCGCCTGTAGTGGAAAAACTTGGTCGCTTGAAGCTGTGTACGACCATGATTGGGGCAAGGACGGCTACGACGCCAACCGTTTGATGACAAAACTCGCTGTTAATTTCTAGGCGTTGTATGATTCAAAACGATTCGCTTAACCTCCCCTCCCCTCTCAAAAAATGGGCAAGGAGTGATTTAAGATCAACCGATATAGAATATGACAAAGTCGAATTACGATAAAGGGGTTGAATTTTAGGCGTTGCAAGGTGTTCTGTGATACTGTGCAGAGGGCATGGTATGCCTAAATGTAGCGAGCAATAACAATTCGAGGGGTTCAAATGACCAAAAAGAAGACCGATACCACAAAGAAATCAGCTGCCACTATCAAGGCCATTGAACCTTCAGTTGTGGAGCAACAACCGAAAGGTGACAAGCGTCTCTCCTTCCCGGTAGTGGCTATCGGCGCTTCAGCGGGGGGGCTTGAGTCGTTGAAATTATTCTTTGAGGCGATGCCGTCTGACTCCGGCATCGCCTTTGTCGTTATCCAGCATCTCGATCCGGACAAGCATAGCCTGATGGCCGAGATTTTGTCCCGTAGCACCAGGATGACGGCCAGTCAAGCCGGCCATGATGAGGAAATCGAACCAAATCATATCTATGTCGTGCCGCCAGGGAAAAAATTCATCATGCAAAAGGGCCAGCTTATCCTTGACGACCTGTCCAGGGATAAGCTGCTGTCCAGCCACGCCTTTGATGAGTTTCTGCGATCAATGGCGGCAGAGCAGCGCGACAGATCCATCTGTATCATCCTCTCGGGCAGCGGTTCAGACGGTTCCTTGGGTCTGCAGGCAATCAAGGCCGCCGGCGGCTTCTCCATGGTCCAAGAGCCAATGGAGGCGGGGTATAGCGGCATGCCGCTATCGGCGATCAACACCGGTTTGGCGGATTTTGTCCTTCCGGCGCGCAGCTTGGCGGACGAACTGCTGCACTTTGTCCGTCATGGCGGCTATGGCCCCCATATCAATACCTTGCCCCAATCAACAGAGAATGAAATAGTCATCGGCGAGATACTCGATATTCTCGGCAATAAGGTGGGGAACAATTTCAGCGGCTACAAACTGGGCACCCTCGGTCGCCGTATCGAACGGCGGATGCATCTCCTCCGCTTGCCCGACATCAAAGCCTATGCCGAATTCCTGGGACAGGACGAAAAGGAATTTACTGATCTCGCCAAGGATTTCCTGATCGTGGTGACCAGTTTTTTTCGCGACCCAGAGGCCTTTGCCCTGCTGCAATCTGAGGTAATCGCTCCGCTCTGCCACAGAGCCTTACCAGATAAACCAATCCGGGTCTGGGTGGCCGGTGCCTCCACCGGAGAAGAGGCGTACTCCATTGCCATCCTCTTCCACGAAGAGTTGGAGCGTTGTCAGAAAGAGACCTATGGCCTGCAAATCTTCGCCACCGATATCGATAACAAGGTCCTGCAACAGGCCAGGGCCGCCATCTATCCGGCAACTATCGAGGACGATGTCTCCAAGGAACGGCTTAGTAAATTTTTTGAACGACATGGAAACGGATACCGGATCAAGAAAAAGGTCAGGGAGTCAATCACCTTTTCCGAGCAGGATCTGATCAGGGATCCGCCTTTTTCTAAAATTGACTTCATCTCCTGCCGTAATCTTTTGATCTATTT
>JAQUKQ010000082.1 GCA_028718985.1 Desulfobulbaceae bacterium | reverse complement strand
CAGAGTGTTTGATTCAAGCGCCCGACGATTTCTGAAAGCTCACGCGCCTCCTTATCAAAAACCATGGCATTGTAAAACAGGTCTGTGATAATGCTGCGCAATACACAGTTGACCGCATGGCCGGATTGATCTTTTAGGCTGATAATGGTCTTGGCCGTGTGGGAATTCTGTTTGACCAAGAGGTGATCCCCCCCCTCCATATGGCAGGGTTTGCAGATGCTCTCGACAAAGAGCAGTTCCTCGTCATTGAGATCGATGCAGCGAGGCGGTTCGTTATTGATGACTTTAAGGATATTACGTGCCAGGGCGATATTCAGTTGCTGATCGAGAATGGTCTGTTCCAACAGCGCATTCTGCCGTCGTAAATCCTCTTGAGCCTGCTTCAGGGAGAGATGATTCTTGACACGGGCCTGAACCTCGATTACATCGATCGGCTTGGTGATGTAATCAACCCCGCCAAGTTGGAAGCCTTTAGCAACGGTTGCGGCATCATCCATGCCTGTCAAAAAGATAATCGGGATATCCCGGCACTCCTGATCTTGTTTCAGGCGACGACAGACCTCAAACCCATCCATACCAGGCATCTTGATGTCAAGTAAGATGAGATCAGGCCTCTCTATGGCCACTTGTGCCAGGGCCTCCTCTCCACTTGCGGCCATGCTGACCCTATAGGTTGACAAGGCACGCGCCAACAAGGCATTATTCAAAACGTAATCGTCAACGAGAAGAATTTTGTGAGCACGCAAATCAATCATAGACAAAAAAAAATCTCCTTCGCCGATAAAGGGATAAAAGTCTAACCAGGCTGGCCAAAGGAATCACAGACCCTGATATTTTCTTGCTGACAAATCAGCATACTGAAGCCTTGGCGCTGATTGCAAGAAGTAAATGAAAAATATTACATTGTAGCAATAGTAGCGTTTCCAACCACAGCCCTCTCCCAGACAAAAAAACAGGCACCATGAAATGACATTGACCGCCACCGAATCCATCCTCTGGACGGGCCTGACTTGGCCCCTGCTCAAACTCCTTGCAGCGATGGCAATAAGCCTGCTGATGGCCCTCTTCATTGAGTCGCTGAACTGGACTCATAATTTAGCGCGTCTAGCCGCCCCTTTGATTCGCCTAGGGCACATGTCTGAGGCCGCTGGTGCCAGTTTCTCCGTCTCTTTTTTTTCGGGACTGGCAGCCAACACTATGCTCTCAGAGGCCTATGATCAGGGGAAGATTGACAAACGAGAACTGATCCTGGCTAACCTGTTCAACAGCCTCCCAACCTACTTCCTGCACCTGCCAACCCTGTTTTCGATCACCGCGCCGCTAATCAAGGGTGCCGCCTTCGCCTATGTTGGACTGACTCTGACGGCGGCCTTTCTGCGCACCGCCATCATCCTGCTCATCAGTCATTTCACCTTGCCAGTCAGGGAGCTTAGCCCTTCGCCCCTAACAAGCCAAACCAGAAAAAGCATTGACTGGCAGGGTGCCATGAGCAAGACACAAATGCGCTTCAAGCGCAAGATGAAGCGCATTGTCCTTTTTACCGTACCAATTTATACCGCGATTTTTTTCTTGAACAAGTGGGGTGCTTTTGATTCGCTGCAGAGCCTCGCGGCCTCCAGGATGACATGGTTTGATCCGAGATTGATCAGTATTGTGATTTTTCATGTGGCGGCGGAATCCACCGCTGGCATGGCCGCCGCCGGTGCCCTGCTGAATACTGGAGACCTGGGGGCAAGAGAGGTCATTTTGGCCCTCCTGGCAGGCAATGTTATTGCCTCACCGATGCGGACCTTCCGCCATCAATTCCCCTACTACTCTGGCATCTTCAAGCCGCGCCTCGCCACCGAACTGCTTGTCGTCAGTCAGGTTTTCCGAGTTGGGGCAGTCATTGTCATGGCGGCTTTGTATTATTGGTTCACGCGATGAACCAACTATCAAGCCGTCCCGCCCTGACCACGGAACAGTTCGTTTAAGGCCTGTTCCAATGAGCATCCCTTGCTGAACTGCCGCGAATACGGTTGCGAGGCGATCTGCCACTCTGCCTCGGCCTGCTGCAAATGGGCCGAAATATCGACGAAAAGCTGATCGAGCAGGCCTTGACCGCACTCCACATAGAGGAGATAATCACCACTTCGGCTAAAAATTCTTGCAACATGGCGCCCCTCCCCCCGAGCGTTGAAGGCCTCCACGACATCATGCAGACGCTGGCCAATCTCATCGAGTATTTGGTCGCTCAGGACCTGGCCCATGCGCCGGTAAAAGTCCGATAGCCCTAAAAAATTAGTGGCCAACAGATCGAAAGGGCGCTCCCGTCGCCGTAAGACATGGGTATCATCAAGGAAGTAGAGATAGCGATAGTTATAAAAGCCGGTGAGCGGCTCCCGGAAGTAGGCCTTGCGGCGAAAGAGCTCCAACTCCATTACATAGTTGGCTGTAATCTCTCGATTGATGGTCAGCGGATCCCACGCCTGTAACACCTCTTCCAGGACAGTGACGACAATCCGGTCGACCCGGCCCAGCCGCGCCTCCGTGCGCAGCATGTCGAGGGCGGCATCCTTGGAGATTGGTTTCTTGTAAGGGCGTCTGGCCACCAAGGCCTCATAGACATCGGCAACCGAGACAATCCGTACCAAAATCCCTAACTCTTGCCCCGCCAAACCGTCAGGATAGCCAGAACCATCGAGACGCTCGTGATGATGCCGAATGATGAAGGCAATGCGGCTGTCATGGTGTTTCCGGGTGAAGAGATTGGCCCCAACCTGGGGATGGACACGCATGATATCCCGGTCCTCGGCATCGAATTGACCGGGCTTCAGCAAAATGTCATCGGGGATTGCCACCTTGCCGATATCGTGCACCAGGCAGGCACGCTCCAAAATCTCCAGCTCCTCCTGGGGCAGCCCCAGGCTCTGGCCTATCCGTTTTGAGATCTCTGCCACGCGTACGGCATGTTCAAAGGTGTAGTGGTCACGACTGGACAGCATCTCATCCATGGTGGCGTAGAGATCGTTGATCAATAGGTCTTTGGCCTGATTGGCGGTGGCCACTTCCAGGTGGGCAGCCAACAACTTCCCTTCAGCTTCGCGGCGCTCCTTGATCTCCTCCTCCAAGCCACGGATCAACTTCCGTTCCCGGAATATCCTCTTCAATTTAGCCTCCAGCTCATCGTTATCTAAAGGCTTGAGGATAAAATCGCTGCCGCCGGCATTGATGATGGCCGAATAGATGAAGGTATCAGAGTGCCCCGTAATCACCAGGACATCGACACCGGGATGATGCTCTTTGATGTGGGCAAGAAGCTGCATACCATCCATCCTTGGCATCAGCATGTCGGTAATGACTACGGAAAAATTGGCGTGCTGCAAGCACTCGACCGCCTCCAGTCCGTCAGCCGCCGCCTCGCAATCATAGCCGAGCGCCGACAGGATTCTGACGATGACCAATCGGATAACCTGGTCGTCATCCACCACCAAGATGCGCTTCATTTATTCATAAGCCAGTTAAGCCCTGGTCAATGGCCGATATTTGATACGATGCGGCTGGCTGGCCAGGGCACCGAGGCGCATCTTGCGGTCCTCTTCGTACTCCGAGTAGTTGCCGTCAAACCACACCACCTTGCTATCCCCCTCAAAGGCCAGGATATGCGTCGCGATCCGGTCGAGAAACCAACGGTCATGGCTGATGACCACAGCACAACCAGCAAAATTACCCAGGGCCTCTTCTAAGGCGCGCAGGGTATTGATATCGAGATCGTTGGTGGGTTCATCCAGCAACAGGACATTGGCACCCTCTTTCAACATGCGAGCCAGATGCACACGGTTGCGCTGGCCTCCAGACATTACCCCGACCTTGCGCTGCTGCTCGGTGCCGCTGAAGTTGAAACGCCCGACATAGGCCCGGGAGTTGACCTCCCGATTCCCAAGGGTCAGGGTCTCCTGCCCGTCTGAGATGACCTCCCATATCGTTTTATCGGGATCCATCGCCCGGCTCTGATCGACATAGCCAAGTTTCACCGTGTCACCGAGGCGGATCGTGCCGGCATCCGGGGATTCCTGCCCGGTGATCATCCGAAAAAGAGTCGTCTTGCCCGCGCCATTCGGACCAATGACGCCGATAATTCCTCCCGGAGGCAAGGCAAAGGACATATCCTCCACCAACAGTCGATCACCATAGGCCTTAGACACCTTCTCGGCCTCGATCACCACCTTGCCCAAACGTGGTCCTGGTGGGATATAAATTTCAATCTCATCGGCCTGCTTCTCACTTCCCTGTTCGAGCAGGGTCTCATAGGCTTTAATCCTGGCTTTTGACTTGTCATGGCGTCCCTTGGGGCTCATCCTGATCCACTCCAACTCACGGGCCAAGGTTCGCTGCCGACTCGACTCCTGTTTCTCCTCCTGACGCAGACGCTTCTGTTTCTGATCGAGCCAAGAGGAGTAATTCCCCTTCCAGGGGATCCCTTCACCGCGGTCAAGTTCCAAAATCCAGCCAGCCACGTTATCGAGGAAATACCGGTCGTGGGTAACAGCAATGACTGTACCGGCATAGCGTTGCAGATGATGTTCCAACCAGGTAACGGTCTCGGCATCCAGGTGATTGGTAGGCTCGTCCAAGAGGAGAACATCGGGCTCCTGCAGCAGCAAACGACAGAGAGCCACCCGCCGTTTTTCACCGCCCGACAGGACACCAACCAACGCATCAGCCGGGGGACAGCGCAAGGCATCCATCGCCAGATCCAATCGTGAATCCAGTTCCCAGGCGTTGGTCGCGTCCAACTTCTCCTGCACCTTGGCCTGCCGGTTAATCAGCTTATCCATGGCGGCATCGTCCATCGGCTCGGCGAACTGCTCATTGATTTGATTAAACTCCGCCAGCAGATCAACCACCGCCTGGACTCCCTGCTCGACCACCTGCCGCACCGTCAGTGTCTCATCCAGTTGCGGTTCCTGCTCCAAATAGCCAATAGTGAAGCCAGGCGAGAGGGTGATTTTACCATCAAACTCCTTGTCGACCCCAGCCAATATGCGCAAAAGCGAACTCTTTCCAGAACCATTGAGGCCCAGCACACCAATCTTGGCACCATAGAAATAGGAGAGCGAGATATTTTTTAAGATCGGCTTTTTTTCATAGAACTTACTGACCCGCATCATCGAGTAGATGATTTTGTTTACCTCTTCAGCCATACTGTATCCTTTTCGTTTGCAAACACGGTTACGAGACCTGCCTGGGACGTGCAATATCCCACAAGGTAGGGCCTCAGATCATCTCGGAACTCTCTGCCGCCACCCAGCAGCGGCGTCCATCAACCAATTCTATATACAACCAATCTCCTCTTTTCTCCACTAAAGAAAAGACCAACCCGGCGTGCAGTGGCGCGCTGAAACTTGGGCTATAGGCCTGACCATCCCCTTTACGAGCCACGGTCTCGGCAGCAACCACAACCCCCTGGGCATGACGCCCAAGGCGGTCGTAGAGGAGTGAACCAGCCAACAGCAACCCGAGCGTCAAGCTAAGGGCCAGTGACCACCAAGACCCTTGCCGCCGATAGAGCCTAATCGTCAGAAGTGCCCAAAAGAGGGCATTCGCGGCGACCAGCAAAAACAGCCGCAAACGGGCCGAAAAATCATAGTGCCAGAAGAAAAGGACCTTAGCAATCTTGGTCTCCTGTTTAGACTCAATTCTATCTGGCTGCTGGCTCTCAGCATACCGCAAATTTTGCCGCAGATTCTCATCATCTGGCAGATACAGCAGGGCACGTCGATAGTTGAGAATGGCCCGTCCCAGATCATGCAGCTGAAAGTAGGCGTTGCCAAGGTTATAATAGAGCTTGCCATTCCTCACCCCATCCTGCACCAACTTTTCAAAGCGAATCAGCGCCTTACCATACAGATCAGCGCTCTGTGACTGATCATCCTGTTGGGTGGCCTGCTGAAAAAAGAGGCTGGCCTCCTCCAAAAGTTGGCTTTGATTACCGCTTTCGGCATCAACACGCATGGGGGAAAGAGATAAAAAGGCAACAAGTATCGGGAAAAAGAGTGTGCTTCGCATCAACGTCATAGTCGGTGAACTTGTCTGGTGTTATAAGGGTGGCATAGGGAGTAACTCTCGCGCCGAGGTGCGGAGTGTTCTATCTTTCTCTGCTTTTAGCATCTCTACGCGTTACCATTCTGTCATTTTCAGCCCATGGTGCTTTGATCAAGCCACAGGCCAGTGCGCTTGCTCCAACTCTGCCACCACCTGTCGCAACCAATCACGCAAGCGCAGCAGGTCTTCAGTCCCAGCACTCGGCCCGGCATACTCGTAGGCCGCGCACTGCTCCATGATTTGCCTGAGACTGGTCAGACACTCGCCACCAACGTCAATCATGAGTAGCTGCTGTTCGACATCGGCATAGGTCAATGAGGCAGGGTTACGACGTAGTTTGGCACCAAGATACTCGCGGATAGCAATCCCCATGCGTTGATAACCTGAAGCCGATACCGCATCTACCGCCAAGCCGTCAAGTGTCGCCTGCAAGCGCCGGTTGGCTTGCCTGGCGGCACGTCCCGCCGGATCATTGCGCCCATGCCGCACCACAAGCGTCCCAAGAAAGATCAGAAGGAAAAGTCCAGGTGGCAAGGCGAGCAGGGCATACCACACCCCATGCAGATTGATCATGCCGCTTGGCGTTTGATTGACCAAAAGCTCCGGCCCTTCGTAGTTGTAGCTAATGCCCCCCTTCGCCGCCTTCAACTCCTGCTTCATCGCTGCTGCTCCAGATGCTGCCCCTTCGGCATCTTGTGCCGTCACTATCTTGGCGTCTGCAACCTCCAACGCCACTGCTTGCGAAGCCGCGGTCTCATAACGGCCTGTCGCCGGATTGAAATAACTCAAATGTAACGCTGGAACTTGCCGCACCCCTGCATGTCTGGCCCGCACGGTCTGGGTAAAGGTCTTCAGCACTGTACTCCCTTCACCAGGGGCTATGTCGCTAGGAACCTTGAAGTCATCCTGCCCCAAGGCCTCAGCAAGAGACGGCAACGAGGCACTGACTGCCGCCGGCCCGGCTATCTGAATCGTCAGGGTGATTGGATCACCAACCTTTACCTTGGTGGGCATGGCGGTCACCGCCAACGAGTAGGCACCAACCAGGCCACTGAAATCTGCGGGCTTCCCCTCCTCCGGCAGCGGCAACACCTCAAGCGTCGGCTCGTTGGAAGGCACCACCTCGGTATGAAACACCTGCCGCGACCGCCCGAAGATATCGTCAGGAAACATCCCTGAGAAGGGATCACGAGCCGCTTGCCGTTGACCACTCAAGGCCTGACAAGAGACCGTTGCCTGTGGCAGGGTCAGCACGCCGGCCTGTTTGGCAACCAACGTTTTACGAAATGAAACCGTCAAAAAATTCTGCCCATCAAGAACACCATTGGCTTTCTCTGCCAGGATCTCACCACCCGCCACCGGGATCCGAACCACGTTGTCCTGTTTCGGGTTCAACGCCGCTCCGTCGCTATCGCTTATCGAAAAGCGTGGGTCGTCAAGAATCGGCAGGTTAAAGTTGAATCCATTGACATCCTTACCAATATACCAGGTCACGGTAAGGGTCAGCGGCTCGCCGGCATACACCCGGCTCTTGTCCAGACTCTGGCGCAGTTTAAGGTCACTCGTCTCTATCGGCTTCTTCACCAGGATGGTGACGGCCTGGGTCTGATACTCCTGCTTGCCAATGCGAAGGGTTAAGGCCGGAATAATCAAACGGCCCTCGCGCTTGGGTGTCAAACCGTAATTGAAGACATACCCACTATGGGAGACTCGGCTCATGCGGCCATTAACGATAGACACCGACTCGCTGCTGTTCTGTTGCCCGCCCCTGGCCTCCACCTGAAAATCGGTGATGACCGACACATCCGGCTCAGGAGGAGAATCCTCCCCTTCGACTTGTACCTGCAAGGTAAAGGTCTCGCCAACAAAGACCTCCTGTTGATCTACCGCTGCCTGCACACTGACCTCGGCCCTGGCAGGGCAAGTAAAGCACAGGACGCTTAGCGCTAAGATGAGTACCCGAAAGAGACGCATATCACCAATCCTTATCAACCGGCTCAGCGCCTGTTCGATTCTGACTTTGACGGCGGAGAGCATTTTGTTTCTCTTCATTCAACAGATCCTCGGCGGTTTGATTGACAGGCTTGTCTTTCTCGCTGCCGACTGACTCATCAGACGCCCCTCCTTGCTCGGCCTCTTCGGGCTTGGCGCTCTGCTGATCCTCTTGCTTCTTGCCCTGCTCGGCTTGTTTGTCAGCCTCCCTGCCCTTTCCAGCATCCTGCTCAGTCGCCTGCTCCTGCCCTGCATCCTTCTTTTCCAGGCTCTCCTTCGCCTGACGCATTTTTGTTGCCGCCTCATCCTGGGCCTTGGCCGCTTCATCTGGCTTGTCCGCCTCCAGCCTCTCCTTTGCCTCCTGCTGCTTTTCTGCTGCCTGCTCAAGCGCTTGACCGGCCTCCTGCTTCTCCTGCGAAGACCCCATCTTCTGGCTCATCTCTTTGGTCTTCTGGTTAAGCGCTTGCTGCTTGCCAAGTTGCTCTTGTTTGGCTTGCGGATCAGCCTGCTCTTGTTTTGCCTGCTCACGACTCTTTTCGGCCATAGACTGCTGCTCGTCGGCCATCTTTTCGAGTTCTTTGGCCATCTCCTCTTGCTGTCGTTTGGCTTCTTGCTCGGCTTGTTGCTGCTTTTTCAACTCCTCCTGCACCTTTTGCACCCGACGTTTACTGACCTCCAGATTGCGGCCGGCCGCAGCGAAGTTGTTATCCAAGTCGAATGCGGCACGAAAGTGACTGACACTCTCCTCAAAGGCCTGCAATGCCGCCTTACTGTCCTTCGCCTCGACAGCCTCTCCCCGCCGAAAAGCGGTATTGCCCAAATTGAATTTGCTGCGGCTCAATAGCTCTGGGCTCCCTCCTTGGTCTGCCGCTTGTTGATACGCGGCGGCCGCCCCCTCAAGATCATTCAACTTATAGCGGGCATTCCCCAAATCGTATTGAATCTCAGACGCCTTGGGATCAACACTGGCGGCCTCTTCATACAACTTCTTGGCCTCCTCAAATTTCCCATTAGCGTAAGCGCTATTGCCCCGAGCCACCAAACTTCTCGCCGACTCAGCCCAGGCCGTCGCACCACTTTGCACGAGAGGCGTGACCAGCGCAATAACACATATCAAACGCCATTTGCCCATGAACCACCCTCCATCACCTTCCTCTCCCCTAACACTCCTTCGAGTACCAGCAAACAAAATGCGACCGCTAGAAAAATCTGGAATTTCTCCTCATACTGCTCAGTGGATTTGGCTTCCAACTCCTTTTTATCGGCACTGCGGATCAGATCCTGATAGACTTGGCCCAAATTGATGACGCCAGTCGCAACCGGTAGATACCGTCCTCCGGGGGTGGCCTTGGCCATAGCCCGCAAGGTGTTGGCATCAAGCTTGGTCCATACCTCCTGGCCTTTATACTTCAAAAAGGTCTTGCGGCCCTGCTCGTCAAGCACCGGAATGCGCTGGCCCTCTTTCTCATCCCCAAGGCCGATAATGATCAAACGAACCCCGCGCTCCGCCGCAGACTCCGCGGCCGGCAACGGGGCACTCTCGTGGTCCTCGCCATCGGTAATCAGGATAACATCCTTGTACTCTTTTTCCTGATTATCAAAAACATCACGCAACACCATGCGCAAGGCATCACCCAAGAGGGTCCCTCCCCGCGACACCGCATCAGTGCCGACACCTTCGAGCGCCATGCGGAAGAAACCGTAGTCCAAGGTTAACGGACATTTAACCACCGCACTCCCGGCAAAAACCACAAGACCAACCCTATCGCCCTGCAAGCGGTCAACCGCATCCATGATGGCAAGCTTGGCGTGTTCCAGACGATTTGGCACAAGGTCCTCGGCCAACATGCTCTTTGAGACATCGAGCAGAAAGACAACATCCCGGCCCGAACGCTTAACCACAACCTCCTTCCGGTTCCAGGCCGGCCGCGCCAAGGCTACGGCAAGACAGGTAAGTGCCAGCAGGAGCAACACCACCTTCCAAGCACGTCGCCCAGCACTCACCGGCAAAGAGGTCCGGCGCAACATCTCCTCCGACATAAACTGCCGGAGCGCTGCCCGGCGTTTACGAGCGGCATAGACAAAGAAGCCTGCCAAGAGCAGCGGCAGCACCAAGCAAAAAAGCATGTCGAGACGGTAGAAGTGGATGCTGTTCATGGCAACCTCCTGAGTACCGTACAGGCGAGGAGAGCCTCAGCAACCAGCAGTCCAAAGGCCGCCAGCGCAAAAAAAGCAAAAAATTCTTTATAATCAATGTAGCGAATGCTCTCCACCTCACTCTTCTCCAATTGATCGATCTCCTGATAGACGGCGTGCAGGGCCTCGGCATCCTCTGCCATCCGAAACACACCGCCGGTGCTCTCGGCGAGTTTGGCCAGTGTCGCGCGGTCAACCCCCTCCCCAGTGCGAACCATCCGGGTGCCAAGCATGGTCTGAATCTTAACCACATCATCGCCGCCGACACCAACGGTATAGATCTTAATCCCCCACTGCTTGGCGAGGGCCGCTGCCTCTTCAGGCGCGTGACTTCCGGCATTGTTCTGGCCATCGGTCAGCAGAATAATGACCTTGCTCTTGATGTGATAGGCCTTGGCCGGCCCTCCGGTTTGCCGCGCCAAGGTCTCTTCGGCGGTCTGTAGGCGGGCAGCGGCAAGGGCAATGGCATCGCCTATCGAGGTCCGATTCTCTGGATTTTGCTGGGGCACCAGGTGGATGGTGTCGAGGAAAGCAGACAAGGCGCCGTGGGCCAGGGTCAAGGGACAGACTGTATCGGCATAGCGGGCAAAGGTGATCATACCGATAAGGTCATTTGGCCGACCGCGTAAATCCCGCTGATTACCATTCACAAACTCGGCAAATGCACGCTTGACCACATCGAGACGGGTCATTGACTGGCCACCGAACTCCATCTCTGCACCCATGCTACCGGAGCGATCGACCACCATCTCAATCGCCACTCCCTGGCTGGTCTCTTGAATTTTCTCAAGACCCGCCTGCGGCCTGGCCAAGGCGATAATTATCAAGGCCAAGGCCAGTAAGCGCAAGAAGAAAGGCAGGCTTTGCAGGCGACTCCGCCACGAGCTACTCTCCGGCAGCAGCGACAGGTCGGAAAAGGCCAAGGCAATCCCCCGCCGTCTTCGATGCCAGATAAGAAGAAGCAGCGGCAGGACAAAAAGAGCTATCAAGACGAGTGGGTTAGCAAACCTCATGTCTTTACCCCAAAACTGCCTTCAATCTCTACCCTCGGCTCTGTTTCGCGCACAAAGCGGCGACAACGCTCGACACTCTCTTCCGCCTCAGAACGCGCCGGCAGATGCCGGGCAAACTTGACAAGATCACAATGGCTCAAAAAATCTCTTAACAGGAGTCGATGGGCAGGGTCAAACGCGGTTGAGAAATTGCCATTGGGCGAGCGAAGGTTATCCTGAGCGAAGCTGTCGGGCCGCACCATAGCCAAAAATTCCTCGGTGGTCTGCTCCGGCGCCTTGATACCAAAACGCTGTTCGATATAGTGACGAAGAATATCCGACAACGCTTCGTAAAAGGGCTTGACCTGACTTTGATCCAGCAAGTCGGTCGCCAGCAGGCGATCCAGTGCCTGATAGGCGAGAAGATGGGGCGGCAACGGTGGCGGTGGAGGAACGACCCGCTGCCGCCGTCGTCGGACGAGGTAAAAAATCAGCGCCAAAACCAGCACTCCGGCTAATCCCAAAGCAATCAACAGCCACAGATTGCGTGGTTTTTCGAGCGGAGGGGCGATATCAGTAATGGTTTCACCGGCATCGTCCTTGGCCAATAGACTGTCAACCACCACCGACACCGCTTCCGTCGACACTGTCGTGATGGCGGCCTTGGCCTCTGACTTCTTCCATGCCTCCACCGTCAATACCGGAAGCTGAACACTCCCGGCGCTGAGCGGTTCAAGAACATAACGAAAGGCAAAGCGAAGATGGTTTGGGGCAAGGAGCTCCGGTTTCAATTCACTGGTCGCGACAAGCGTAAAGCCGGGAAACTCCTTTGCCTCCTGCAAGCGAACGGCATGCTCCTCATCGGTTTCGGCCCACAATTCAACAGTCAACCGCTGCGCCACCGTCAAACGCTGCCGGTCAAGGTGTAGTTCAAGGGTCAGAGGTGCAGCGCCATAATCCTTGACAAGCCCTTGACTCACTGAACCAGGCTTCTCCACCGCCGTCGGCTGACAGGCAGAGAGCGTGCAACAAAAGCCGAGCAGCAGCATGAGCGCAGCCAAGTACTGCCGCCATCGCACCCAGCGCATCATCGCCGCGCCTCCCGCCGTTTAAAAAAACGAACCAGCTCATCGATATGTCCCACCTCCTTTGTCTCTCCAGCTTTGAGAACAATGGGGATATGATCGACAGAGAGAGAGCCGAAGAGCCTGGCTAAGCCCTGCCGCCTGTGCTGCCCCATCTCCGCAAAACGAGCGCGGAACCTCGGGTCGGAGCTATCCACCACCCGGCTGGTGCCAGTCTCGGCGTCAATCAGTTCGATCAAACCAAGGTCAGGGAGCTGAAACTCGCGACGGTCACGGATGGAAATAGCGATAAGATCGTGCCGCCGAGCCAGGAGGCCAAGCGGTTTTGCGAAATCAGGAGCCAGAAAATCGGATAAAAGAAAAACCACTCCCCGCTTCCGGACAACCTTTCCCAAATACTCCAGGGCCTGGGCAATGTCCGTGCCCTTCCCTTCGGGCTGAAAGCCTAACACCTCACGGATAATCCGCAAGACATGCGATCCCCCTTTTCGGGGCGGGATAAATTTTTCGATGCAATTGGAAAAGAGCAAAAGCCCTACCTTATCGTTATTCTTGATGGCCGAAAAGGCTAGCAGTGCACAAAGCTCAGCCGCCACCTCGCTCTTACGTTTTATAACCGAACCAAAGAGACCTGAGGCCGAGATATCCACCAACAGGAGGACAGTCAGCTCACGCTCTTCGACGTAGCGTTTGACAAACGGATGGCCCGTGCGGGCCGTGACGTTCCAGTCGATGGCACGCACGTCATCTCCCGGCTGGTACTCACGCACCTCGTCAAACTCCATGCCCCGGCCCTTGAATACACTCTGATACTCGCCGGCCAGGATATCGTTCACCGCCCGACTGGTAAAGATCTGAATAAAACGGATCTGTCGGGCTAACTCGCTTTCAATCATGGCACAGCAACGGTATCGAAAATTTGTCGGATGATATCCTCCGGAGTCTTGTCCTCGGCCTCGGCCTCATAGGTGATCGTCACCCGGTGCCGGAGGACATCCATGCCAATGGTCTTGACATCCTGGGGAGTGACATAGCCTCGCCCAGACAGAAGCGCAAAGGCCTTGGACGCCATGGCAAGAAAGATGGTCGCCCGCGGAGAGGCCCCGTACTGGATATGTTGCCTGATCGGCAAACCAAAGTCCTCTGGAGTACGAGTTGCGGAGACCAGATTGACAATATACTCCTCGACCTTGACATCCATATAAATGCCAGCGCTCAAGGCCCGGAGGCGGGCAATATCCTCTTTGCCGATCACCGGTTGCACCTCAGGGCTCGACTCACCCCCTGCCACTAAGCGCAAGATCTGCTGCTCCTCCTCCCTGCTAGGATAACCGATCTTCAACTTCAGCATAAAACGATCGACTTGCGCCTCAGGCAATCGGTATGTGCCCTCCTGTTCGATCGGGTTCTGGGTAGCCAGCACCAGAAATGGATCGGCCAAGGGGTAACTGCTGTCGCCGATAGTTACCTGTCCCTCCTGCATGGCTTCAAGCAGCGCACTTTGCACCTTAGCCGGTGCCCGGTTGATCTCGTCGGCCAGGATGATATTGGCAAAAATCGGACCCTTCCTGGTTGTGAAGTCACCGGTTTTTGGATTAAAGATCAGTGTGCCGATAAGATCCCCCGGCAGAAGGTCAGGGGTGAACTGTATCCGTTTGAAACTGGCGGCAACTGCCTGCGCTAACGTGGTCACCGTTTTGGTTTTGGCCAAGCCCGGAACCCCTTCGATCAGCACATGGTTATTGCAGAGCATCGCCACCAGCAGACGATCCACCATGGTCTGCTGCCCGACAATCACCTTGCCAATCTCTCGACGAACCGCCTGTAGAAGCGCACTCTCTTCGGCCACTGCTTGACTGATTTCCCTGACATCGACTGACATGACAACTCCTTTTTCTATAAATGCGTGGTAAATACCGGCAACGCCGCGCCATAGTCACGGCTTCTGTTTGTTGCTCATTGTCGCGCATACGACAGAGCAATAAAATAGCTTGGAAGTATTGGCTTTCGGTTCTTGAAGAAATGT
>JAQUKQ010000081.1:6043-14421 GCA_028718985.1 Desulfobulbaceae bacterium | reverse complement strand
GGGGCTGGGAACAATGGTGTGGGGTTCAGTGACTTGCTAGTGCACGTAGTAGCCGCGTGCGGCAAGGCGTTTGTGAAAGACCTCTGCAATCATTTATCTCCTCCAAAGAACCCGGTCTACTCGACATTGGTTACCAATTTTTGCATCAAGCCACTGAGCTAAGGATGGGAGCATGCCATTGGCTGAGAGAGTCGCCACCGCCATAAGTATACCGATAAAAAACACCACTGATGCCATGTCAATGCGCCTAAGTGCTTTGGTGAAAGTGATGTGCTCTTTTTCTTCTTCAGACTTCTTGCGATGCAAGAGATCTCCAACCAGCCACAGGACTCCTAGCGCCAGTAAAATGCCGAGGTATGGGGGGAGATGTGTTATAGCCTTGAAAATCGGCACGAAAATCAAACAACCCATTCCCATGAAAAACATAAACGTCTTTTCGAACTGAGAGATGGCAGTAGCCTCTTTATAGACCTTGTCGGGAGGTATAACATTACCCTTGAGGATGAAGGACGCAATGATCAGCGGCGTCACCATGTTGACTAAGGAGGCAATAAAAAGGCCTTTTATGATATTGCCTGTTGTGATTTGACCTCCGATCCAGAGCATTGTCGTAGTCACATCGCCAATTGGGGTCCAAGCGCCACCAGCATTGGCAGATATAATTATTATACCCGCGAAAAACAGTCGTTGCCTATGATCCTTAAGCAGTCGTTTCATTAGGGTGACCATCACAATAGTGGTGGTCATGTTGTCTAGAATTGACGACAGAAAAAATGAGATGAATCCGATAATCCAAAGCAGGCTTGACAGCTTGGTGGCTTTAATGCGTGAAGTGATAACCTCAAAGCCGCCGTGGGAGTCGGTCACTTCAACAATAGTCATAGCGCCGATGAGGAAGAAAACGATAGCGGCTGTTTCAGCTAATTTTTCTGATAACTGTTTGGCTACCTCTTCCACACCAAGAGGGCTTGCAAAGGAATACAGCGTCCACATTATGCCTGCAGCGATTAAAGCTATAGCCGATTTGCTGATTTTGAGGGGGTGTTCTAGGGCAATCAGTGCATAGCAGAGCACAAAGACAACTGCAGTCATGGTCATCATAAGTTAAATCCTTCTTTGGAAGTGAGGGTGCTTGCCAGGAGAATTGATTGCTTTATGGCATGTCATGTTAATCACAAAGCGTGTGACCCCACTTTTCATCTTGAAAACGATGTTAGTGTGCCGCCAGAGTCTACCCATCCAGTCCTGTCGTTTCAAAGCATCTATGAATCTACTTCGTTCAACTTTTTCGAGTGAAATCGGCCAACAGACTTTGACCAAGCGCCTCATTTTAAATGGCCGAGTCTCCTCGTTCGCTGGTACGGACGCGGACAACATCATCAACTGGCAGAATAAAGATTTTGCCGTCGCCAATTTTACCGCTATTGGCAGCCTGACGAATGCACTCAACCATAGATTCGACATCTTCCGAAACGACAAACAACTCGATCTTGATCTTGGGGATAAAATCAACCATATACTCGGCACCTCGATAGATTTCAGAGTGCCCTTTCTGGCGGCCATAACCCTTTACTTCACTGATGGTCATGCCATAAACACCCATATCATGGAGGGCTGACTTAACCTTTTCTAACGCAAATGGTTTTATTATCGCTTCAATTTTTTTCATGCTATTTCCCTCCGAAGAATTGTTTACGAGGTGTATCCCACTTCACTATGCTGAGACAGATCCAACCCCTGCATTTCATCTTCCTGTTCAAGGCGGATACCACCGGTCAAAGTACCGACTACTTTTAAAATAATAAAGGTCAGTACCACCGAATAGGCAATGGCCGCCCCAGCACCAATCGCTTGAACAAGAAACTGGTGAGGATTCCCAAAAAAAAGACCATTGGCACCTGCCTGATTGACAGCGGTTGAGGCGAACATTCCAGTAGCTAGTGCCCCAAAAAGGCCTCCCACCCCATGGATGCCAACTACGTCCAAGGCATCATCATACCCTAATTTGTTTTTAGCAAGCACCGCCCCGTAACAGATAGCACCGGCAGAAAAACCAATGATGATGGCAGAGACAGGGCTGACAAAACCGGCTGCCGGAGTGATGGCAACTAACCCCGCTAAAGCACCTGAAACCGCGCCTAAAGTGGTCGGTTTTTTCTGTACCAGCCACTCGACAGCCAACCAGGAAAGTACTGCAGCGCCAGTTGCGACCTGAGTCGTGAAAAAGGCAAGGGTAGCCGTTTCGCCAGCGGACAAGGCAGAGCCCGCATTGAACCCAAACCAGCCAAACCATAATATCCCGGCTCCAAGAATAGTCATTGGCAGGTTGTGAGGGTGGAATGACTCGCGCCCCCAGCCCTTGCGTTTACCAAGCATGATGGCGGCCACAAGCGCTGCAACACCGGAATTAATATGGATGACAGTGCCGCCGGCAAAATCCAGGGCCCCCATTTTTGCAAGCCAGCCCCCGCCCCAGACCCAGTGGCAGATTGGCAAGTAAACAAAGGTGCTCCACAGGGTGATGAAGAGAAGATAGGCGCTGAACTTCATCCTCTCCGCAATAGCACCAGAAATAAGTGCCGGAGTAATGATGGCGAACATCAACTGGAAGGCGCAAAAAAGTAAATCAGGGATGGTTTTTGAGTAGGGGCCAGGGCTGAGGGATACGCCGTTCAGTCCCATGAGACTTAGGTTGCCTATCAAGCCACTATTGTCAGGCCCAAAAGCAAGAGAATAACCATAGAGAACCCATATGATGGAGACAACTCCAAGACATACCATACTGTGCATGATAGTCCCTAATACGTTCTTTGATCGTACTAGCCCTCCATAAAAAAGTGCTAGACCGGGGGTCATCAACATGACCATTGAAGTTGCGATTAACATAAAAGCGGTATCACCAGTGTTCATTTTTTCTCCTTTGTAGATTCTTTTGGAAATGCGCCTCGCCTATAGCGATTATTTCATCTGAGTGTCCCAAAAGCACAGAGTATGCCAAGTGAATTAACATTATTATAAAATACTTATATTATGGGTATTTATTTTATTTTTGAGCGAAATTTACTTGAAATTGTCTTTGTCAGTTACATAATTGTTCAGTTCCTCGTGAAGTGTGGCGCAGGATTGCTCTATGCCTCTGGGCAAGCGGATACTCAAGTGCGGTGTAGATCGAAACTGGGGACGGCAATCTGGGCGAACAGCAAACCAGGAATATTTTTATGCTCATTAGTGGCTCTTGAAAATAACCATCTCTTGTTGAGTTCGCATGTTTTTTGTCGCTCAACTCCTTACGTTGATAAATTGCACTTCCTCTTATTTCCTATCAAGCTAAAAGTGCCTCAAAATTTCATGTCTCAAATTCCAGACTTTTACATTTATGCATCAATTATTTATTCTTATTGATAAAATTGTATAATTTATATGCAAAAATGATTGTTTGGTTTCACCATAAATAAATTGCAACTAACTGAAACATATATATATTTTAAAATAAATAAATAGTTGTCATAAACAGGTACATTTGGTGCAATATCCTTTGGCTAGATTTGAACCTGTTGGTTTTCAAATTGGCTGCTGTCTCGATCGAGCATAATGAGAAAAAATCAGCTCAATAAACCGAAACAATCATTAAGGAGAACAGTATGAAAAAGATTGAGGCGATCATTAAACCATTCAAGCTTGACGAGTTAAAGGAGGCCTTATCCGTCTTAGGGGTCGCGGGAATGACCCTAAGTGAGGTCAAAGGGTTTGGTCGGCAAAAGGGACACACAGAGATATATCGCGGTGCTGAATATGTTGTAGATTTTATCCCTAAGGTCAAAGTTGAGATTGTGATAGAGGCGGAAAGGGTGGACGAGATCGTTAAAACTATCATGAACACTGTTCGTACCGGCAAGATCGGTGATGGCAAGATTTTTGTGATTCCAGTTGAGGAGGTGTACCGAATCCGTACTGGCGAAAAGGGCAAGGAGGCAATCTAGCAAGGTCTAATGTAAATTTTAATTCTAAGAGAATGGTGGACCACCATAAAGGGGATGCGATGAAAAAATATATTTTATTGTTATTACTTATGACGATGTGTTGGTGCAGTTCGATTTCAATAGCGGCGGAACCAGTGGGAGACCCTTCAGGAGTTAACACGGGAACTGCCGCTGATGTGGTGGGCGTTACAGCAGGCGCTCCAACGGCCGATGACATGGCGAAAATGAGCCAGGCTGAACCCTTGGCTGTTAAGCTAGCTGATGTAATTGGCCATAACAGAATCGCCATCAATATGATATGGACTTTGATCTGCGGATTCCTAGTCATGTTCATGCAGGCAGGGTTTGCCTTGGCCGAAGGCGGATTCACCCGGGCAAAAAATGCAGGACACACCATGGCAATGAATTTTATGATTTATGCCATAGGCATGTTGGGCTATTGGGCTTGCGGGTTTGCCATTCAGATGGGCGGGGTCGGCGGGGTGGCCTCTCTTGGAGGAGCCACAGTCCTTAACAATGAATTTATCGTCAACCTTTTTGGCCATGATTTCGGTCTCTTTGGCACCAAAGGCTTTTTCTTGTCTGGCGGAACTTACGACGTTGCTGTCTATGCAATCTTCTTATTTCAGATGGTGTTTATGGATACGACCGCGACCATACCAACCGGATCAATGGCTGAGCGCTGGACATTTAAATCCTTTATCGTCTATGGATTTTTTATCACCGCTTTGGTCTATCCACTTTACGCCAACTGGGTATGGGGAGGCGGTTGGCTCTCACAGTTAGGCAAAAATTTTGGCCTAGGACACGGACATGTTGATTTTGCTGGTTCTTCAGTAGTGCACATGACCGGAGGATTTGCTGCCCTTGCTGGGGCCATGGTGCTAGGGCCACGCCTTGGCAAATATAAAGCAGATGGCACACCTAACGCCATCCCGGGGCACCACATCCCCATGGCGTTGACCGGTTGTTTCATTCTGGCTTTTGGCTGGTTCGGTTTCAATGCCGGTTCAACCCTTGCCGGTGGTGACTTCCGTTTGGCTGTGGTTGCTACCAACACCATGCTGGCCTCAGCTGCTGGGGCAATGACCGCCATGATCTACATGTGGAACATTTACGGCAAGCCAGACATCTCCATGATCGCCAATGGGTTCCTTGCCGGCTTAGTGGCTATTACAGCCCCCTGTGCATTTGTTAATTCGATTTCAGCCGTTATCATTGGTGGAATAGCAGGTGTCCTACTCTGCATCAGTGTCTTTTTTGTGGAACGGGTAATGAAAATTGACGATCCTGTTGGCGCCTTTTCTGTGCATGGTGTTAACGGGGCCTGGGGTGTTTTGTCTCTGGGACTCTTTGCTGATGGGACTTACGGCGAGGGATTCAATGGGGTCGCCGGCACAGTGAAAGGGCTTTTCTACGGTGATTCAGCGCAGTTTTTCGCACAGACTATCGGCACGGTGACAAACATCGTCTTTGTCTTTGTCGTCATGTATGTCTTCTTCAAAGTGTTAGACAAATTCGTCCCGCTGAGAGTTTCCCCCGAAATGGAGATGGAGGGCCTTGATCAGTTCGAAGTTGGTGTCACTGCCTACCCGGAATTTCACCTCAATAAAACGCATCGCTGAATATCAACCTAAGGTGACAGCGGTGTCACCTTAGGTAACTTTTCTATTAAAAAGGAGAAAGCAATGGGAACGGGAACGAAGAAAATCAGTCTAGCAGTCTTGGGGACCCTGTGCTGCGTACAGTTGAGTGGCAGCGCTATGGCCGGGGAAGATAAACCGACCGCCAATCTTTCGGTGAGCGCCTTGAGTAAATATGTTTGGCGTGGTTTTGCTGAGAGCAAGGACAGCCTGGTGTTGCAGCCGTCTATGACGGTGGCATATAAAGGGGTATCGGCTAATCTTTGGGGTAATGTGGATTCTGATCTTTATTCAAGCGATCCTGCCGCTTCGACAACCAATAGTTGGACGGAGACCGATTTTACCTTGGCCTATGATTGGAACATGGGTCAGGTAGGATTGACTGCAGGCTATATTTATTACGGATTTGATGGCATCCCAGACACCCAGGAGGTCTTTGCTCGAGCCACTTGGCACACCTTGCTCACCCCAACTTTGACAGTGTATCGGGATTACGACAACCTTGCCGGTTGGTACCTTACTCTCGGGGTGTCTCACAGTGTGCCGATCACAGAGAAGCTTGGCCTCAGCCTAGGAGCGCAGGTAGGTTACTTGGATGCCGAAGATGCTAGTTCCTATCCAGAATATAACGGGGACACTAACACCGGCAACGCTTACAACGGCTTCCATGATGGGCTACTGTCTGCCTCAGTCGCCATCCCAGTGACAGAGTACATCTCTATCACCCCGTCCTTAAACTATTCGTTCCCATTGACGAGCGATGCAGGAGATCTGATCAGCGCATACACACCGTTCAGTGGCGGCCATGACAATTTCGTCTATGGTGGGATTACAGCCGCCATGGCCTTTTAGTTCTAACGCAAGAAAAAATCCGTCACTATACCGACTCCAGGTAGGAGCGGATCTCAGATGCCACTCCTACCTGTTGCACAACTAGGCAACTGATTACACTTCACTATAATGCCGAAACGATTTCTCGTTTTACAACATGCTACCTGGACAGGTCCCGGCTTATACCTACAGCAAGCGGCTAAGCATCTCAAGGTAGAATTTAAGATGGCAAAAGTCTGGAGACAGAATATCCCCGATCCAACCGAATTTGATGGTTTGATCGTTTTGGGGGGACGCCTTGAGGAACATAAAACAACCCTGCCATCCCTAGAGATGGAGAAAAGTATCATCCGACAGGCGATTACTGCCGACCGTCCCTATCTAGGCATTGGCCTGGGCCATCATCTCTTAGCAGAAGTCCAAGGTGCTAAAATCGGCAAAAATTACTGCACCAGCATCGGTTTTGTCGATGGGTATTTAACCAAAGCCGGTCGTGAGCACCCTGCATTTAAGGACTTACCCTCAACCATCTCCCTTTTTAAATGGCATGACCATGCGGTGCTCGAACCTCTGCCAAAAAGTCTTTCAATTTTAGCCACTTCGGTTGAATGTCAGGTTGAAGCCATTTCCGTCCCTAACCGCCCTCATATTATCGGGGTACAATTTATTAATCATGCTGGAGATCTTGCAGATGTCGAGCAATATTGGCAAAAGGATGGGCAATGGGTTAATTCTCTGGGTGGGAAATATGTCAACCCCGCTGAACTGTTGAAGAATGCCAGAAATATCCACAAACAGATGGCCCATCAATTTGAAGTTTTTTTCCGAAATTTCGTTAGTATGTGCTGATGTACCAAGCAATTAGCCACCTCAATAATAATTGGGAACCTTGAAAAGGTCCTTTATCCGCAACTTTACATACGTAAATTCAGTAGACCTTACGTCCAGTTGAAAGTAGTATTTTTTTCAAAGTGCCCAATGGTCTTACTCCACCTCCTCCCTGTTGCCGCCTATGAATACAACCGTCTTTTCTGAAAAAAGATTGCATAATTTTGAAAAAGAGCGATAATCGCGCCGTTATTTAACAACGCTTAATTCCGCGATAGCGGAAGCGGGGGAACCACTTTTTTTGGGGCGTATCACACACGTGTAAGGCAACTCTCAGCCTGAGCCCGACAGCTAACCTCGTAAGCTAATGAGAGCCTCCTGTTTCTATATTCCGTCAGGGGCTTGGTTCCTTTTTTTGGCACACGATATAGAATCAGGAGCATATTCATGGGGTCTTTCACCACACCCTCTGCACGCCAGCAGAATCAGTCCTCGCTCGCCACGAGCAACTCCGCTTTTCTTGCCATATCGGCCTTAGGTATCATTTATGGCGATATTGGCACTAGCCCCCTGTACACCATTAAAGAATGTTTCTCCGGCAAACACGGCGTAGCACCCACTCCTGAGAATATTTTTGGCATCCTGTCGATGATCTTCTGGTCACTGCTCCTTGTGGTCGGTCTAAAGTATGTCGTTTTCATTATGCAAGCCGACAACAAAGGGGAAGGAGGTATTTTTTCCCTGCTTGCCATGCTCCAAGGAAAACTGAAAGATGATACGAAATGGTGGACATTCCTCACCATCCTTGCCGCCTTCGGTGCTGCACTTCTTTATGGCGATGGGGTGATCACCCCGGCCATCTCGGTACTTTCGGCCATAGAAGGCCTCAACATGGCTACAGATGCTGCTGCTCATTACATCATCCCACTCACATGTCTGGTCCTGATCATCCTCTTCTCTCTCCAGCGGCACGGCACCGCAATCATCGGCAGGGTGTTCGGCCCCATCATGGTAGTTTGGTTCCTGATCCTCGGTGGTTTGGGACTGCAAGCCATCCTTGTTCATCCCGTCATCCTTGCCGCCCTGAACCCCTTGC
>JAQUKQ010000081.1:0-6033 GCA_028718985.1 Desulfobulbaceae bacterium | reverse complement strand
CTTGCATGCGGCCAAATTTTTCGCCATTAATCATGTTCATGGCATTGTCGTCCTTGGCTCAGTTGTGCTCTGTATAACCGGGGGGGAAGCACTTTATGCCGACATGGGACATTTTGGCCGTCGACCTATCCGCCTTACCTGGTACGGTATCGTCCTGCCCGGCCTGGTACTCAATTATTATGGTCAGGGAGCCCTGCTCCTGCAACATCCTGACTTAATCAACGTCAACCCTTTCTACGCCCTAGCACCCAAATCTCTGCTTTATCCTCTGGTCGTTCTAGCCACCTTATCTACCATCATCGCCTCGCAAGCTATGATTTCCGGAGTCTTTTCACTTACGCAACAGGCCATCCAGTTGGGATTCATCCCGCGTATGCACATCATCCACACCTCCGAACAGGCCAGGGGGCAGATATACATGCCGACAGTCAACTGGATGCTGATGATTGCCTGTCTGTCGCTTGTTCTAGTGTTCCGGGAATCCACCGGCCTTGCCGGAGCCTATGGCATTGCCGTAACCGCCACCATGGCCATCACTTCCTTCATGTATTTTGAAGTCACCCATTTCAAGTGGAAGTGGCCGTTATGGCAAAGTTTAACTCTACTAACGCTCTTTCTTTTTTTCGATTGTGCATTTTTGGGGGCTAATCTCCTAAAAATCGTCGACGGCGGCTGGATCACAATCTGCATTGCCACCTGCATCCTCATTGCTATGATCACCTGGCGCGATGGCAGGTCCCTTCTGGCAAAGCATTACAGTCTCATGAGGATTCCCGCCGATATTTTTCTCAAGGATATCGCCGGATACAAGCCCCAGCGAATAGTCGGCACCGCTGTTTTCATGTCGATCTCTCCTGCCGGCATTCCCCACACCTTGCTGCATCATTTCAAACACAACGAGGCCCTCCATGAACGGGTGCTGCTCCTTTCCGTCCTGTCAGCAGAAATCCCCACCGTCGCACCGGAGGAGAGGGTAAGCGTGGAGGATCTCGGTTTGGGTTTTTCTCGCATCAAAGCAAGTTACGGCTTCATGGAAACACCCAATATCCACGAGATCCTAAATCTGGCCAGCGCAAAGGGCTTACCGATCGATATCCACTCCACCTCTTTCTATCTTGGCAGGGAAACGATGTCCGCCACCGGACCGGCTCCCATGGCGCAATGGCGTAAAAATCTCTTCATCTTCATGTCACGCAATGCCTGGAACGCCACCTCTTTTTTTAAACTTCCTCCGGATCGCGTTGTTGAGATGGGTAATCAGGTTGAGCTATAATCGCCCCATCTGTTCTATTCTCCTGAGTGTCTTCACAAGACAATGTTCGCTTAAAAGAGAGTCCGAATTAGGCAGGATAGAAGAGTGGGAATGACAGCAAATCGTTTTTTTGTCCTGACAAGGTTGAGAAAAATCACCACTTGGCCTTAGACTGTTTTACATTTCGCAAACTGGGACTACAAACATGAACTTGTTTTTTTTGCTGGGCAGGCTAAATGCTTTAGTGACGTTGAATATTCAACCAATTGAGATGATTGGTGTTTTGATGAGAGTGTTCAGTTTTTCTCTGATAAGTTGGCTTGGCCCTCAGAGTCCTTTCTTCTTTGTTTGGGGATTCAACACGATTGCTGCGGTCTTGCTCTCATGGTGTGCGATAATCAAAAAAGATAGAGCGTACATCATACTTAATGTGTTTTGGATGGGTGTTGGTATCGTTGGGATATTTAGAGCGGCTGGATTTTTTAACCCATGAATTTAAGCTTTGCGCCCCTTATAAGAATCGATACAGGATGAGTTCAAGATAGATTTTTGTCGAGCAGTTGCAAAAATGAATTTACAAATTCTATCAATGCCTCGTAGGCTTAATCCGGTTGTAATAAGTTGATCCTAGAAAAGTACTAATTCGAGAGTACGGTGTATTATGCTGAAAAATCATGGAAAGCGGCAGCGATTACTTTCATCTGCAAACATGCCCGCTATTGACCTGCCAGCAGAGTCGGATGGCCACGTCCCCTGGGACATCGTTTTTTCAATACTAACCCGCGTTTTTGTCTGGGGGATGTTCTTCGCTACACTGTACATACTCAACGCTTTTTTACTATTACTCTTTTTGACCTTCGTTTTTTCCTATATTTTGAACAACGGCGCCCATCGTCTGGAGCCGTATATCAAAAACCGCACCTGGCGGGTTGTCCTGTTCAGCGGGTTTTTCCTGAGTATCCTAACGGCAGCAATCCTCTACCTCACTCCACGAGTTATTGATCAAGCCGAAAACTTCTCCAACCAATTTGGTGTATACACCCAACGCATCGATCGTGAAATCTTAGATATGACCCAGCGCTATCCGGTGGTCAATCACGTCCTCCAACGCTTCAATACACCGGAAGATAGCAGCGCTTCACGTCCATCACCAACTACTTTCCTCCTGAAGTTAGTGGTAGGGTTGGGCGGTGGCGACAAGGAGGATCCCCGTCAGGCAGTATTGGATCTGCTCGGCAGCATGCGCCACATAGGGATCAATATCATCTCAACGGCCTCGGCCTTCCTCCTGGCACTTCTCTTCTCCTTCCTCATCATTCTCGACTTGCCCAAGCTTAAAGTAGATGTTTGTGGGCTTCGAGATACCCGGCTGAGGTTCATCTACGAAGAGATGTTTGGCAGCATTCATAGCTTTGGGCTGGTTCTGGGACAGGCCTTCGAGGCCCAATTCATGATCGCTGCGGCTAATACTGCCCTCACTGCTAGTGGACTCTATTTCCTCGGGCTTGGGCCTCACGCCGCCTTTCTGTCGGTGATTACCTTTCTTTTCAGTTTTGTCCCCGTGGCCGGGGTCTTTATCAGTTCAATCCCCATTTGCCTAATCGCCTTACAAGTGGCAGATCTCCAAGTTATGCTGGCTGCCATTTGCCTAATCTTCGCCATCCATCTCATTGAGGGCTATATCCTTAACCCCCAGATCTATGGCAACCGCATGCGCATCAATCCAGTCATTGTTCTGATCATCCTTACCATCGGCGGGAAGCTCTTCCACTTCTGGGGGCTAATCCTGGGCGTGCCGATCTGTACATATCTGTTTGGTCATGCCATACGTCTGCCGAAGCCGAAGTCGCAGGGATATAACAAAAAGTGATCGTGAAGTGGGGGGCGTAAGGAATCGCAAACCACATCTTCAGTCCCACCAAAAATACAGGGCGAGTGGGAAGCTTAAGCCCTCGGCCCACTCCTCCGATTTATGCTTACGTATATATCAGTTCAGCCAGCCAAAATTTGAGCTTCGTTCCATGCTGTCATAAGCTTGACGGGGAAAGAATCGGTTTAGCGTTATTGACATAAAACTGGAATGGCGGCAGCTACTTGGCACATGAGATGAAACGCACCGCCATTCCGTGAATAGGCCATTACGATTTACTAACAAACTGAAAGTCCCCCTTCGCCCGACTGGTATTGACTGGTATAGAGTAACCCAAAGTCATGGCGTGTCCGTATGGGGATGAAGTGTTGCAGGCCGATAGACATGAAATCATCCCCTGTTTTGCCATTTGTCTTCAATGTGCCGACACTACGTGCCGACAAGGCACTGATCCAGTACCAACAGTCACGGTTTTCACTCCGGTGCAGGTAGGCGAACCAGAATGCTATTCTGGTGTCACGCTCAAAGGCCATTGCTTTATTGATTTCATTGATACCGAGAGGATAGCTGCCTTGGTATAACTCACAGTTCTTAGTGTCAACACCCAGTATGCCAATTGATTGAAGGAGTACGAAATAATCTGGACGTTTGATCCTATCGACAAAAAAATTAGCAAATGATTCTGGCGACTGATTGATCCCGAAAAAACCAATGCCATTTTCCTGTAGCCAAAGATTCATGTATCCCTCTGCCTCGTTGCCTTTCGCGATCCTATCAATAAATTTTACCTCGCCCATATTATTTCTCCTCTGGTTTAAAGTTCTGTTTTAACAGTCGCTCAAATGCCGAGCCATCTCGACGTGTTAGGTTCGGCACGAACCTGGAATAGACTCTGAACAGCATGGTTGTGGTGGAGTGTCCCATCTGGGTTGCAATCCATTCGGGACTTTCCCCCGATGCCAACCATAAGGTGGCGGCAGTATGACGGGTCTGATACGGGCGGCGTTCACGCAGCCCCAAATGACGCAACAGGGGGTACCAAATGCGTTTGGTGACATTGTCCTGCCGGAGTGGAGCGCCGTTTCGAGAGCAGAAAACATACTCATTGCTCCCCGTAGCCGTGTGCTGAATCTGCAAGGCGTTGAACACCGGCTCGGACATTTCAATGGTTCGGTAAGACCCATCATTTTTTGTGTAAACCAGTTCACCCCTAACCAGGGCCTGCCTAACCAGAATCTGCCGACGTTCGAAATCAACGAATTTCCAATGGAGACCGTTAATCTCACTGGAGCGCATCCCTGTGAAGAAGCGGACAGTGTAATACGGACTGAAATCTTTGCGCACGGTGCCGAGGATTAACTTCACATCTTCCAGTGAAAAAGGTTCTACGTCACTTCTGGGGATTTTTAGTGACTTGATGCCATGATAGGGTGAAGAAAAATTATACCGATTCGCCGCCTCATTGAGGATCATTCGAAGAGGGTTCATGATGTGGTTATTTCTTGAGGAGGAGAGGGCTTTTTTTTGTCTCCCTTTGAGGCCCCCAAGTTTCGCTCTGAAGGCGATGATCTCAGCCTTTGAAATTTGGCTCATGTCTAGCTGCCCGAAGGCCGGAAGTAGATATTGATCCAGAATCCCTTGATTTGTATCGTAATGAGAAGCCCGCCATTCGATTCTCATCTCCTCCATCCATTGCGCTGCAAAGTCAGCAAATTTGGGCACCTTTGAGAATGAGCCAGTAGTTGTTAGGCGGCTGAATCTTAGTGCCATTGGGCTTTGTGGGAAGTATTTGGCGTATTCGAATGTTCCCAGGATGATCTCGGCCTCAAGTTGCTGCATGATTTTTTTGACGCGTTTCCTATTGTCTGAATTATCATCTAGTGTCGTTTGCTCTCGACAGCGACAACCTCTGTACTGGAAGTCAAAAAAAAGCTTGCCGGATTCCTTTCGGATTCTAATTTTACCCATTGCAGAGTCCTCCATTCGCCATCGGAATTCCTAAAGTGTTTTCCTGAGAATGCTTAAGGAGTTCTCTCTCGATGGCTTCCCAAAGGTACAGGATTTTTCGGCCCCCGAAAGGCCTGACATAATGGATTCCCTCGATTAGTACGGAATCTTTAAGTCGGTTCCTTATCGTTCGGGAATCATATTTGATTATCTTGGCTAATTCGTCGGTTGTTAAAAATGTTTGTGACATAATTCTCCCCCTTTGGTAAAGTGCTAGCGAATAAAATGGTCAAAAATGGCTCATTTAGATCTTCTGTAGATCAGAATATACAAAATAAGATCTTGTGTCAATATAAAAGATTATTTAGATCTTCTAAAGATCTTTTTAACGTGGGAGGGGTAAAGATGGTTAAATGCTATTTGTCCAGGTTGCTGGGGGAGAAGAGGCTGAAAATCGCAGATGTTGCACGTGATACCGGTGTTAACAGGGGGACAATCACACGGATGTACCATGAAACAGCCACTCGGGTTGACCTTGAGGTCATCGATGCGCTTTGCCGATATTTAGGATGTAGGATTGAGCAATTATTTGAGTATGTTGATGAAAGGAGGACGTTGGAGGGAGGAGGAGACTTGTCATAGTTACAAGACATGTCTTAACTGCACAAGCAGACCGCAGTCTGGAATTAGGCTGTAGGTCATTTAATGTGGCAAAATGCTCTTGGTCAATTCCTCTGAAAAAATGAGTTGGCACAGTCAGGGCACAATTTGGGCACAGGCCATTTTTTGAGCATAAAAAAAGGGGTTAGAAATTAATCTAACCCCTTGAATTTACTATGGTGCGCCCGGAGGGATTCGAACCCCCGACCCACGGATTCGAAGTCCGGTACTCTATCCAGCTGAGCTACGGGCGCATGAAGTCTGTAGACATCAATACCTATAACATATGATGGAGGGCTCGGCA
>JAQUKQ010000080.1 GCA_028718985.1 Desulfobulbaceae bacterium | reverse complement strand
CATGAAAATTGTCGACGGCGCCTGGAACGGCAGCCCGATAACTCGGCTTGAGCTCTCAGCCCGGGCCGCTGCGCAGATCCTCAACATCGACTCCTTGAAATGCATCATCGATCAGAACCAACTGACATTGACAAATGGCATCGTGCCGATCCCTGAACTCAAAAAAAAAGCATGGTTACCGTTACTTGCGGCCAGCCGAGCCACAGCGCATCTCCGCCTGACTTCACCTTCCTCCTTACCAGCAGTCTGGTCAGAGCCCTTTCTCAGCGACTGGCAGGAGTTAGGCTTGGAGTTGGCCTCCGCGGATTTGACCCTGCAGGACAATCACCTGCGCATCCCCCAGGCCGAGATCTCCGGCCAAGCGGGACATCTGGAAATCAAAGACGCGGAACTTAACCTTGCCAGTAACTTTCGCGCTTGGCAGGAGGTCCCCGTGTCCATGCGACTGCAGCTTGCGCTTAATGACGCGGCCGTAGTGCATCATTTCTACAAAGACTGGCCGGCAACTGGCGGCAAGGCTCAGGCCAAGGGCAGCTTTGCCGGCTCCTTAGCCCAACCCCATTTACCCTTTGCGGCATCATTTACCGGGGCATCCATCGCTGGTATCAGCCTGGCTACAGTTGCTGGTAAGGGGGAGTGGAGCAAGGACCGTTTGGCCCTCGACCTGACGATGCACAACCGCGAGCATGACCAACTGACCTTCCAGGGCACGATTGACCTCGACCAAGGCGGGCTGTTGACAACCAAGATCTCAACCGATCTCGCCGACATGCACACCTACCTTCCCAAGTCCCTCGTCGGTAATACCATGATCAGTGGATCGCTACTCGCGACCGCAAGCCTTGCCGGGCCTTTTTCCGAGTTGTCCGGCGCCCTGTCCGCCACCGGCGATTGGTCAATACAAGGAACAGAGCTCTCCTCGGCAGCGCTCGACACCAGCTTCAAAGGCCACAAGCTATCGCTCAAACGTTTGTCCATGACCATCGATGACGCTGTCAGCATCGATACCGCCGGCCGGCTTACATCAAGCCAGGATTGGGCCAGTACAGCAGTCGATCTTGACCGGCTTGGCCTCTCCTTTCAAGAGCAGGAACTCGACCTGACCTCCCCCGGCAGTTTGACCCTTTCTACCAATGCGGTCACCGTGCGCTCGCCGCTCTCCTTCAGTGGCCCCCTGGGCCGTTTTCGCCTGCAAAGCAGTAAGGGTAAATCGGCCAATCTCACCCTCGTGGCGGAAAATCTCCGCGATACCGGCCTATTAAAAAAAGTAAGCGGCAGGGATATTGGTTTTGCAGGGATGAATTTCACTCTCGACATGAATGGCCCGTTAAACCACCCCGCCTGGCGCTGGCAAGGAAACATCCAGGGCCTCGCAGTCAACGGGCCCGATCTCTCCATGGACGGCACCTTCGATATGAGCTATGGCGATACCGGCCTCCGAATCACCCAATGCACCTTGGCAAATACCGAGAACTCCATCAAACTCGCTGGCCAACTACCGCTCACCTTCAAAGACCAACAGTGGATCGTCCTCCCCTCACCCTTGCAGATGAACGCCAAGATCGATCTGCCGAAAGGAGGGATACTGCCCCACCTCTTCCCGGAATGGCTGACGACAAGTGGTGACGTCCGAGCCGATCTCGAGGTGCACGGTACCATGCAACAGCCCATTGGCCAGATTCAGTTTAGCGGCACCGATCTCAAGCCCGGCACCAACCTGGCGCTTCTGCCACCTGGCCCTTTCGACAGCAAGGCCCTGCTGAAGATCGAACAGGATCAGGTGCTCATCAGCCAATTTGAAATTTCGTCTCCGGGCCTTACCCTACAAACGACAGGAGTGATTGACCAACTGCCATTGTCCATCCTGTTTGACAACAGGCGTGATTCCCTTCCTGGCCAGATAGCGCTCAACGGACACTACACCATGCCTGCTCTCGACTGGCTGGCTACCAAGGTTCCAGCCTTACGTCGGACAAAAGGGACCGCCAGCGGCACCTTTTTCCTAAACGGCCCGTTCGCTCACCCCGAGGTTAAATCCACTCTCTTCGTTAAAAACGGCGCCGCCCGCGGCAGTGACAGTCTCCTGGTCTTTCGAGACATCACTTTGGAAGCGGTGCTTGAGCAGAATAAACTCACCATCCAATCCCTCTCCGGCACCCTCGGCGGCTCGCCGTTGCAAATTAGCGGCCAGGTCAATGCCCCCTTGACCGACACCCCAGAACTTGACCTGCAATTGGCAGGCAAGGATCTCCTGCTCTACCGGGCTGATGGCTTCAAGATTCGAGCCGATACCACAATCACCCTGACCGGCACCGTCAAGGCCCCACAGTTCTCAGGGGAGATCCTGCTGACCGACAGCAAGATCTCCAAGAGAGTCGACTGGCTCTCCTTTCTGAAACCGGGTAAAAACCACAACGGCTCAGTGGGATTCACCCTCTTTTCTTTCACAGAGGCACCACTCAAAGACGCCAGGTTGAATCTACGGATCAAAGCGGCCCAGCCACTGCTAATCACTAATAATGTCTTCAAGGGAGGGGTTCGTCCCGACCTGCTGCTGACGGGGACCGGTGAAGTACCGTATCTGAAGGGAGTGATTTACGCCGATGAAGGCCGCATCACCCTGCCCGCCGGACGTCTCGACCTCGAAAGGGGTTTGATCCGCTTTGCCGAAAATGCCCCGGATCGACCACAACTCGAATTTCAGGCCGGTGGCCGGATGATGGCCTACGACATCACAGCCCAGATACGCGGCACCTACGATGAGCCGGAAGTCACCCTCTCTTCGGTTCCTCCTCTGGCCAATGACGATCTGTTGATGCTGCTGTTGACGGGTCGCCCTCCGGTCAACACAGGTCAGGCCAATAGCAGTAGCGGCGTCTCCACTGTGGCAGTCTACTTCGGTCGTGGCCTCCTGACCCGTCTTTTCGGAGAAGAGGCCGATCAGCTCCTGCTCCTCGACCTTCTTGAGGTGGATGTCGGACGAGCGGTCACCCAGCAGGGCGAACCAACCTTGGATGCCAAGATAAAACTGGCCGATGACGTATGGCTGGTAGATACATCCTATTATCTGACCGGCGAAAAGGATATATGGGACTATTACAATGCCGGACTGCGCGCGGTTTTTCATTTCCGATGAATATCGCCGCGATTACCGACCGACACCTTCATAGACCAACTCCTGTCAAAGAAAGGAGTTGGTCTATGAAATGCTTTCACTCTTCAGCGATTCACAGCGCAAGATGCTGTGCTGCTGGATAGTTACCGTTCACCAAAGGAAAGCCATCACGACATGAGAGCGCGGTATCATCTCATAGCACGCCTTCTATTTGTGGCCATGCTGGTCAGCGGCTTGCCCCGCCCGGCTCTCGGTGCCGAGCTCCCCTGGCTCATGGCGGCCATATCACCCCGCAACACGCCGGCCGCAGCTAATGATTGGCGCATTGTCATCTCCGGCAACCAAAGTATGTCGGAAGAAAAACTCCTCGCTGCCGCCAGGGCAGAGCTTGATCTGTTCCTCAACCAGGGGCAAGCCGCCACCGCCGTTGACGACGCCGCTTTCCTGATGGAGTTGACCTACCGCCAGGCCGGCTATTCAAAGGCTTTGGTAGACTATGAGATCAAAGCTGAGAGCCGACAAGTTCTCTTCCTGATTCAAGAGGGGCAACAGCTCATGATCAAAGACATCATCCTGCAAGGGAACCAGGGACTCTCCCGAGACCGTATCCTCAGCCTCGACCCAACCATCATGGAGGCCTTGAACAATCGCCAAACGATTCCCTATGTTGCCGGACAAATTGACTCATTAACGTCAAGCATCAAGAGTTTGTACCTGACAGAGGGATATCTCTTCGTCAAGGTTCAGGCCTTACCCCCTGCAGCAGACGGATCGCAAGAACCAATCAGCGTCATGATCTCTATTGAGGAGGGCCCCCATTTTTCAGTGGGCACGATCACCATCCTAGGAGATGTGCCGCCAGACCTTAACACAAAAATCTCAGCGATCAGCAAAGCCATTGAGGGCAAGGTCTTCCAGCGTCGGCAAAAGTTGTTTTTAAAAACTCAACTGCACGACAGTTACGAAAATGCGGGCTATGCCGATGTCACCATCACCATCCGTGAGGAGATAGATGAAGCACACGCCCTGGCACACCTGACCGCAATGATCACCAGCGGCAAGCCTGTCATGGTGAAAGAAATTCAGGTCAGCGGCAATGAGCACACTTCAACAGATTTCATCCTCAGCCGCTTGCAGCTTGAGCCTGGCCAACAATACACGCTTGACAATAAACGGGACAGCTTCAGCCAACTCTATCAGACCGGCCTCTTCTCCCAAGTTGATCTCCGCCTGAGTAACGCGGAAGGTAACGACCCCGGTCAGAAGATGGTGCAAGTCGAGGTTAAGGAACGTAAGGCCCGTGAAGTCTACGTCGAGCCAGGATGGGGCTCTTACGAACTCCTGCGCCTGAAGTTGGGTTACAAGGATAGCAACACCTTTGGCAGTGGTAAAATTCTGAGCGTTGACTCTCTCGTTTCAACCATGGGCCGCAGCCTTCAAGCCGGAATAACCGACCCCTGGCTCTTGGGCAGCGATATCTCCGCAAACCTGCCCATCTACTACCGCTACCGAACAGAGCCGTCTTTCACCCTCGAAAACAGCGGCGTGGACCTCTATCTACTGAAAACCATCCACAAGAACGTCACCATCAACATGGGCTACCAATACAGCAAAAAAGTGGTAACCGACACCGGCACTGAGGTCAATCCCCTCGAAAATGGCTCCAATTACCATACCGCCTCAATATCCGGCCAACTGACCCGTGATACGCGGGACGATATCTTCTTCCCGACTAAAGGCTACCGAGGCAATGTGGCGCTTGATCTCGCCCGCCCCGAATTTGGCGGTACAATTGCCTACAACCGCGTGCTGTTCGGGGTACGCTATTTTCATCAAATGTCCGGAGGTGCCATAATCGGCCTGCGCTTCAAGACCGGCATGATCCTGCCTGCGGAAAATCAGCAATCCATCCCCGTGGCCGAGCGATTCTTCAATGGCGGCGAGAGTTCGGTGCGCAGTTTCAAGGCCTCAAAAATTGGCCCGATAGATGACAAAGGCGATCCCCTCGGCGGCACCGCCTTTTCCACCTATAACCTGGAGTGGCGGAAAAAAATCACCGACAACCTAGCTTGGTCGCTTTTTTATGACCTGGGCAACGTCTCGCCCAATCGAACTCTGGTCAACAACAAATCACCACTCACGCTTGACGCAGACACCCTCATCAAGGCCACTTGGGACGATTACCTGTCGGACTTCAAAAGCGGCGTTGGTGCAGGACTTCAATACATGCTCCCGGTAGGCCCGGCCCGACTGGATATGGCCTTTAACCCAGACCGCGACGCCACCCGCAACGAAGCGGACTATGTCATACATTTCAGTATCGGTATGGCCTTTTGAGCCTGCCTGAGTCGTTCCGCCAACCGAAAAGAAAATAAGTTTGTTGAATTTCGCCGCTCCAGGTATACTGCCCATCATTTGGTAGCAGGATAGACGGCCTCTCCTGCTACCAAGATGCTCTGCTCAGAAAAAAACAGTCACATAACCCATCGAATTCCAATGAAAAAGGATACGTTTCGCATGCTCGCGACCAATCAGGAAAAACTTGTCTGCCAATCGGTGATTGGTGAAATCACCTCACCACTTGGCGGCATCAACCCCTACCGGGTGTCACCAGACGGAGTGCCGGAGATTTATCCTGGGGTTGGCGGCATCACTTACAATTTACGGATTGGCGATTTGGCCGGTGGACTCTTTGCCGATCACGTCGAACCGGGTGTCAGTATCAGTAATTTCAAAGACATCGGGGGTCAACCCGGCCCTAACCGGGCATTGAACCTCTTCTCCTGCGTTGGCAACCTGGCCACTGTCGTTTCCGGTGACGCCAAGGGCAAAACAGGACGGGTCACAGGAAAACACGGCGGCATCGAGCATGTCCTCATCGACTTTGAACCGGATGTCTTGGACCTTCTGGTCATCGGCGACAAGATCCAGATCAAGTCACATGGCTGCGGTCTACAGGCCCTCGATTTCCCGGGGATAAGAATCATGAACCTAGACCCAGCCCTGTTCCAACTGCTGAAGCTCAAAAAGACCAGGGGCAATACCCTTGAGGTGCCGGTGACCCATATCGTCCCTGCCCGAATCATGGGCTCGGGCATCGGCTCCAGCCACAGTCACAGCGGCGACTACGACATTCAGCTTTTCGATCAGCCCACCGTCCTTGAGTATGGCCTCGACGACCTGCGCCTGGGAGATTTCGTTGCCATCATCGATGCCGATGCCTCGTATGGCCGCATTTACAAAAGCGGCGGTGTGGTGATCGCCATCGTCGTCCACTCCGACTGCGTGCTGGCCGGTCACGGCCCTGGTGCCATGGTGGTGATGAGCTCAAGAGATGGGCACATCACCCCGAAACTCGACGCGCGGGCTAATCTGCGCCACTATTTCACAAAACTATAACCCTCTCCCATAACCCTTACCCTCCCAAACCCATGCAACAAGACAAACAGCGTTTAAAAGAAATTTTGTTACAGAAATCATACCGCAAAGGTACCTTCAAGCTCACCTCCGGTCGCGAGTCTGATTTTTACGTCGATGGCAAACAAACCACTCTTGATGCCGAAGGAGCCTATCTCTGCGGCAAGTTGATCCTGCAAGCTATCCAAACCTTCCCTAACAAAATCGGCGCAGTCGGCGGCATGACCCTCGGCGCTGACCCACTGGTTACCGCCACCTCACTGGTCAGCTTTCTCGAAAAAGACCCAATCCCCGCCTTTATTGTCCGCAAAGAATCCAAGAAGCACGGCACGGAAGCCTATATCGAAGGCCAGAGTAATATCCCGACAGGGGCATGGGTAGCTCTGCTGGAAGATGTCGTCACCACCGGCGGCACCTTGCTCAAGGTTATTGAGCGGGTAGAGAATCAAGGCTACAAGGTTGGCATGGTCATCACGGTGGTCGATCGCCAGGAAGGCGGGGAAGAGACTTTAGCGAAAGCGGGATACACGCTGAAGGCGATCTTCACCAAGGCCGAGCTCCTGGGCTAATTTTCCGCCCATTGACCACATCCCTTGCAGATCTGAAAAAGTGCTATGATGCTGTGTAAAAAATGTCAAGGCAAGCTGGAGGTCGCCCGTTCGTGCCGACGGGTACGGATGCGCTGTCAAGAGTGCTCCCATGAGTTCCATATCCACGAAGTCGCGGACATCCTAGATGAAGAGACCGAAGAGATCCTCTCCCGTTACACCGTGCTCATCTACGATTGAAGGCAAGCGATCACCGGACGCCCCAGGAACCTTGTGATCGCTCACCGCTTACGCTGTTCGACAGAGAACCATGCCCTCCAGCCAATGCCGAAAAGCCCCCTCGCCTTGGTCTAGCCTAATACCTCCCTCTCTACGGAAAACTCCTTGCCCGCAAAGAACCGCCATACTGTAACTGTTGACAAGATCATCACCGGTGGTCATGGCCTTGCCAAACTCGCCGATGGCATGCTGATCATGATCCCTTTCGTGCTGCCCGGCGAAAAGGTCGTCGTTGCCATCGAGAAGAGGAAAAAGAGCTTTGCCGAAGCAACGCTGCTCGAAGTCCTAACCCCTTCACCTCAACGCGTCAAACCTGCCTGCCCCTCCTTTGGGAGCTGTGGCGGCTGCCACCTGCAGCATGGTGACTATCCAAGCCAACTCGCCATCAAGGAGAGCATCCTCCGTGACCTGCTGAGCGGCAATCAGGAGTGGTCAGCGGAACATCTCGAGTCAATCTTCCAGCCCGCCCTTGCCAGCCCAGCCCCCTTCCACTATCGGCAAAGAATCCGCCTGCAGGTCGATGACAGCGGCCGAATCGGCTTTTTTGAACGTCGCTCCCATGCCGTAGTCGACATCGAGACCTGTCCACTGGCGGCGGCACCGCTCAACGACGTCCTGGGGAGATTCCGTGCCATTGCAGCTTTCCAGAAGTTATTGCCCCACACCGAAGCCCTTGAACTGTTGCTGAGTCCACTGACAGACCAAGTCGAAGTTATTGTCCGCCTGCGGCGAAAGCCACGCGCCGCAGACCAACAGGCCGCGACCTCACTCGCCGAAACGATAGAGCGCGTACAGGCAGTATGGCTTGCGGGAGAGGGGTTTGTCATGAGCGGCCCCTTCATCGCCAACGAAGCAAACGAGGTGGCATTAAAGCATCTCGCCTTCGCATTACCGAAGAATCTGGCAGGGCGAGAGCTCGTTTTTCGCTTTGAAGCCGGTGGATTCTGCCAAGTCAACCAACAACAAAACGAACGTTTGATCGGCCAGCTCCTGGAATGGGCCGAAGTCGGCCAAGAAGATGCGGTGCTCGATCTCTTCTGCGGCATGGGCAATTTCTCTCTCCCCTTGGCCTTAAAATCCCGGAAGGTAGTCGGTACTGACCTGCAACGCTCCTCCATCCGCGGGGCAAAAAATAACGCCCAAGATAATCACCTGCAAAATTGTCTGTTCCTACGGGCCGATGCCCTGGAGGCAATCCGCGAATTCAAAAAAACAACAGAACAGTTCGACCTCATCCTGCTCGATCCCCCGCGCCATGGTTGCCGCGAAATCCTCCCCTTACTTGGCGATCTCGGGAGCAAGAAAATTGTCTACATCTCTTGCGATCCTGCCACCTTGATCCGCGACCTCAAGGACTTGCATGGCTTTGGCTTTCATCTCCGTAAAATCCAGGCAGTTGACATGTTCCCGCAAACCTGCCATATCGAGTGCATTGCCTTACTGAGCAAAGTCTGATCGACCCGATCTCAGCAACGAGGTTTCTTCGCTACACTCAAAAAACATTCCTGGCTAGCAGTATTTTTCAAGTGCGGCTTTTGCTTTATTGCAATTTTATGGTAGAACAAAAGCTCATGTTAATCACTTATTCTGGAGATCAGTCCTCATGCCACAAGACATCATGCTTTACCTTGGCGCCATTGCCCTCGGCGCCCTACATGCCTTTGAGCCCGGTCACGGCAAAACCCTGATTGCGGCCTACATGATCGGCACCCGTGGTCGAGCCATGGATGGGGTCTTGCTTGGCCTGATCGTCACCTTCACCCACACTTTTAGCGTCATCCTGCTGGGAATTGTCGCTAAGATCCTGTCGCACACCTATTCAGAGACCCAACTGCACGCCTGGCTTGGCCTTGGCTCCTCCGCCCTGATCCTGGCAGTTGGCATCTGGATGCTGAAACAACGCCTGGGAGGAAATGGCGGGCACCATTTCCATCTCTTCGGGCATGGGCATCACCATGGCCCCACGCCCACTGCAAGCCACACGCATGACCACGACTCCAATCATGGCCACGACCACGACGCAGGCCACGGCCATCAACATCCTGCGGGCCAAGGGCATCACCATGATCACGACCATCATGCCGCCCATAGCCACGACCACAACACGCATGACCATCATGGGCACTCTCACGACAGTCATCATGCAGGGCATGGGCATCACCACACAAAGCCCTCTCCAGTCGCTGTCAAAAACCCCTACAACAAGTGGAACCTTTTGGTCTTGGGGATCTCTGGCGGTCTGGTACCCTGCCCGGCTGCGATTGCCACCTTGCTTGCTGCCATCGCGGCCGGTCGTATAGCCCAGGGCTTGACCATGGCCATTTTCTTCTCAGTGGGCTTGGGAGCGGTGATGATGATCATCGGGGTCGTCCTCTCCCATGCCGGTCGCTTGACCGAACAAATTGCAGGCAATCAGGAATTTAGCCGCCGCATGGGCATTCTCAGTGCCGTCATCATTACCCTGATTGGCGCGTACACCCTGTATCACTCTCTCCAGGGTTTAGCCTCCGGGGTCTAATGTTCAAAGCGAAGATGACGCAAAGAGAGGAGAGGGTTGGCAGGACGAGAGTAAGGTTCTGCGCCTTTTTCTTAGCACTGATCGTCGCTGCTGCGCTAACTCCGGCACATGCATGGTGCCACGTGACGGATACTATGCCAGATGCCGTAGCGGAGATGGAGTATCAGATTCTTTTGGATTTTCAGCCAGAGAAGGTTGATGTGCGGAACAAACTGGCCATGGTATTGTTCCGCAAGCAGAAATTCAAAGAGGCGGAAGCCGAGTTACGTACCGTGCTAGCAACAGACCCTGCCAATTTCAATGCCTTGGATGGTTTAGGCTTGGTCATGACCAATACGGGCAGAGCAAAAGAGGCTGTGGCACAATTTTTAGCGGCGATCGGAGTTGCCCCCCAGGACGTTATGGTACATTACCATCTTGGGCAAGCCTATGTGCTGCTGAACGATTCCTCGGCCGCAGACAAATCTTTTTCCAAGGCACTCGAACTGGCCAAACAACCCTCCGCCACACCCCTCCCTGCAGCAGAGTTTGATGCCCTCCGCAAGGCGCAGGAAGAAAACCGGCGAGCAGGAGAGAGGCACGCGGCACCCAAGCACTAAGGCCAATACAGAAACACCTTCCCTCCCGCCTCGGTCCACACACTCCGCCGCTCGCTACTTATCTCCTGGCGTAGCCGACACACCAGCTTTGTGACGTCGGCGGCCGACGAACACGCAAAACATACCGGAACTCTTCAGCCAAGCCCTTTGCTGGTGGTAGTCATCATGAGTTTACCATGCTTGACTCCTTTGGTGCCGATCAGTTCGTCAGCCAGCTTTTTTATGGCACTGGCCCGGCCATTGGCAACAACGACCTCCAAACAGTGGTGGTGGTCAAGGTGCACATGCAGTGCCGAGATGATCTCCTTGTGGTGAGAGTGCTGATGCTCGGTCAATTTATCGGCAAGATCTCGGGTGTGATGATCGTAAACCATTGATATAGTGCCGATTGCCTCTTCGTCGTCATTGGTCAAGTCATTGTCAACCAGCGAATTTCGGATAAGATCTCTGATTGCTTCGGACCGATTGACATACCCCTTTTGGGCAATCAAATCATCAAAACGCGAAAGAAGATCGTCTGTGATCGTAATGCCGAATCGAACGATATCTGACATAGTGTTCTCCCTGTCATTCTAGCTGCGAGATAAACCTGAACGTAAACAAAAATACCTGCTGCTCAAGGTAACGTACTCTTACACAAGTGTCCATTTTTATCCTTCTTTCCTGGATGATACCACCCACCCCCACAAGCAGTAAAAGGATTTCACATGACAAGCAAAGCCACCTGCCCGCCAAAAACGTGCCCTGCCCCTTCTTCCCGGCAACTGTTATCAAGCGCAACACGAGAGCCCGGCACAAAAAAAATCTTAGTCCTGGTCGGAACCGACCGTATGGGACATGGAGATGACGCCTTAGGGGAGAGACTTCTGCTGAATTTTCTCAAAACCTTAAAAGAGATGGGACCTGACCTCTGGCGCCTTGTTTTTATCAACAACGGCGTTACCTTAACGACTATCGGTGCCGAAGCATTGCCCATTTTGCATGAACTGGCAGGGGAAGGGATCCAGATCCTGGTATGCGGTACCTGCTTGACTCACTTCAACTTATTAGATAAAAAACAAGTGGGGGAGACAACCAATATGCTCGACATTGTCACCGGCATGCAGCTTGCCGACAGTGTAATCACCATTTAATCATCCAGCCCCATCCAGACGGTGGAGCAGAAGATCATCATGAAAAGACTTGCCTTGCTCATTATGTTCTCCCTATTATGCCGACAAACCGCACTTGCAGGCCCCACAGGCCGTGACATAACGATCTTTTATTCAAATGATGTGCAGGGGGAAACAGAGCCCTGCGGCTGCCAGAGTAACCAACTGGGAGGCCTATCAAAAAAAGGATTCCAATTCCATAAGATCGCTGCTGACAACGCGAAACCCCATCTGACTCTTGACGCAGGAAACCTGTTATTCAAGGAGTCGACATTAAACCCAAGCCAAAGCGAACAAGAGAAAATGACAGCCAAAGCGCTTGTCCGAGCCTATGCCCTCAGCGGCTATCAGGCCGTCGCCGTTGGCGATTTGGATCTAAGCGCCGGCATCGACTTTCTCCGCGACCTGACGCGCGAAGCCTCTTTCAGCTGGCTGAGCGCAAACCTTGTCACCTCCACCAGCAGAAAACCTATCTTCCAGCCCAGCATTACCCTGCAAGTCGGCAGTATTACGGCCTCAGTCATCGGGCTGACCGGCACCTCATCTCTACCTCCCCAAAGTGATGCAACGATTCTCCCCTGGGAAGAGGTCTTGCCAGCCCTGCTTGACCAACTCTCGAGCACGACGGACATGTTCATCCTTCTCTCTAATCTTCCCGGCACTGAAAATCAACGCATCGCCGAGACCTACCATTCTATTCACCTGATCATCCAATCAAACGATGCAACTGGGGGTGCCTCTCGCCCACCGATTGAGATCAACAATACCCTCCTGGTCAGCACCATGCCGAAAGGCCAACAGATTGGCGTTATGGATATCAACTGGCAAGCGAGTAAACAGTGGGGAGATAAAAGAGAGGAGTCTCTCCGCAAGAAAAAAGCCGCCTTGGACAGCCTGCTCTGGCAACTCAGCAAGTACCGGCAAGACAAAGACCCGGAAAGTGCCCTCCGTGATCAACCTGAACGGCTCAAGAGCTATCATCTGCTGCTCGACCGTGAGAAAATACTGCGCACTGAAATGGCGGGGTTGACCGAAAGCATTGCATCAAAAGAGGATACAGGAGGAGAGCCATCCTCCTACCGCGACCGTCGTATCACCATCGAAGAGAGCCTGCCAGGCGAGAAGGCAATTGTCGATTTGTTCGGCCAACTAGACCGCACCATCAATAAGCTCGGGGCTGAAAAGGCCAAGATGCTCACCGCCAACGATTCCCCCTACCTCGGCTCCCAGGCCTGTGTCCCCTGTCATGCCGAGCAATTTTCATCCTGGAAGAAAACCAAACATGCAGCGGCCTATGCGACCCTGACAAACAAAGCACAGCAATTCAACACCAATTGTTTGCCATGTCATGTGACTGGTGTCAGCATGAAACAAGCAGGCGAGAGCCTGACAGTAGCAGAAAATCGGCGTGGTGTTGGCTGCGAAAGCTGTCATGGTCCTGGCAACCGTCATGTCAAAGATCCTAATAACAACCCCTTAAGCAGCAGGCCAGAAGCCTCTCTCTGTCAAGGCTGTCACACCCCGCCCCACGACACAACCTTTGACTACGAGCGAAACAAACAACTCGTTCACTGAAAGATTTCACAGGGGATTCTTGCCAATGGCAGCAAAGACGAAATACGGCGAGTTGCTGCACAAGCAACAGGATATGCCAGCGCAAAAGCATTTATCCGAGAAGATGGACTTTATTGAGCCTCTCTGGTATTGACAATCACAATAGGATATGATTACTTAAATAGGAATATTTCTCATTTAACTAGAATGGAGGGTAACGATGAAGATTACGATGGACAAGAATGTGGTTGATTTTTCCCCTGAAACCGCTGAAGAGACTGCCTGCATGGAGATTTTGTGGCGCAAAATTATTGACTGTGCCGGTGACAGTAAGACGTTGGCTCCGATTGGTGAATATATTCCTACCAAGAAGAACCAGCTCAGCTTCGTCATCGAAGGGGGATCGGCAAAAACTGTTTTTTCTGATCAAGCAGCGGTAGTAGATACCACCTACACCTGTGCGATTTGCAATAAGTACATGAATGTCAAGGCCGGTGACAGTGTACCTCTGTGCTGCGGCAAATTAATGGAGTGCATAGACTAATCACCAAGTCTTGACACAAACAGAGCGCGAGCTAAAAAAACTCGACAATACCTGCTCAAAAGCACGATCTAAGTGCCGTTACTAACCATAATTATAAAAAAACAACGAGGAGAGGAACTATGGATAAATACGAGTGTCCGTGCGGCTATGTGTATGACCCGGCTGTAGGGGATGATGAAACTGGCATCGAAGCAGGGACGGCCTTTGCCGATCTACCCGATGGTTGGGTCTGCCCGAAGTGTGGCGCTGAAAAGGAAGATTTTTACAAAGTCTGATTCGCTGTTTTTTCCAAAAAGTCGGTGCTTCGTGGGTACCGTTCAGCAGGCAACAGATGGCTGAACGGTACCCACTGCAGCAAAAGGCAACCCCAACTGTATCCTTGCCTGAGACAAAAATAGTTTGACAAACAGAAAGTTTCCGTGGATTATGCACCGCGTCTCGGCCTGACTAGCGTAAAAAATTGCATTAGGCCTGCCTCCTGCGGATAGATACTATCCCGTATAATTTAGACCCTAAAACGAGCCAAACAGATAATGACGACCATGCCCTTACGAATACCTTGCAATTGAAAAACGCGTTTTAACGCGAACGGCCCTGGACGGGCCGTACTCTATTGCACCGCAACCTTCTCCCCTCCTCTCCACAGGTGACCTGACCACTCATTTCCACCAGGGTACCGAGGGGATGAAGGCCGTGTGCCTATCCCCATCCTGGAGGAAATATCATGCCGTACCCACATCGTTTACTCCCTGTCAACCCACGCACAAATACGCTCTTTAGTCTCGGGGCCAGTTGCCAGGCCCCTCGCAATCGGCCTCACTTCAGATTCAAATTTCATCTCATCAATAAGTATCGAGTCATAATCAAGGCATTGGCTCGTCTCGAAGTCAACAAGCAACGCTTCCTGACAGAATGGATCTCGACAAAAAAGAATCTCATCCCGCCTAGACCATCACCTCCTCTCCATCGCAAACAGCAACGTGTAGTCTTCTTTAGGTCACTCAAAA
>JAQUKQ010000079.1 GCA_028718985.1 Desulfobulbaceae bacterium | reverse complement strand
AGACTGCCTGATTCAGGTGTTGCGGTAGCGCAAGCAATCATGCTTGCGGCGGTTAACGAAAAGAGGGCCAGGTAACATAAATTACGTGCAATTGAAGACATTAGTAGGGTTTCCTTTTGTTAGAGGTCAGAGCTAACCAATTTTAGGGATTTTAAGTAAAAACTTGCTAGGTTTTTTTTTGTGTACTTACAGTATTTATATAGTATAATTACCTAGCCGATGCGAGAATAAAATGTTATTTAAATTTTAAAATTACTATTTTTTGAATTTATCCACCTTGTTCCAATATTATATTGTTTGTTGATGGTTCAGTAACCTAGCAAAAAAAATACGCACATTGAGATCGATGCTTGTCAAAAAATTTAGCTGTTGGCATTTTCATTGAAAATGAGGGTGGATGAAAAAATATATTGAGGCGGGACAGAGGATTGAGAAATTACGTCATTACATTTTTTATTCGCAATTTAGGATGAAAAGGTATCAGCCAAAGGTTTTTCGCAACAGTTATGATGAGATACATTTAATTATTAATTTCAGATGAGGATAAGCAACCATGAATAAGATGATCAAGTTACTCCATCCGATGATAGTGATACTGTTCGTTTGTGTAATCTCGCTTACGGCTAAGCCGGTCATGGCTGAAACTGCCGTTCAAATCAGGCAAAATGTCAATTCAGCACTGAAAAATCTCTATGCCGCTTCTCCGACGGCCAAAGAACTCTCAAAAGTAGCCAAGGCAATTTTGGTGTTTCCGAGTATCGTTAAGGGTGGACTTATTATTGGAGGCCAATACGGCGAAGGTGCTCTAGTGGAAAAAGGAAAGATTTCCGGCTATTTCAACTCCGTAGCTGCTTCCTATGGTTTGCAGGCTGGTCTGCAAAAATTTGGTTATGCCCTTTTTCTTATGGACGATGATGCAATTCGGTATCTCGACAAAAGCGAAGGTTGGGAACTTGGCGTAGGACCAAACATCGTCGTCGTAGACGAAGGGGTGGCCCGAAATTTATCAACCACCACTGCCAAGGAGGGTATTTATGCCTTCTTTTTCAGTCAAAAAGGGTTAATGGCAGGAATCGGCCTTCAAGGATCCAAGATCACTCGCATACAGCCCAAATGATTTGAACGCCCAAAATTCATCAATTCCCTTGGCTGGCGACATAACATACAATATTTCAACACAGGAGGTGCTCATGGCTGGTAAAAAAAATCTTATTTTTGGTGTCGTATTCATGTCGATGATTGCAACTGCAACCTGGGCCACCGCAGGAAATCCATCCTCTTTCATCAGTGGTAGCCCGGCCTATACCAGCGATGCCAACAGCCCTGGAGCTTTGGTGTATCGTAAACCCGGCGTTGATACATCCGCCTATACCAAGGTGCTTATTGATCCTATCGAAATCTGGGTTGACGAGGATTCGAAATATAAGGGCCTCAGTGTGGATGAGTCCAAGGCCATTGCAGATACTTTGCGGCAGGTTCTGACCAAAGAACTTGAGCCGGCTTATCCGGTAGTGAACACCCCAGGAAAAGGTGTGTTAGGAATTCGTTTGGCCATTACCCACGTTTTTATGAAAAATAAAAAAAGAGGGCTGTTGGGATACACCCCCATCGGTCTGGTGATGACAACAGCAGCAAATCTTGCCGGCTTGCGCATGGAATTGAACCAAGCAACCATTGAAGCCGAGCTTTTGGATGGCGAAACAAACGAGCAGATTTTCGCATTGATTGAGCCGTTGGGCGAAGACCAGGCAAATACGAAGCTGACATGGGAAGAAGTTGGCAAGCGACTTGAAATTTATGCCAAACGGTTGCGCGCCAAACTAGACGAAGGCCAAACCAAAACGGCAAAGTAATGTCCAGATTGATCTAGACCCGCCTATGCCGAAAGACTTTCAGTAATGCCGGTCGGGGCGACCCAATGTTTCCGGTAAACTAGATTGTTGGCTGGCAAGAGCACTCCTCGTATCTAAAGACCTAATGGAGGTTCCGATGAGATTCAAATACAGGACAAACCTTTGGGCAGCAATGCTCATTCTCATGATCGGCGCAACTGTTGCACAGGCCCAGCCCGCACCAAAGATGAAGATGGCCACAGACATTCCGCCCGGCATCGCGATCCCGGATAAGGTCGAAACTCGGCTGGGTACACTAAACTTCTTTGATGGATTTCCTGACAAGGCGACGGTCGAGAAGGTCTACGACAACCTCGACTTCCAACGCGCGGTCCAGGCTTACTTGCTGGCATTGGCACCCGTGAACATGGCAGGGCTACGCGAGGGATTGTTGAGTGTAGGCCCCGCGAATGTCACTATCCCGACGTTTGAAAATAACCTGAATGCACGGTCGCTCTTTCTGACGCCGAACGCCACTACGCCCTACACCTGGATCTGGATTAATCTGCATGACGGTCCGCAGGTGGCCGAAGTGCCACCCATGACGCTGGGCATGATCGATGACTTCTGGTTCAAGTATGTGACCGATATCGGCATCGTCGGTCCGGACAAGGGCAAGGGCGGCAAGTACTTGCTGCTTCCTCCGGGGTACAAAGGTGAAGTGCCCAGGGGGTACATGGTCGTACGCGTTCCTACGTTCGAGTCCATCCTCGTCTGGCGGAATATGCCAGTGAAAGGGGACATCAAGCCCGCGATTGAGAGCCTGTATAAGAACACGCGCGTCTACCCCTTGTCGCAGGCGGCCAATCCACCGGCCAACACCTTCGTCAACGTGTCCAACCGGGATTTCTCCACGGTGGCACCAGCGGACTACCGTTTCTGGGAGTTACTCAATTACGTCGTGCAAAACGAACCTGTCAAGTCGCTTGATCCGGTCACACTCGGATTCTTTGCCTCGATCGGCATCGAGAAGGGCAAGCCGTTCACACCTGACGATCGTATGAGGAAAATACTGACCGATGCGGCGGCCGTGGGTGATGCCACTGCGCGGACGCTGACCTACCAGAGTCGCATAGCTGAGGCCTTCTACTACCCAAACAGCACCTGGCGGCAATGGCTCGGCGGATACAAGTTCGAGACACAGCCCGGTGTAGCCTATCTCGATGCCGCCGCATTCTTTTACTTCTATGCCACAGGCGTGACGCCGGCCATGGAAGCCAAGATGGTGGGGAAAGGCTCCCAATATGCCGTCGGGATCGTCGATTCACAGGGCAATCCTCTGGACGGGGGCAAGACCTATCGGTTGCGGGTACTGCCCAATGTTCCAGTAAAGAATTTCTGGTCAGCGATTGTGTATGACAACCAGACCCGTTCCATGCTTCAGACCGATCAAGACTTTCCCCAAGTGAGCAGTCTGGATAAGGGTCTGATAGTCAACCCGGAGGGCTCAGTGGATGTTTACTTTGGGCCAAAGGCCCCAGCCGGCATGGAACGCAACTGGATTCAGACCATCCCCGGCAAGGGCTGGAACATGCTGTTCCGGCTTTACGGCCCGCTTGAGCCTTGGTTCGATAAGACCTGGAAACTGAGCGAGATCGAACTGGTGAAATAGCATTTTTGCCAGTACCGGTTGTAACGGACGGCAATCTGCCGCCGCTCAACCGGCTCGTTGCTCATGCGTGCAGAACCGGCGGACCACAGGGAAAAAATGATCCGCCGGTTCCGTCATAGTCTTTCGTCTTCATCGTCCTCAACATGCCGTGACAGGAATCATCCCCCAAAGGCACGCAATGTGATAGGGCGAGATAGTTGTCTCACAACCGTTCCTGGGCAGCACCTAAGCACCAGTCATCAGTACTCAAAACCGGCCACAAGTGGCTCCAGGCGCTATAATTCTTTGTCATGACTAAGCGCAAGAAAGTTATGTTGCTCCTTGCCGGAGTCTTTTGGGCGGTTATTTTCCTTGTCGTCGGGCTCTTTTTTTTTGCGTCTTCAATTCTCAAAACTGATGCGATTCAAACGCAGGCGGTTAACTTGTTACAGCGAGTTACCGGGGCAGACCTTAGCGTTCGCTATGCTGGCGCCCAAATACGCATTCTACCCATTCCGCAGCTTTCACTCCACCATGTTGACTTTGGCATGTCTGGCAAGATCCGAGGACAGATCGATGCCGTTGCCATGCATCCGGAAATACTGCCGCTGTTCAAAGGAACCTTCCGAATCTCACAGATCAACCTGCGCAAACCGTCGTTCACTCTTGAGTTATCAAAGAAAGCAGAAACCGCTACAACCATTGAGTCCATCCAGCAACAGGGCGTAGCACTTGTCCGACAATTAACTGCTTTTATGCCTGGATTGGTAATCGGGGTTGAAGAGGGTCGTCTCGAGTTAACTAAAGACAACACCGAATTTTCCATTAACGACATCAACCTCAACTTAGTGTTATCACCGAAGCAACTTGAAGCAGATCTGAAGTGCTCTTCAGAAATATGGCACTCTTTATCCGCTTCCCTTCTCCTGCATCCCGAATCGATGAGTGGCTACGGCTCCCTCCAAGTCCGCCAATTTTCTCTAGCGGCCTTGCCAGCACTCTCGAGGATAATCCCGGGGGTACACATAACAGAGGGAGATGTTGACATTACCTCTTCCCTTGATATTCAGAACCTCAACCAAGCACGGATTTCCATTGCTGGTTCTTTGCCTGCGATTGTCCTTGCCAAGAGTGAACGGACCTTAGCCCTTCAAGAAATAGGATTTCAATCGGCCCTCACGCTTGACCCCAAAACAATTTCTGTCCAGCTCCAGGAGCTGACCTTTCATGGACCGTTGCGAAGTCTGTCCGGTACCTATCAGCAAGACCGAACAACAGGGGCCAGACGGATAACCGTAACAGGAGATGACATAGATATTCCCGAATTTCGAAGGGCTGCTCTTAGACTAGGCGATGACGTGCTACTGATCCATAGGGTCTTCGAAATATTGCAGGCCGGGGTGATTCCATCTCTGACCCTTAACTCATCCGGGATGACATATGCGGAGCTCGTTGATCCCGATCATCTTGACCTGTCCGGCGAGCTCCTCAATGGAAATGTTGCCATCCCGAAGTTAGGCCTAGACTTTCTCGATGTTGCAGGCAATTTTGCAATATCCAGTAAGATTCTTTCTGCGAGCAAAATAGAAGCTTCGCTTGACAATCATCGCTGCCGCCAAGGCAAGTTGCAGATCGGGCTCAACGGCAACGGAGATCCATTCCATGCCGACTTGACTGTGGAGGCTGATGTCGGACAAGTCCCAGAACTGCTGAAACGGGTAAACCTTCTGCCTAAAGGCAATTTGCAGCAGGAATTGGATCGTATGAACCTAAAGGGAAGGATCGTGGGACGTTTGCTTATGGGGGAGCGCCTTAACGAACTCAATGGACAAATAGATCTTTCCAATATGGAGTTTTCGGTCCGTACCAAAACGTTCCCAGTCCCATTGACAGTAACAGAGGGGAAGATGCACCTGGATAAACAGGGCGTTGAGATCATGGATGTCGCTGGAACGTTCGGCAAATCCTCTCTCTCGGGAGTTACGGCAAAGATTGGCATGACCAAACCGTATCCTTTCACCATTGATCACGGCCAAGGTGTGTTCGATCTGGAAGAACTGTATCCCTGGGTTACCTCTGTTGAACCGATGAAATCGACTGCCAAAGAAGTACGAAAGGCCTCGGGGGTCCTTGCTGTTTCCTCGCTCTCCCTCAAAGGACCCCTGCGTAAACCAAGGGAGTGGCAATACACACTGAAGGGCGAGGCCCGTCAGTGTCGCCTTGAAACGCCCTTTCTGCCCGGCAATGTCAACAACTTAACCGGTGCTTTCCATGCTGTGCCAGGAAGAGTGTCCGTCCAGGACGCCTCGTGTCGAGTAGCTGACAGCATGCTTGCCTCGTCGTCAGGTGAATTTGCCACGTCTTCCTCTGGCGCTCTCCAAAAGGCAGAAATCTCGCTACAAGGGGAGATTGGCCCTCAGCTTGGCGCGTGGTTGTTGCAATGGCAGCGCGCAAAGCTCCCGCAAGCTCTGATGATCCGAGAGCCGATCACAATACAAAAATCATCTTTTTCCTGGGAAAAGGGGATGGCTACGTCGATTCTTGGGAATGTGCGCCTGGCAGAAAAAATTAATGTCTCTTTTGAGTTGCTCAAGACGGATAACGAAGTCGTAATTCGTGACCTGAAAACCAAAGATGACATATCGGATGCGACGGCAAGTATTTCATTCGGCAAAGAAGAGGTCAGCGGCAGCTTCAAGGGACAACTCTCAGGGAAAACATTGGATGCCATTCTTCCTGAGAACCATTTCCCCGGGGCGAGGCTTCAGGGTGACTGTCGCTTCCGGGTTCCCCGCGCCAATCTTGTCGATGCGACGTTTGTGGGAAACATGACATTGACCGATATGCCCGTGCCATGGAAGCGGGATGTCCCCTTGGTGGTCAAGGAAATAAATGTGCAAGGAGCAGAGAAGAAAATTACCATAGTTGCCTCCACAATTTTGTTGGGTGATGAGAGGTTGTCCGTCCGAGGTACCGTTTCCTCGGCATTGTCTAAGGCTTCGGTCGACCTTGATGTTGCTGCAGAGGTCTTGGACTGGAGGGTGATAAAACAACTCTCCCAGCCAACTGGGGTGGGAACACAAACGACTGGCCGTTCGTGGTTGGAAGATCCGCCGGTGCTCGGCACTATAAAGGGCCAGGCAAAAGCTTTTCACTTCGGCAAATACACATTGAGTCCCTTCTCCGCCATCATGTCGCTGCAGAAAGGCGGTTTCACCATCGCCTTGAAAAAGAGCGTCCTGTGCGGCATTTCATCGCAAGGGACTTTTGCGGTGACTGCTGGCGGAGCTGAGGCAGACATCAAGCTCTCAGCCCAAGATATTGACCTTGAACCCTCTGCACTTTGTCTGACGGATCATGAGTTAGATGTTACTGGCACCTTTTCCCTTGATGCCAACCTGAAGGGTAAAGGTGCCGTCGATAAAATTGCCGACTGGCTGCAGGGGCCGGTAACCGTATCGGCAACAAAAGGGTATATCCTCCGCTCAAATCTGATGTCAAAAACTCTTAAGATGGTCAACACTACGGGGAATTTTCGGAATACTCTGCCCAATATTGAACGGGGGGCCATCGCATATAGCGACATTACTGCTACCGGCACACTTCAAGGACCTGTCTTTGCTCTCCAGCTTGGCACCCTCTCATCTGATTTTGTCGATATTGGTGCCAGCGGCCAGATCCATCTTGACGATGGGAGTCTCCATGTGAAGGGCTTGGTGGCGCCACTGCACACAGTTGACCGCATCGTTCAGGGGGCTCCTTTTTTGGGACGAGTTCTGGGTGGGAACCTTACGGCTTTGCCGGTGAGAATTGGTGGAACGGTGAATGATATCAAAATGGATTTCATTTCTCCTGGCGCCATTGGCTCAGAACTTATCGGTATCATCGAGCGCACCGTCAAACTGCCGGTAATGATCGTTGAGCCAGTTTTTCCTACTCTGAAAGGGAATAAAGATCCGGGCAATTGAGTTGATAAGAAACTATGGGAGATATCTCATTAGGCATAAATATAATTGTTGCTTTCGGCCAATGATTATCCGAAAATACTCTTGCTTAGTATGCCAGTTTTTTTACAGTAATATTCCGGTGAAAATGATTGCTCAACCAAATAATTAGATAGAAAGGGTCTAGGGATTGACTGCGGATAATTCCGCCTGCCAAATTTTGCCTCTCAGATCATTCTATTTTTTATATATTTTGTGACAACATAACTAGTTAACAGAAGGGAACTCATGGCTATACGATTTGCTCACAGACCGGTCCACATCCTCTTTTCTCTGACCCTGGCGATTACCATGTTGTCACTGCAAGCCAAGGCTGAAGCGCCAACCGGTTCTCCAGGGCAAGGCAAACGACCTAAAATTGCTCTTGTCCTTTCCGGTGGTGGCGCAAGGGGAGCAGCTCATGTCGGGGTCATAAAGGTATTGGAAGAGTATCGAGTGCCGATCGATTACATAGTTGGCACCAGCATGGGATCACTTGTTGGGGCGGCCTATGCGTCCGGGACCAGCGTGACCGACATGGAAAAGCTGCTTGGTGAACTTTCCACCAACACCTTGTTTCGTGATGCGCCGCCACGTGAGGAGTTGCAGATTCGGCGCAAGCAGGAGGATCGCAGCCTTTTGTTCAGCCCAGAAATTGGTATAAACAGTTTGGGTGGGAATGTGCTCCCCAAAGGGATGGTCTCTGGTGTACAGCTCGAATCGGTATTGCGTAAGATTACAGCACCGGGGTTCCGCGATTTTGATAAGTTGCCAATCCCCTATCGTGCCGTGGCCACGAACCTTGAGACTGGCCAGGAGGTAATTTTTGACAAGGGCGAACTGGCTAATGTGATGCGGGCGAGCATGTCGGTACCGGTGGCCATTGCCCCTACCGAGATTGATGGAAAATTGCTGGTCGATGGCATGCTGGTCAATAACTTGCCGGTGAACGTCGCCCGAGCCATGGGTGCCGATATCATTATTGCCGTTAATGTCGGCACACCCCTCTTGAAGCGTGAAGAACTGGGATCTCTTCTCGGTGTTGCAGGACAGATGCTGAGTATTCTGACCGAACAGAATGTTCAGGCTGCAATTGCATCGCTAAAAACTACTGACATTCTCATCTCCCCTGAGTTGGGAGATTTTGCGACCAGTGACTTTGATCACCTGGTAAAAACGCTTCCTATCGGTGAGGCTGCGGCGCGCAAGGCGGCGGACAAACTTTCCCGGCTGAGTTTGCCGCCCGAACAATATGCAATATACCGTAAAAATTTATCGAAATTAACGGAGCAGGATTTTCGACCGGTTGAAAAAATTCGTTTTGAAAATCTGAAGAATGTCAATCCGGAATACGCTCAGAGTCTGATGGAGACTAAACCCGGCAAGACTATCGTTCAGAGCGAGATTGATAACGATCTGCGAAGAATTTATGGCACTGGTGATTTCGAGCATCTCAACTATAAGATTCTTGAAGATCACGGACAACGTATCCTGGGGATCGAAGCGATCGAAAAGTCATGGGGGCCGAATTATTTTCGTTCCGGGATTGGGTTGGACAGCGATTTTCAGGGGAATGCCAACTTTACGCTTCAGGGGCGGTTTAGAAAAAATTGGCTCAACTCTCTCGGAGCCGAGTGGGTCTCCGATATCCAACTCGGCCATGTCGACCGTTTTGCGAGTGAGTTCTATCAGCCAATTGACATGAAGCACGATTATTTTGTGGCACCCGGACTCGAGCTTAAGCAAAACTCAACGGATATCTATGCGGATGACAACAGAATCGCCCGTTATGAGATGGACCGTTACCGGGTTGGGCTTGATCTCGGCCGCAATATTGAACCATACGGTCAGTTGCGAGTGGGTGTCAGGGGAGGAATACTCAATCCATCTCTGGCAATCGGTGCACCAAACTTGGCTCCAGTGGAGGGTAACATTGCCGAGGGAGCTTTTATTGCCAGGCTCGAGTTGGATAAGCTCGATAGTGTCGCTTTTCCTCAGAAAGGATGGCTTGTTAACGCCAACCTCTACAACTCCAATTCCGCGCTTGGGGCCGACGACACTTACACGAAGTGGGAAATGCGTGGCATGTACGCGTACACCATTGACCGCCAACATACCTTCAATATTTTCGGGGTTGCCAACGGCACGTTGGATGGCACCCTGCCGACATATGATCAAAATCAGTGGGGAGGATTTTTGCGGCAATCTGGCTACCGCACCGGTCAGCTAACTGGTGAATCCCTGACCTATGGACGATTCATGTACTACAACAAATTAATTGATTACGAAATGTTCGACGGACTGTACGCTGGCTTGTCTCTTGAATTGGGCAAAATGGACAACCCGTTAATTAAGAGCAACTCAGACGAACTGCTCAGGTCTGGATCTGTTTTCTTGGCCACGGACAGTCCCATTGGCCCATTGTATTTTGGGTATGGTCTCACTGAAGAAGGATACCACAGTTTCTATCTCTATCTCGGATTGCCATACCAATGAACCTGTTGGCTGTAAAGAAACCATCTTGGCACATTCTTTACTGATCGGGCTATTGAGCCCAAAAAATAATTACAGGAGGAAAGCATGAACAAGCAGCTAGTTGTTTTTTCAATGGCACTATCATTGTTGTCAGCATCCATTGCCTATGCCCAGGGCGATCCGATCATTTATCCGTCCAAGGGGCAGACGCCCGAGCAGATGGAAAAGGATAAGTATGAATGTTATAGCTGGGCAAAGCAGCAAACAGGCTTTGATCCAATGAAGGCCCAGCCTCAAGCCCCTCCTCCTAGCCAAGGCCCGACAGGCGAAGTAGTCAGAGGGGCAGCGAAAGGCGCTCTTGCCGGAGTTGCTATCGGTGCCATCGCGGGTGATGCTGGCAAGGGGGCTGCCATTGGGGCTACCGGCGGGGCCTTGCTTGGAGGGGCGAGAAGGAATCAGAAAAAATCAGCTGAAGCTCAAGCTCAACAAAGCCAAGCAGCTGCAAATTCCGCGGCGACAAGTGAATATAATCGTGCTTTTGGCGCTTGCCTCGAAGGCCGAGGATATGTCGTAAAATAATAACAATGGCGCATAAACGGGGAGTTATTGCCAAATTGAGCATATTCCCCGCCTTTCCTGCGGCTTCATCATTCATTTGAAGGCTGTATACTCTATGCGAGTCTGGCGATCACTCATTGCTCTCTTCCTCGTCCTACCGTTTTTGGGGTGGGGAGGAATGGCATTATTTTTTTCATCGCTTCCCTCTCCCCTCTCCCTGTTGATGGCAATAGCCTTTGTATTGGCATCCATTGGCGCTTTTGTCCTTGCCCGGACATGGGAAAAGGCTCTGATAACCTTTGCTTTTCTTTTTTCAGGGGTGCTTGTTTTCTTTCTCCTGACCAAACCCTCCAACGAACGAAACTGGCAGTCCGATGTGGCAGTCCTCCCCTGGGCTGACATCAGAGTGAACCTGATCATCGTCCATAACGTCCGTAACTGCGATTACAATACCGAGACCGACTTCACGGTCAAGCACTATGACCGGACCTATGACCTGAATCAATTGCAGAGTGTTGATATGTTCCTCGTATACTGGGGTTCGCCCAATATCGCCCATACTATGTTGAGCTTCGGTTTCAAGGACGGCAGTTACCTCTGTTTTTCCATTGAAACCCGTAAAGAAGTTGGGGAAGCATACTCGGCGATCAAGGGTTTCTTCCAACAGTTTGAGTTGACCTACATAGTGGCCGACGAACGTGATGTGGTTCGGCTTCGGACGAACTACCGCATCGGGGAGGATGTCTACCTCTATCGGCTTAAAGTCCCTATGGAGATGGCCCGCAAGGTTCTGCTTGATTATCTACGCGAAGTGAATGAATTGAAAGCCCATCCTCAATGGTATCGGGGCATCCTCACTAACTGCACCACTAGCATCCTTCGTCACACCATGCAATTCAACCCTAACATTCGCTATGACTGGCGTATGATCGTCAACGGGCACCTCGACGAAATGCTCTACGAACGGGGGACGCTGGATACCGCTCTCCCTTTCGCGGAACTGAAGAAGAAAAGCCTCATCAACCCACAGGCCAAGGCAGCAGATAAAGATAAAGATTTTCCCAGACTGATCCGCATCGGATTACCTGGAATGTAGCCGTAACTTTTCAATGTAAAAGGAGAGGAGTCATGGTGACAAAACAAATCATTAAGGGCAAAGAACAAAATCGGCTTGATGAAACGCGGGAGTTAGGAATTCCATGGAAGAAGTGGGGGCCATACCTCAGCGAACGGCAGTGGGGGACCGTGCGTGAGGACTATAGCCCTAATGGTGACGCCTGGAATTTTTTCACTCACGAACAATCCCGCTCGCGAACCTACCGTTGGGGCGAGGACGGCATCGCCGGGATTTCCGACGATAAACAGCACCTCTGTTTCAGTCTGGCGCTATGGAACGGGAAGGACCCGATCCTCAAGGAGCGGCTTTTCGGGTTGACCAACAGCGAAGCTAATCATGGTGAGGATGTGAAAGAGTACTATTTCTATCTCGACAGTACCCCGACCCACTCCTATATGAAGTACCTCTACAAGTATCCCCAAGCGGCCTTCCCGTATGCTGACTTGGTGGAGACGAATGGTCGACGAACACGGGAGGAAATGGAGTACGAACTCCTCGATACGGGCGTCTTTAATGAAGATCGCTACTTCGACATATTCGTTGAGTACGCCAAGGGTGACGCAGAAGATATCCTGATTCAGATCACAGCCGTCAACCGAGGCCCTGATCGAGCTGAACTTCATCTCCTGCCAACGCTCTGGTTCCGTAATGATTGGTCGGAATGGATCGCAACTTCCAACCGGGCACCTTCAAAACCAACTATCAAACAGATTAAAAAAACGAAAGGCATGAGTGCTGTCGCGGCGGTTCATCCACTGATAGGTGAATTCACACTTTCCTGCGAAGGAGAGGTGCCGCTGTTTTTTACCGAGAACGAAACCAACCACGAGCTTCTTTTTGGGACAAAGAACGAGAGTCCTTACGTCAAGGATGGAATCAACGACTGTGTGGTGAAAGACCGGAAGGAGGCGGTGAGTCCAGAAAAAGCGGGGACGAAGGTCGCGGCACACTACCAGGTTACCATTGACCCTGGTCAGACCGAAGTGGTCCGACTGCGGCTTGCCAGCAGTTCCCCTGCCCGAACGGGCAATCCATTCGATACGGGCTTTAACCAAATCTTTACCGACCGTCTGAGAGAAGCCGATGAATTCTATCGGTCGATAACCCCACCAAAAGTCAGTGCTGACGCGGCCAATGTCATGCGCCAGGCACTGGCCGGCATGCTTTGGAGTAAACAGTTTTTCTTCTTTGATGGCGATAACTGGCTGGAAGAGCACCATTCCAACCCCCTTCATTCCGGTTATCGCAATGCCAGGAACTCGGAGTGGTTTCACATGCTTAACAAGGATGTTATCTCCATGCCCGACAAGTGGGAATACCCTTGGTATGCAGCCTGGGACCTGGCTTTCCACTGTCTGCCACTCTCCATAGTGGATCCTGACTTTGCCAAAGATCAAATGAAGATGATGCTCAAGAACGTCTATCTCCATCCCAGTGGACAGATGCCCGCCTACGAGTGGAACTTCAGTGACGTAAACCCCCCGGTCCACGCTTTCGCGACGCTTTTTTTGCACCGCACCGAGCAGGCACTCCGCGGCGAAAGCGACTTCGAATTCCTCAAGGGGACCTTCAATAAACTACTCTTGAATTTCACCTGGTGGGTTAACCGCAAGGACCGCTTCGGCAAGAACGTCTTCGAGGGAGGGTTCCTCGGCCTCGATAACATCGGTGTCTTTGATCGCAGCGCTCCGCTCCCCACTGGTGGTCACCTGGAGCAGGCGGACGGGACGGCCTGGATGGCCCTTTTTTGCCAGAACATGGGAGAACTAGCGATTGAGCTTGCCTCCCACGATCCCATTTACGAGGACATGGTCATAAAATTCGCCGAACATTTTTTATATATCGCAGCGGGGATGAACCGGGCTGGGGCAGAGGGCATGTGGGACGAAGAGGACGGCTTTTACTATGACCTCCTCTGCCTTCCCGACGGCAAGTCACAGCGTCTCAAAGTTCGCTCCATGGTCGGGCTCCTTCCCCTCTGTGCGACTACGGTGATCGAACAGTGGCAACGTGAAATCATTCCTCAAGCGCTTTCACTGATGGCAGATCGTTTGCGCCGCTTGCCCGAACTTGCCGAAACCATCCACCCTACTGGTCCTGGTCATTACGGGGTGGCCGAGCGTGGCCTCTTGGCCATGGTCAACCCGGAGCGCTTGCGCCGGATTCTGACCAAAATGCTTGACGAGGAGGAGTTTTTCGGTCCCCACGGCATTCGCTCACTCTCCAAATTCCACGAGCGAAATCCGTTCGTATTTCACGTCCAGGGCCAGGAGTACCGGGTGGACTACCTGCCGGCCGAGTCCAACTCCGGCATGTTCGGGGGCAACTCCAATTGGCGTGGGCCAGTCTGGATGCCGGTTAACATAATGATCATCCGGGCGTTGCTGAACTTCTACCTTTACTACGGCGACACATTCAAAATTGAGTGCCCAACGGGATCCGGAAAGATGCTGAACCTCTTCGAAGTTGCCAAGGAGATATCCGACCGCCTTGCGGCCATCTTCCTGCGTGACGGGAACGGCAGGCGACCGGTGTACGGTGGCTCAGAGAAGTTCCAGGCCGATCCCTACTGGCGTGACCACATCCTCTTCTATGAATACTTCCACGGTGATAACGGTGCCGGACTTGGAGCCAGCCATCAAACCGGGTGGACCGGGCTTATCGCCAAAACCATCCAGCTTTTTGGCCTGTTAGATGCGGAAAAAGGCCTCTCCGGTGGTATAAAAGGCGCGTTTGCTGAGGCTGCCAGCGGGAGAGGTGGTCCCAGAAAATTGAACAAGCCGTTAAGTGGAAAATCTGCTACCAATAATGCCCATTAAAGGGCTTATCATGGAGCAGAAAAATGGCAAAGGGAACAAGACGGAAACATTCGGCAGCATTCAAGGCGAAAGTGGCGCTGGCAGCAATGGCCGGAGACAAGACATTGGCCGAATTAGCACAGCAATTTGAAATGCACCCCGATCAATGTGGTCAATCAATTGGAGCAGGAAAAGCACCGAGGTAAAGCAGGAAGCTTGGCTAACCAACTGGGGAATGTGGACTTGGTCGTTCTAGCTGAACAGGGTTACTTGCCGTTTTCTCTCAAGCTGGTGGAGCGCTGCTTTCCCATCTGATCAGCACCCTCTATGAACGTACTTCCTTGCTTGTCACCACAAACCGTAACCTCGGGGAATGGTCTCAGGTCTTTGGCGATGCCAAGATGACAACAGCTCTTCTGGATCGATTGACCCATCACTGTGACATCATTGAGACTGGGAATGATAGCTGGCGGCTGAAGAACAGGAAATGACCTCTTGGTCGTGAATCGTAATTATCTCTCAAGGCGAGAGATTAAGAGGCAATTTATGATGCATATTTTTTTAGCAACGGGGGGGGCAAAATTGGACGCCGATTGACACGCCTCTCATCTATTCCTTTCTACGCCAATCGCATGACGTGTTGTAATCGTAGAGACTCAGGAACTATCTTCAGTCTGGTAGTTCCTATGGTGGAGACATGGACGTCATAACGACCTGCATCACT
>JAQUKQ010000078.1 GCA_028718985.1 Desulfobulbaceae bacterium | reverse complement strand
CGATTCACTGGGATCAAAATATCAGTGCTCTACCACAAGCCAATCACCTCACCTCCACCTTGCACTCGCGTAAATGCGCCTTGACGGCTGCAATTGGCACCTCTTGACGATGGAATATGCCGGCTGCTAGGGCCGCGTCGGCCTTGGTTCCGGCAAATACCTCACTGAAGTGCTCGACCCTTCCGGCTCCGCTGGAGGCAATCACCGGGATCGAGACGTTATTGCGGATCAGGTTGATTAGTTCCAGGTCAAACCCTGAGTTGGTGCCGTCCTTATCAATACAATTCAGCAGGATCTCTCCAGCTCCCAGCTTCTCGCAAACCTTGGCCAAGGTCAAGGCGTCAAGATCACGGCCTTCTCTTCCTCCCTTCACCGTACACTGATACCAGCAATGCTCTTCACCATTGGGGCCGGGAAAGTTTGTCTTGATGCTGTGTTTGGCTGGCAACGGCGAATCGCAGTAAACCCTTCGCGGGTCGACCGAGATGACCACCGCCTGGTTGCCATACACATGGGAGATCTGTTCGATGGAGCTCTGGCCTGATTTCTGCCCGATTCGCAAAAACTCCTCCACCGTGTCGACCGCGTCGCTGCCGATGGAGATCTTGTCGGCACCGGAGCGAAAGTATTCCGCCGCCACGTCGAGCGCCGTATAGTGTTGGCCATCGGAGGCGGTGTATTCGCGGATGCCGCCGCCAATGGTCAGCGGCACGAAGACCTGCTCGGAGGTTCGCTCCAGCACTTCGATCATCGGTTGGTCCTTGAGCGGGAAGTCGCGGAAGGCGGTGATATTTAAGAAGGTGATTTCGTCGGCTCCTTCTTCGTAGTAGCGGCGGGCCAAGTCCACCGGACGGCCTAAGTTACGGACCTTGCCCTCGGCGCGGACATCGTATTGATCGCCCTTGGTTACCACCAGGTCTCCCTCGTCGTTACTGCGCACGTCGAGGCAGGCGATGATCCGTTTGGCCAGCCGTGTATCCTGAGGCACAGTGTCAGCTTTCCTGTTGCTTACGGTTCGGCCACCTAGAAAATTTCCTAAGAGGGTTAGGCCTGCCTCGCCGCTTTTTTCCGGGTGAAATTGAAAGGCCGCGACATTGCCCTTTTGCACGCCGCTGATAAATTCGTCGCCGTAATTGGTTGTGGTCAGTACCCATTCCTGGTTGGCCTTATTTTGCATGGCTCGATAGGAATGGACAAAATAGAGTTTTTCACCCTGATAGTTGGTGAATAGGCCGGAATCCTGCCGCTGGTTGATGCCGTTCCAGCCAATCTGCGGCACGGAGAGGGCGGGGTTATTAAAGCGGCTGACCGTACCGGGGATGATGCCAAGGCCAGGCACGCCAGGGGATTCTTCACTCGAGTCGAAGAGTGTTTGTAGCCCCAGGCAGATTCCAAGGAATGGCTTATCGGCCTGCAGGTGTTGCAGGAGGGGTTCGATGTAGCCAAGATCGGCCAGCTTATGCATGGCACTGCCAAAGCTGCCAACACCGGGGAAGACGAGCTTTTCTGCCTTGATGATGTCGGCTGGGCAGGAGACATCCCGGACCTCATAGCCCAGTCGTTTAATGGCATTTCTGACGCTGCGGACATTACCGGCGCCGTAGTCGAGTAGGGTGATCATAAGGGTACCGTTTTGCTGTTGATGGAGTTACTGTTGTCGCGGGTTTGTGGCCCACGGGGAGGAGAACATCAGTTTCTATGCTGTTAGCAGGTGGCCGGGGCGATGGCTGAAAAGCAAGAATACCTGTCCTGCAATACGACACTTGCGCATTGCGGGGCAGAGGTGTCGACGAGATGTTCCAGTCTGTTTTTTCGGTCTAGCCTAGGGTTGTTGCAAGCAGGATTTGAATTTTTCCCAAAATGAGGGTATGGAGTGTTGAGAGTCATTCTCATTTTCCCCTTGTTTGCAGCACAGAAAATATTTGTCTGTGACTTTTTACCAATTCATTTCGTTTAGCGAAACGAGAAAAATAAACTCTACGAGAAAAAGCAATGCTCGAAATGGACAGTGAAGAGCTGATTACCGAACTCAATTTCAAGCACGTCATTGTTGATGAACGGGCGCAGGGAAAGGAGTTTAATATACGTCAGATGTTTGATCTTCTGCCGGCAACGATTGCCGACAAGAGGACGCTGCGCGTGGTTGAGATTCATAACCTGTTTAAGGCGATCGATCATACCCTCACCATGGTTGGTTCGGCCCGTCTGTTTCACTCCCTGATGAACCCCTCTCAGTCGATTGAGCTGGTACATGCCAAGCAGGACTCCTATTGCGAGCTGGAGAATAATGAGCGACTGCAGGGGGCTATTTGTGAGTTCCTGGCCGATTTCGCCAAGAGTGAGGCCGATCTCTTTAAGTTTTTGAACGTCCATACCCATCCCCTTATCGCCTATAGTGATTATCAGGCAGCGGTGAACGCTATCGAACGGATGTTGGTGGCGACGGCGAAACTGCCACAGCCGGAGACAGTCTATTTAGATTCGTTGTTTAAAAGTATCGCAAGTTTTACAGGTTCCGCGACCCGCAGTATGCTCGTGGGGCCGGTCTTTCGAACCTGGCATGGGGTTAAGGCTCGGCAGGAGATTAGTGCCTTTACCCCGGCAATTAGATTCAGACCCAGTCGTTTAGGTATTGGCTCGCTATTGCCGGCGTTTCCTGGACTCATCTTTGGAGCGGCTTGGCTCTCTGGGTTGATGGAGCCGGCGGTGGCTAAGGCGCTTTGTCTCGGTACGAGCTGGTTCAGCGTCGTTGGCTTTATCTACGGTGGGGTATTGAAACCGATGGTCGATTATGATACGGCCATCTTACCTGTCCGGCAACGATTGATCGACTCGAATCGCTTTGCGTCCGCCATTGAGAGTGTGGCGGCGATCGATGAGTTGATGAGTTTCGTTGGCTTTAGCCGAGCTATGCCGCATCCAACCGTTTTGCCGGAAATTACCAACGAAGAGACCCATTTCTTTGTCGCTAAAAATCTGCGTAATCCCATTATTGCTAAAGACGATCCAAATTTTGTGGCAACCGACGTCAACCTGGCAGGAGCCAGGATGACCTTTGTCACTGGGCCGAACAGTGGTGGCAAGACGACGTTTTGTAAGACCATTGTGCAAAACCAGATACTGGCCCAGATCGGTTCCCCGGTTGTGGCCTCTGGTGCCATGATCAACATGGCCGATCGGATCACCTATCAAGCCCCGGCCTTTGATACCCTGTCGGATTCGGAAGGCCGTTTTGGCACAGAATTAAAGGTGACACGCGATATTTTCTATTCTGTAACCCCCCAAAGCCTGACGATCCTTGATGAAATTGCCGAAGGCACAACCACGCACGAGAAGGTCAGCTTTTCGGTGGATATCATGAATGGCTTTTATGCGGTTGGGAACAACACCATTTTGGTCACCCACAGCTTCGAGTTGGTCGAGAGTTTCCAGGCACAAGCGAAAGGGCAGTATCTCCAAGTCGAGTTTTTGGGTGATGAGCCGACGCATCGTATTATCCCCGGCATCTCGACCGATAGTCATGCCCTCAGGGTAGCTCAGAAAATCGGTTTTGCTCCGGAAGATATTGCCAGCCACTTACGCCAAAATGGCTATGTTCAGGATGCGCCAGAAACTTCGAAAAGTTAGTCCATCCCTACGCATACCTGATTATTACCCAGTAAAAAAACTTGCATTTAACTATTTTATTAGTAGAATTGTCGCGGAGAGCGCTTTCTCCTGGAAATCTTTTGTTTGACATCATATTCTCGCTTTACTTTGCCAAGAGTGTGGCGCTATAATTTCCCCAGTGACTGGCATTCTATGCCGATGCGCTCGGTCTCGGTGGATTTGGGTCGGTGTTGTCGAAGAGAGGTGGTGCCGCAAAAGTGATGCGTTGCTGTCGGTCATGTGCCCTTTTCTGTATCCCTTTCGTGGAAATTATTTTTCTTGCTTTACTTCAGTAAATCCGTATTGCTATACTCTGTGCAGTAATACCTCGCTGTGGCAGAGGTTTTTTTAACTACCCAATTTTACAAACAAGTCAAAGGGGCATGCTATGAGCCTTCGCCAAAAATTACTTTTATTGATTGCTTTTCTCGGACCGGCTTTGGTGGGAATTGTTCTCTCCTTCAATCTGCTGGTTTCGCACGTCAAGATAGGCGGCAAGGCGTATAATGGCATTGAGCTTAAATATAGCACGATTGATCTTTTGGCTCGCACCCGGGTCAACCTGGTGATGCTGGATAGCCTGCTTAAGAGTCAGATCTTTGATTCCTTTGACGAGGACAGTGGTGTTGAGGAGAGTGTTACGGGGATCTCGCAGATGGTGACGGAGTTGAACAACTCCATAAGCGGCATCGGAGCGGCGAGTTGCGTCTCTTGCCACTCCCTCGAGGGTGCGGATGAGCTCATTGGCGCCGCTCATTCGATGGTGGAACAATGGCAGCAGGCAACAGTCGTGATTAATGAGAAAATTATCCCCGCCCTGCAAGAAGGAGATCAAGAGGTTGCTCAGGAAGTTTGGGATGGAGATTTCCGTGATGCCTTCCTCGGGGTGATGGACAGTTCCAAGGGGGTTGTCACAATTTTACGAGACTCCTTGGAGTTGATGAAGGAGCAGAAAAAGGCGGAAGTAAAGAAGTTTACCATTTACTTCATGGCCGGGGCCTTTGCGCTATTGCTTATTGTCTTACTAGCTGCCGGTTTGACGGTTGAAAAGATCATCCGCGAGGTGAGAAGAGTGGTTGCATCCTTGTATGGCAATGTGCAGCAGATCATTGGTGAAACGCAGGTGACATCGCACTCGTCGCAAACAAACTCCGATATATCGAGCAGTATGGCCGCCGCTTTGGAGCAGACCAGCGCATCTCTTGAGGAGATCACCGCCATGGTTCGGCAAAATGATGATAATGCTTCGAATGCGAATACGTCCATGTTCAAGAATCTCGATGTCATCAGCCAGGCGAATGGCGATGTCGAAGGCATGAAAGATAGCATGCGGAGAATCAAAGACGATAGCGATAAAATTTCAAAAATTATCACAGAGATCGAGGGAATTGCCTTTCAGACCAATTTGCTTGCCTTGAATGCTGCCGTTGAAGCGGCTCGGGCCGGGGAGGCAGGAGCGGGATTTGCGGTGGTGGCCGATGAGGTCAGGAACCTGGCGCAGCGTACCACGAAGGCGGCTCACAACACCCAACAGCTGATCGAGGTGGCAACCCATAATGTTGGGGCTGGCTTGGAGACTGTTGACAAGGTGGATGCGGCGATGGGGAGCATTTCAGAGAGTACGAAAAAAACGGCGATGTTGATCGAGGAGATCAGTACCGCCTCGCACCAGCAGACGATTGGCATTTCGCAAATCAGCACGACGATTAACAACATGGAGTCAGATATTCAGGAGTTGGCAGCTGGTTCAGAGGAGTTGGCGGCTGCCTCTCAGTCGGTCGAGGCCCAGACAAACGTCTTGTACCAGCATATCAATGATCTGGTGCGATTGGTTGATGGCGAGAAAGCGGCCGCTTCAGGGCTGAGTCACTCCTCGAAGGTGTTGTTGCCTTCTCTGCCGTGATGGCAGGAAGTCAGTTGTTTTAAGAGACCATCCATGCTGCATTGCCTCTTCGCCAGGAAAGGCAGCAGGAAAAAATCGCTATGATCGTTTAGCAAATCTCCCTCTATTCCCCTTTTCAAAAGGGGAGACATCCTCTGTTACGCTCATTTCTTCTGACTTCCATCCCCCACCCCCTCAAGGCATCATGTCTGTCGCCAGAATACGCCTGGCGGCAAACATGGTCGTGCCAAAGACCACTATCCCGATCAAAAAGAATGACCAGCGCAGGCCGAGCAGGTCGGTGCAGAGGCCAGCGGAGACCGATCCCGTCAAGATGCCAGCGCTCATGGCCATGTTGAAGACACCCATCATCGTGCCTTGGCCGTAATGCCGACCTTCTTCGGCGGCGAGGGCGCCAAGGGTTGGCCAGATGATCGCCTCGCCAATGCCCAGGGTGATGAAAAGGGCAAGAAGGAGCCAGTAGTTGATCGCCAAAGGCACCAGGCACATGACGGTGCTGATGACGGTGCTGCCAATAATCAGCATCCATGCCTTGTTGCGGCGTTCTGCGATTCTGCCGAACGGAGTCTGGCAGATGGCGTTGGCCAGGGTGCGGCAGGCGATCACCACGCCGATTTGCGTGCCGTTGGAGTTGAACCATTTCACCATCAGCAGAGGCAGAAAGGCCATGGTTGGCACCATGATGAACATGGTGGCCATACGGGCAAGGAGAATTCCCTGGGTACGGCGACTCTTGACCATATGGCGGAGTGAGTGAAAAAGGCCTAAGGCCTGCGGTCGGTTCTCTTTCACCTCCATGCCAGGCATCTGGAGCAGAACGAGCAGCAGAGCCAGGAGACTGAGTGCCGACATAGCATAAAAGGCGGCCGGTACTCCCCAATGGTCGGTGAAAAAGCCGCCAAGCAGCGGGCCACAGCCGATTCCGGAGAAAATGGCGACGTTCAGCATCCCCATGTAGCGTCCTTCCTGGCCAATTGGCGACATGTCTGAGACATAGGCCATGGCAATCGGCACAATCATCGCCGAGCCTACCCCGTGGAAGATCCGAATCGCGATAATGTTGCTGATCGATTGGGCCTGTGGAAAGACGAGCCCCACCAAAGAGTAGATCAGGAGGCCGCAGATGAGGAAACCTTTGCGGCCAAAACGATCAGAGAGGTTGCCGACCACAGGCAGGAGCAGGGTGCGGCTGATGGAAAAGGCGGCGATGATAAGACCGAGTGTCAGTCCGTTTGCGCCAAGCGTGGTAGCAATAATCGGCATGATCGGTACGATGATGCCGATGCCGAGCAGCGAGATAAAAGTGGAGAGAAGGACGATGATCAGGTGATGGTGCTTCATGGCAGGGTGGGGCGGGGATGGGGGCCTCCACCCCTCGCTTTAGGCTGAACGAACTATTGCAGGTGCTGCAGATGATCAAGCAGCGCCGCCATCATGAGATTGATGGAGGTAAAGCGGTCGGCATGGGCCAGCAGTTCCGGTGCTGTTTGGATATAAGGCTCGTCGGCCACAAGTTCATCCTGGCAGTGTTCAATCAGGCGGCTCAAGCTGGTCGCGGTGGTTTCAAGATGAAACTGCAGAGCGATCACCCGCTTTCGGAAAATGAAACCCTGGTTCAGGCAGGCAGCGCTTGAGGCCAGGCGTTCCGCACCGCTGGGCAGGGCAAAGGTGTCGCCATGCCAGTGCAGGACTGGGGTGTTCTCCAAGATGATGGCGCGCATTGACGGGTGGATCGTGGAGAGAGGGAACCAGCCGATCTCTTTGTGCTGATTACGGCTGACGGCAGCCCCCAGGGCATCGGCGATCAATTGGGCACCGAGGCAGACGCCGAGGACGATTTTACCTTCTTCGATGGCTGCTTTGATAAACGTCTTCTCTTGCCCAAGCCAGGGGTAGAGATCCTCCTCATAAATATTCATCGGACCGCCCATGATCACCAGCCAGTCGAATTCGTGGAGTTGGGGGAGGGGGTCGTTTGCGAACATTCGACTGTAGCGAACCGTTGCTCCTTGCGCCTTGGCCCAATCATCGATACTGCCGAGTCCTTCAAAGTCTACGTGTTGCAGAGTGTGTATTCGCATGCGTTGTCTCTGGTCCAGTTTGTTGGCAACGGTTGTCGCGTCGAAAAAAAAGGCCGACGGCTAGACATCAGAGGGGTTGTTGATCCCACATGATGCACCGTCGGCCGTATGGCCGAAATATGGCTAAGGGGTAACCTTATTTCTTGTGGCAATCCTTACAGCCGGTAGGTCCCGTTGGAGCGCCCTTGGCTTTGGTGGCTTTGTGGCACTCTTGACACTGCTTCATCGCGTCTTTCTTCTTTAAGGTACCAGCAGCGATGCCTTTAGCAATGGCACCTGCCTCCTGCGGGAACAGTTTGTGACAGGCATTACAATCTTTCAAGGTGTCCTGATGCTTCTTGTGTGGGAAGCTCACATCGCCCGGCGAACCACCCTTCAAGGTCATGGTTTCTGCACCATTGCCGGCGGCGAAGGCCACGCCAGCAAAAGCAATTGACAGAACTGAAATTCCAGCGATTACGGTTTTCTTAAACATGATGCACTCCTAATAAAAATAATGGTTGTTCAATTGTCGGCAGGTCACCGACAGCCACATAATTTTCGGTAGTCGTAGGTGATACGACCATCGAAAATTTGGATATAAATCTTTCCTGCGATTTGCACCACTATTTTTATTTCGTGTTGCCAATCTTAGTCTGCTTTTTTTCTCCGCCATCGTTCTTGACTGATTTCACTCCCCTTATTATAAAACTGACAGGCGTGCGGTTTGGCCTCAATACGATCAGGGGGGAGCGTGGTATGGTATGGAAGAATCAAAGGATACAGGTTTTTGTCTTGCTCACAGGGCTTTTTTGCGGATCTTTCGGACTTGCCAATGCCGCAGAGCCAATCCGCCTTGGAGTGGCGGGTGCTCATAGCGGCGACTTGGCCTCATATGGCTTGCCGAGCTTGAATGCGGCCCGTCTGGTGGTGAAGGAGGTCAATGCCCGGGGTGGGGTCTTGGGCCGACCGATCGAAATCCTTGCCGAGGATGATGTCTGCAAACCGGAAATTGCCATCAATACCGCGACCAAGCTTATTTCTGAGAAGGTGGATATCGTCATCGGCCATATCTGCAGTGGTGCTACCAAGGCAACTTTGGGCATCTATAATGACGCCAAGCTGGTTGTCATCTCTCCATCTGCCACCAACCCAGAACTGACGCAATCGGGCAGATATCCTAACTTTTTCAGGACCATTGCCGCCGATGATGCGCAAGCGCGGCAGGAGGTTGATTTCGCCATCAAAACGCTTAAGCTGAAAAAACTCGCCGTCCTGCATGATAAAGGGGACTACGGCAAGGGGCTGGCGGAGTTCGCCAAGGGGTTTATCGAAAAATCCGGGGCAGCGGAGGTGGTCCTGTACGAGGGAGTAACCCCCGGTGCGGTTGACTATTCGGCTGTTGTTCAGAAGATCAAGCGCTCGGGTGCTGATGGGGTCATCTTTGGTGGTTATCATCCCGAGGCCTCCAAGGTTGTCTCTCAGATGCGCAAAAAAGGGATGAAGACGGTGTTCATCTCTGACGATGGGGTTAAAGATGATACCTTTATCAAAGTGGCAGGGCAATATGCCGAAGGGGTCTACGCCTCTGGGCCGAAGGATACCTCCACAAATCCGTTGACCAAGGCTGCTATTCTTGCTCATCAGAAGGAGTACGGCAGTGAGCCGGGGGCCTTTTTTCTGAATGCCTATGCGGCGACGCTTGCCGCTGTCAATGCCATCGACAAGGCGGGCTCTACCGATTTTGCGGCACTGGTCAAGGCCCTGCGTGAGCAGACGGTGGAGACCCCCTTGGGGGCGATTCGCTTTGACGAAAGCGGCGATGCCATCGGTGTCGGTTTCTCCATGTATGTCGTGCGTGGCGGGGTGTATCAGGAAGTTTTGTAGCGGTGGGTCAGCTGGAGCTGACCGGGTCATTGCCTCACCCAAACAGGGGCTTGCTAACGAGAAGTCAAACAGTGTGAGCACCGATCCCGCACCCAATCGTGAACCTGCAAACGTGAGTCTCTGCCTCATCTCATGGAATATTTTCTCGAGCTTTTTTTTAGCGGCCTGACCCGGGGCAGCATCTATGCCTTGATCGCCTTGGGCTATACCATGGTCTACGGCATCATCGGCCTGATCAACTTCGCCCATGGCGAAATCTACATGATCGGTGCCTTCACCGCTCTTATCTGCGCCACGGTGCTGACGATTTGGGGGCTGCCACCGCTTGCGGTGCTTGGTCTCTCCGCCTTTGCCGCTATCATCTGGTCGGCGGCCTACGGCTTGACGGTGGAGCGGATCGCCTATCGTCCTTTGCGCCACGCCCCTCGTTTGTCACCGTTGATCAGTGCTATCGGTATGTCGATTTTTTTGCAAAACTATGTGCTGCTGGCCCAGACCGCCGATTTTGTCTCTTTCCCCGCCCTGATCCCTGATTTCGCCTGGCTTGAACCCTATCGCTCCATCATCGGTTCGTCCGATTTGGTGATCCTGTTAACCACCGCCGTGGTCATGCTTTTATTGACCATCTTGATCAAGGGCACCAAGATTGGCCGTGCGATGCGGGCCACAGCCCAAGACAGAGAGATGGCGCTTCTGCTTGGTATCGATGTCAACTTGGTGATCTCGGTCACTTTTGTCATCGGCTCCGCCTTAGCTGCCATCGGTGGGGTGTTGATCGCCTCGCATATTGGACAGATCAACTTCGCCATTGGTTTTCTGGCCGGCATCAAGGCCTTTACGGCTGCCGTTCTTGGTGGGATCGGCAGCGTGCCGGGGGCTGTCCTTGGCAGTCTCCTGCTCGGCTGGACCGAGAGTTTCGCCACCGGCTATATCTCAAGTGATTACGAGGATGTCTTTGCCTTTGCCTTGTTGGTGTTGATCCTAATCTTCAGACCGTCTGGTATCCTGGGGCGGCATCACAACCAGAAGGTTTAGAGATGATGTGGGCCGAGTTGAAAAAGGGGGCGGCGGTTGCTGTCTGGTTCATGTTTCTGACCTTGCCGATTATGGTGGTCAAGGTCAATCCGATTGAACAGACGGTGGTCTGGCGTTGGGCCAATCTGGTTTGGTTAGGGGCGGCAGTCTTTGTGCTGACCGTAGTTGGGCGCTATTGCAGCCGCCATCGAACCGAACTGTCCGCCTTTTGGCCAGACGCTCATCCCCTCCTCGCTCACCCGCAACTCAAGCGCTTCCTGCTTATTGTTCTTGCCCTCCTTGCGACACTCTTTCCGCTCTTTTTTTCGTCCTATCAGATCAACATCATGACTACTGCCCTGATGTATGCCGTTTTGGGGCTGGGACTCAATATCGTTGTCGGTTTGGCAGGTCTGCTCGATTTGGGCTATGTCGCTTTCTATGCGGTGGGGGCTTACAGCTACGCCCTGCTCAATTACCATTTCGGGTTGGGCTTCTGGGCGGCTCTGCCAATTGGCGGGCTGCTCGCCGCTATCTTCGGGGTGCTTTTGGGCTTTCCTGTCTTGCGTCTGCGGGGGGACTATCTGGCCATTGTCACCTTAGGCTTTGGCGAGATCATCCGCCTGATTCTCGAAAATTGGAATGACTTCTCCTTTGGCCCCAGCGGCATTGCCGGTATCCCGCGGCCTGGCCTCTTCGGCCTGACCTTGTCTGTGGATGACGCCATTATGTACATCTACTACTTGGTGCTCCTCTTAGGACTCATCACGATCTTTGTGGTTAACCGCCTGCGGGATTCACGGATTGGCCGGGCCTGGATCGCCCTGCGTGAGGATGAGATCGCCTGTCAGGCAATGGGCATCGACAAGACGAAGACCAAGTTGACCGCCTTTGCCCTGGGGGCCAGTTGGGCCGGCATGGTCGGCGTCCTCTTTGCCGCCAAGACCACCTTTGTCAATCCCGCCAGCTTCACCTTCCTGGAGTCGGCAATTATCCTCTCCATCGTCGTCTTGGGCGGCATGGGTTCGACTGTCGGAGTGGTGATCGGCGCCCTTGTCTTTATTCTGTTGCCCGAGTATCTGCGCGCCTTTGCCGATTACCGGATGCTGCTGTTTGGCGCAATCATGGTGGGGGTAATGGTCTTCCGGCCCCAGGGCATTATCGGCAATCCTCGTCGCCGTTCGTATCCGCTGCCGATGGCTGCCGCCGATCAAGAGGTGGGGCATGAGTGAGGTACGCCCACTCCTTGAGGTTCGAGGCCTCTCCATGGCCTTTGGTGGTTTACGGGCCCTGCATGACCTGGACCTGGAGGTTAGCTGCGGTGAGATTGTCGCCCTCATCGGCCCGAACGGGGCAGGGAAAACAACCTTTTTTAATTGCCTGACCGGGGTCTATGCACCAAGTGCGGGCGATATCCTGCTCAATCGTCCAGACGGCAAAGCGTTGCGTCTCAATGGCTTGCTCCCCAATCAGATCACCAAGCATGGTCTGGCCCGCACCTTCCAGAATATCCGCCTGTTTTCCGAGATGACGGTACTCGAAAATGTCATGATCGGCTGCCACTGTCGGCATCGGGCCGGTATTTTGGGCGCCATTCTGCGTGGCCCCGCTACCCGCGCTGAAGAGGCGGCGATTATCGACAAAAGTTACACTATCTTACAGCACCTGCGGATTGCTCAATATGCCAATGATGTGGCCAAGAGTCTGCCGTACGGCGTGCAGCGTACCTTGGAGATTGCCCGTGCCCTGGCGACGGAACCCGTTCTCTTGCTTCTCGATGAACCTGCTGCTGGCTTGAATCCCACCGAGACCAGCGAACTTGACGCCCTTATCCTGCAGATCCGGGAACGTTATCGGCTAGCGATCCTGCTGATTGAGCATGACATGAAACTTGTCATGAGCTTGTCGGATCGTATCTATGTTGTTGATTACGGTGAGCGAATCGCCCAAGGAACACCTGCCGAGATACGCAATAACCCGGCGGTGATCAAGGCCTACTTGGGGGAAGACGATGCTTAAGATGCGAGGGGTTGAGGTCTCATATGGCAAGATCTGCGCCCTGCACGGCGTTGATTTGGAGATACGAAGCGGTGAGATTGTCACCTTGATCGGCGCTAATGGGGCAGGGAAAAGCACCTTGCTGATGGCAATCTCCGGCCTGGCGCGGCCAATTCAGGGGTGTATCGAGTTCTTGGGGGAGGAGATTCAGGCGTTGCCGCCCAACAGGATCGTCGAGCGTGGTATCTCTCAGGTGCCGGAGGGGCGGCGCATCTTCCCGCAACTCACCGTGCGTGAGAATCTGGAACTTGGTGCCTTTTGCCGGCATGACCCGCAGGGGGTCAGGGATGATTTGGCCTACGTCTTCTCCCTCTTTCCGATTCTGGCCTCGCGCAGCCAACAGCTGGGCGGCACCTTAAGCGGCGGCGAGCAGCAGATGCTGGCCATCTCCAGAGCTTTGATGGCACGACCCTCCCTTCTTTTGCTCGATGAACCGTCACTCGGCTTGGCACCAATCGTCATCCGTCAGATTTTCTCGATTATCCAAAAGATCAACCAGGAGCATAAGACCACCGTCTTCCTGGTAGAGCAAAACGCCAACCTGGCCCTGAAGGTGGCCAGTCGCGGCTATGTTCTCGAAAACGGCAGGGTCACGATGACTGATAGCGCCGATAATCTGCTGCGCCACGAAGGTGTGCGCCAGGCCTATCTTGGGGTGTGATCGTTGGTGCGGCAGGGCAAAAGTGGTTTGGTCGACCTTGAGCGACTTTCGACCTGGCATAAATACAAAAAAGGCCTGTGTGCCGATTGCCGAGCCAGCTGCTGTACCCTGCCGGCCGAGGTGCGGGTGAGTGATCTGATCCGCATGGGACTCGTCGATGCCTTCGAGGCCGATCACCCGCCAAAAGAGATTGCCAAGCGCTTGAAAAAAGCGGGCATCATCGATCACTTCAACTTTAAGAGCGAGATGTTTACCCTGGCTCGTATGGCCAATGGCGATTGTCTCTACCTGGACAGTCAGCGCCGCCGTTGCACGATCTACGACAAACGCCCCGACACCTGCCGCAATCACCCACAAATTGGCCCGCGCCCAGGCTATTGTGCCTACGTGACTTTATGATGCCAGCCAATCCATTCAAGCGTCCCCAACCATTCAGTCTGCCTCGTTCGCGTACACCGAAGGGGTCAAGAGAGGTCAAGAGGGCTGTACCCAATTCCTGTCCCTCATCATCTACGCTTTCCTGCAACCAACGCTTGCATCATTGGACCCGCTGAATGCTATTGTTATGTGGTTGTTTTTTTCATGAGTACGTTTTTCAACGTTGTCTAAATGGCATCAATAGATTGGCTTGGGAATGACACCTCCAAAACCAAACACTCTTCTTCACAAATAAAGGGACCATGTACTTCCCCTGGAGGTCTGCTTGCATAATGTCCCGCTGCCAACCATTGTTGAAATGCTGCATCGTATAAGCGACCAGAAATAATATATACTTCCTCTGGGTAAGCGTGAGATTTCCCGCCGGATGCTGAGGTGTCTGCCCCCGCTTTAAATCTCGTTAATCGTGTGTAGTCCCCGGTTTGTTCATCAATGGCCAGAGTCAGTTGCTCTATCATGCCGGAAGTACCTGCAATGGGTTCCCATTGATCAGAATTTGTCGGAGCAAAAACATTCCAATAGGTAGCTGTACTTTTCGCCATCAATTCATCTCCTTTGCCACATAACGCCAAGGGTAAACCAGCGGCGGCCACTGAAATAGATTCGAAGATCGCGGCTCCCTGCCGTCTGAGTGGGCCACTTGTTAGGGCACGAGCCGTTGAAGCGCAGCATTGAGCTCGATGCCTGTTTGGACTACACACCGAGAGGAACATTCGTACTCCACCGCAAGAAAGTCATCAGCGGAGACCTGTGGAAATGGGTTTTCGCCATAGACAACCGCTGGAAACTATTCACTAACCGGCTTTGTCAAGACAACAAGATCGCAACTCAAATTCAGTGTCCGCCTTGCAATCTCTCTGTAACCCAACGATATGTATAGATGCAGATTCCGAGCACTCTTATGCCCTGTGGCCAGTTCATATTGATCGACAACCTTGGAGTAACGTTTTTCTATCTCGATCATCACTCTCTTGCCTATGCCACGGTTCTGCATGGCTGGCTCGACTATGAGTTTCTCAATATAAAGAGTTCGATCACGAATCCAGCAACGAACGCTTGCGACTAGTTTTCCGTCTACCGCAACCTTATAGAACGTCATTCGCCCCCATTCGGCAACGAGGTCTTCTATTGTCTGCGTCAGTGACGGCAAAGTGTGGTCATCGTAGATTAATGCCTGTCCGTAAAACGCGCGTTTCTGAAGTTCAAGAATACTCTCAAGGTCATACTCCGATGCTCGTTCAAGGGTAATTGCCATGGTTCCGGGTTTCTTAGTCCCAACGTTGAAGGTAAGGGGCTGGCGGGAGGCGGACAAAGCCTGCTGTAAACCAGTCCCGCTTGACCGCAGTGTTAGGCCTGCACACGATTTGAAACCTCAATCAGATTCATGTCTGGATCGCGGAAATAAACAGAAAGAATTTGGCCTGTTGCTCCAGTGCGCCGAACCGGCCCCTCAATTACAGCAATGTCGCGC
>JAQUKQ010000077.1 GCA_028718985.1 Desulfobulbaceae bacterium | reverse complement strand
TTGGGCAAGAAGAGCAAATCTCGTTGGCAACGCACCATCAAGCGGATGACCGAACGTGGGGCCAAACTTTCCGGCGAAGAGGCCGACACCCTGCTCAATTGCCTGGATAGCAACATCAAAGAGCTACAAGCTCAATGTCAGTAGGTGCCAGCCGCGCCTTCGCGGATGCACGGCCTGCCGACAAACAGAGCGACAATGATCATGCTCTACCCCATCCCCTCAGAGAGTAAAATGCGGAAGCACCCCTATGGTTGAAGCAGGCAAGATGAATACATTGATGGTCACCAAGTTAGTCGATATCGGTGCCTATCTTGACGGTGAAGAGCTTGGCAGAATCCTGCTCCCGCAGCGCATGGTTCCACACGGTTGTCTTCTTGGGGCCATGCTTGATGTCTTTATCCACTACGACCAGGAGAACCGTCTGATCGCGACCACCCGCCGACCGCTTGCCATGCCAGGCAGCTTTGCCTACCTGAAAGTCATGAAATTGTCCAGCCATGGCGCTTGGCTCGATTGGGGTCTGACCCACCCTCTCCTGGCTCCGACCAAAGATCAAAGACAACTGATGGAAGAAGGGAAGTCCTACCTTGTCAAGATCATTCATGATCTCAAATGGCACCGGATCATCGCCTCATCCAAACTCGACGAACTTCTCGACCAGAGCCCCGTTGACTATGCGCCTAACCAGGAGGTGGAGTTGCTGATCGGCGCCCACACCGACCTAGGATACAAGGCTATTGTAGACAATGCCCACTGGGGAGTAATCTACGAGAACGAGGTTTTTCGGCCGCTGAAAAAAGGAGACCGCCTGCGGGGCTTCATCAAAAAGGTCCGGGATGATCAAAAAATTGATCTTTGTCTGCAGAAGCCTGGCTACGAAAAGGTTGATGCCGTCTCGCAGCAGATTCTTGACATGTTGAAGAAACATGGCGGATTCATGGCGGTGAGCGACAAAACGGCACCGGATCAAATTTATCAGCTCTTTGGCGTCAGTAAGAAAAATTTCAAAAAAGCGGTGGGTTCCCTCTACAAAAAGAAGATCATTTCTCTTACGAACAAAGGCATCCGCCTTTTGTGAACGGCAATGACAAACAAATAACATCTGCGCCGAACAGTTTCGAAATTTCTATTTGACAAGCTTTCACCCAACCTCCTATACTTTGTTCATAGGATGTTTTTGCGAACTTTTCCGCCCCGACACGCTGACAATATTGAGGAGTGAGCATGAAAGCAATGCAGGAACGACGACGTCAGCCCCGCTATCGTCTTGGCGAGGGTGCCATTGCTGTGTCGGCAAACAACCCAGGCCACATCCAAAATATCAGCTTAAGCGGCCTCTCATTTGTCTACCTGCATAGCGACGAGCCCAGGCCGTGCGGCGACACCGTCGATATTCTCGACGGCCAGAATGACTTTTTCATGGAAGGCATCCCCTGCCGGACGATCTCGGAAAAAGTACTGGTCAACGAGTCCTCGTTCAGTATGATTCGGATGGTGCAGCGCTCCTTGGAATTTGGCCCCTTGAGCAAAGCACGACGCGCCGACCTGGAAACCTATATCGCCAAGAACTCCACCAGTTGCGCCTGATTCCAGGCAACCCCGCCTTTTTCTCTCTCGCTAACTTCACCCGAAATAACGATCAAGGGCAGACACCCCTCCTGAGACCACTCAGCTGATCACCTCAGAACTCCCTTCTGCCCACGCCGGGAAGCCCCACTCGAGAAGCCTCACACCAAATCAATCAGTTCGCCAGGACTCCCCTGAATGGCCAAACTGATTGTTGGTCCGGTGATCGTACGGCGTAAGACCTCCTGACGTACCAGGTCATAGCAGTTGTTCGATTGGCTGATGTGGGCCAGGACTACATGGCGTAATCCGTCATGCAGCAGGCTCTCAAGAAAGGCTAGGGAGTCTGGATTAGCGAGATGACCGTTTTTTGAGCGAATCCTCTGCTGCAGCGCCATCGGGTACGGGCCGTTCTTCAGCATTTCCAAATCGTGATTGCACTCAAGCACCAGGGCTTGGCAACGGTGGAGACGATGATGGATCAAGCGTGAAACCATGCCCGTATCGGTACAATAGCCAAGGGAGTGCTGGCCATCGTCAAGGGTAAAGCCAACCGGGTCGGCAGTATCGTGGGAGATAGCGAAGGGATGAATGGTAAAAGGGGAGAGAGTAAACGAAGAGCCTGTCTCAAAGGGGATGAAGGTATGCAGCTTCTCGAGATACGCTCCAGCCGCGAGCTGAGTGGCGGCGTTGGCATAGACTGGCAAGTGATACTTTCGGGACAAAACCCCGACCCCGGAGACATGATCGCCATGCTCATGGGTGACCAGAATGGCCCTAACCTGCTCGATGACCACACCGACACGCGCCAAGCGCCGACCGATCTCAACTCCGGAGAAGCCAGCGTCAATCAACAGGCCAACGCCATGCGATTCGACATAGGTGCAGTTCCCCTTACTGCCGCTGCCTAAAACACAGAAACGCATGGCTCAGTTTAGCAATACCGTTGCTATCAGCCCAGAGGAGCACAACAACTCATACTCCGGTATGACCAAAACCGCCATCCTGCCGCTGACTGCTCGGCAGAGAATCGACCACCTGGATCTGAGCCTGACAGACCGCAGCCAGTACCAACTGGGCGACTCGGTCGCCACGATTTACCGTATAGGCGATTTCCCCAAGATTGATCAAGCCAATCTTCACCTCTCCTCGATAATCGGCGTCAATCGTACCCGGCGCGTTCACCACTGTCACCCCATGCTTGATCGCCAAACCACTCCGTGGCCTGACCTGCAGCTCATAACCCGGTGCCAACGCCACCGCAAAACCGGTTGGGATCAGGGCAATGCCTCCAGCAGGGATCGATAACGGCGTCGTCAGCGCCGCCTGGACATCCATGCCCGATGCAAGCTCAGAGTGATAGGCCGGCAAGGAAAGCTCCTGCGGCTCAATCAACCATGAGAGCTGCACCGGGGGGTGCTTCCTGGACGAAGGTTGGCCGTGTTCACTCTCACTCATCACTCTCTCCCGCAAGCAAACTGGGATCCGCACGATAATCATCCATCCGTACCGGTCCCAGAACTACCCCCGCCAAAGGCTTGCCAAAAATATCTGCCGCCAAGGCAGTCAGCTCATCGAGGCCTACCCGAGTCAAGGCGATCTCCACCTCTTCAATGGGCAGATAACGACCAAGGGTCAGTTCGTTTTTCGCGAGCCGCATCATGCGGGCCTCCATACTCTCCTCGGCCAAGAAGATCCCTGCCCGGGCAAAATCTTGCGCCCCCTGCAGCTCTTCTCGTGTAATGCCCCCAGCACAGATGTCCTTAATCACCACTGAAATCAACTCCAGCACCTCATTGACTGCCTCATGCCCAACACCGGCATAAATGCCAAGCACACCGGAATCAGACGATGCCTCAACAAACGAATAAATAGAGTAGGCCAAACCACGTTTCTCTCGAACCTCCTGGAAGAGGCGGGAGCTCATGTTCCCGCCCAGGATGGTGCTCAAGAGCGCCAGCGCATACCTTGCCTCACTGTTGACCGGCAACCCATAGGTTCCAAACAGAAGATGAGCCTGCTCCAGACGTTTCGGCTGCACCAGGATTCTCGAAGGAAGCGGCCCAGGTGCCTGCCTAATCGGCCCCTGGGCTACGCTCACCTCTCCAGATCCTAAACCAAACTCGCTCATCGGGGTAAGCATACGAACCAGCAAGTCATGCTCAACATTGCCCGCCGCCGAGATAAGCACCCTGCCAGGAAGATATCCCTGAGCGATGAACATCTGCAGGCGGGTGCGGGTCATGGCGGCTATGGCCTCGGGTTCACCCAAAACCGGTCGCCCCATGGGGTGCCCATTCCACAGTACCCCGGCAAACAGATCGTGAATCAGGTCCTCCGGGGTGTCCTGTACCATCCCTATCTCCTGCAAGATCACCAGGCGTTCGCGTTCGACTTCTTGCTCGGGATGAAGGGAGAAGAGGAAGAGGTCAGAGAGGAGAGCGACAAGCTGCGGCAACTGCTTATCGAGCACTGTCCCGTAGAGGCAGGTGTGTTCCTTCGAGGTAAAGGCGTTGGCCTGTCCTCCCAGGCGATCTAGCTCACGGGCAATCGCTGCGGCATCGCGACTGGCGGTTCCCTTGAACAGCATGTGCTCAACAAAATGGGCGCAACCAGAACTCCGCTGATCCTCGTCACGGGATCCAACATCGATCCAGATGCCAAAGGAGACTGTCCTCGATTGACTCCTCTCGGTGATCAGACTTATACCGTTTTGCAATACCGTTTTCTGGTACATAGAGGCGATGACTCAACTCGCAAATATTATAAGAGAGGAAAAACGAGACACAAACTAAGCAAACAAAAAAACAGCCTAATCCCCCTCGATTACGGAGAGATTAGGCTGAAAGGTTTCAAACAAAGAAAAAAGAGCGCCGGGGCAACAACCCCGCACACCATCAGGCATCCAAAAGGGCCTTGCGACTCAAGCGGATTTTGCCACGCTGATCAATTTCCAGAACTTTCACCTTGATTATGTCGCCTTCCTTAACCACATCGGTAACCTTCTCCACCCGCTTATGCTCAAGCTCGGAGATGTGCACCAAACCATCTACACCCGGGATGATCTGCACAAAGGCACCAAAGTCAACAACCTTGACCACCGTACCCTCATAGACCTGACCAACTTCCGGTTCAGCGGTAATACCCTGCACCCGAGCCTCAACCTGTGAAGCGACTTCACCGTTTGGCGCAAAGATGGTCACTTCACCGTTATCGTTGACATCAATTTTAACATCAAACTCAGCAGATAGGCCTTTGATGACCTTGCCTCCTGGCCCAATCAGGTCTCGTATCTTATCGGGATTGATGGTCATGGTGACAATTTTCGGGGCGTATGCGGAAACTTCCGGCCGCGACTGCGCCAGCGCCAATTTCATCTCACCCAAGATATGCAAGCGGCCAGACTTTGCCTGTGCCAAGGCCCGGCTCATGATCTCACGGGATACACCGTCAATCTTGATATCCATCTGCAAAGCGGTAACCCCGGTCGCGGTGCCGGTGACCTTGAAATCCATGTCGCCTAAATGATCTTCATCACCGAGGATATCCGACAGGATGACAATCTCATCGCCTTCCTTGATCAAGCCCATGGCGATCCCGGAAACCGGCTCCTTGATTGGCACACCCGCATCCATCAACGCCAAGATGCCGCCGCAGACCGTGGCCATGGACGAAGAGCCATTGGACTCCGTGACTTCGGAAACGATGCGGATGGTGTAGGGGAATTGCTCCCGATCCGGCAGCACGGCGGCAATCGAGCGGGTCGCCAAGGCACCATGACCGATGTCGCGACGACTCGGCCCACGCAGCGGCCGAACTTCACCGACGCAGTAAGGCGGAAAATTATAGTGCAGCATGAATGGCTTAAAGGCCATACCATAGAGTGATTCAACCCGTTGCTCATCATCACCGCTGCCAAGGGTAGCAGTGGCGATGACCTGAGTCTCGCCCCGGGTGAACAGGGCGGAACCGTGCACGCGAGGTAAGATGGCAACCTCAGAGCTGATCGGTCGAACCTGATCAAAGCTACGACCATCAATTCGTGATTTCTTGGTAACGATATGACCACGCATTACCGTCTTTTTAAGGCTATAGAGCAACGCTTTGGCCTCTTTCTGAGACACTGTCTCGTCGGCGGCCAACTCATCAAGCACCCTCTTCTCAAGGGCATGATAGGCCAGGCTGCGCTCCTGCTTGTCGGCGGTAGAGGTGACGACTTGCATGTCTTGGCCAACCATGGCCGTGATCCTCTCGAGGAGTGCCGTATTGATAACCGGTGCCTGGAAAGCCATCTTCGGCTTGGCAAGAGCAGCGCAGAGTTCGTCCTGGATATCCAAAAGTGGTTGCAAACCATCAAAACCAAAATAGATGGCATCGAGAATTTCCTGCTCAGGCAGATGATCGGCAGCACCCTCAACCATGACAACTGCCTGGCGGGAACCAGCCACAATCAAATCGAGTCTTGATTTTGCTAGCTGGCTCTTGGTTGGGTTCAAAACCAAAGTCCCATCAACTGAGCCAACCCGAACACCGGCAATCGGCCCTTGGAAGGGGATATCCGAAATTCCTAAGGCAGCAGAGGCGCCCACAATAGCGAGGACATCAGGATCGTTCTCTTGATCCATCGAAAGAACGGCGGCAATCACCTGGGTTTCATTCGAAAAACCATCAGCAAACAACGGCCGCAAGGGGCGGTCGATAAAGCGGCTGGTCAAGGTCTCTTTTTCACTGGGTCGACCAATTTCGCGTCGAAAGAAACTGCCAGGGATCTTACCAACCGCATACAGGCGCTCTTGATATTCCACCGTCAACGGGAAAAAATCGATATCTGGCTTGGGTTGTGGGGCGGCGGTAGCTGTCACCAAAACGACGGTTTCGCCGTAGGTCACCAGCACTGATCCACCGGCTTGCTTGGCTATTTTACCACTTTCAAGGGTGAGCTTTTTCCCACCAATTTCTGTTTCAACTTTTTTATACATCACTTCTCCTGTTGCCGCCCGGCGCCGGTGTCATCATGACGATAGACCCTAGCCGACACCTTTTCATAAGCGGGGTTATGAGATCCACCAGCACAACGAAGGCAGAACGACAACCGTTCCACGACTCCTTCGCATCAGTTAGATCCCATCATAAATTTTCCTGCCAGGCGGCAGAAATCTTGTGTAACTCTGTTTTGATCCTCTCCAGCACGCTCGATAAAACAGCCGGGCAGAGCACAACCCTCGATACACGCTAGAGACAAGCGCAACAAGCCTGCAGGCAGGCTTGAGATAAGGGAGACGAACGCGCTACGAAGCCGTTCCTACTATTTCCGAATACCGAGCGCTTGAATAACCTCGCGATAACGATCAATCTTCTTGCTCTTCAAATAGGCAAGCAAGCGTCTACGCTGACCAACCAATTTCAACAGACCACGACGAGAGTGATGATCTTTTTTGTGCGTTTTAAAATGCTCGGTCAGGTAGGTAATCCGACCTGTCAACAAAGCGATCTGCACCTCAGGGGAGCCTGTATCGCCTTCATGATGACCAAATTTTTCAATGAGTTCCTGCTTTTGCGCTGCTTCTAGTGTCACGGTAGACCTCCATTGTTTCTCTAATATTACGTTCAAATTATAGACAATTGTACTTCGAATACAACCGGTGGCGGTGGTTGTTTTATTATGCTAATACAAGCTAACTCCGCAAAACCCCGACAAGGAGATCATTGATCCAAGGGCAGGGGCTCTTCGCCAAACTCACCTTGCCGCAGGATCGAATCAACCTCCTCGACCGAAATGCATTGGGAGAGCAAAACGGCACGCGCCGCGTTGCTGTCATCCAAAACTGATCCATTCACGGCGTTGCCGACCGAAAATGGGCCATTATGCAGTCGTCGCAAGGCAATCAAGTGTGCACCGCAACCCAAAGCCTTGCCGATATCGGCGGCGAGCGTGCGGATGTAGGTTCCCTTGCTGCAACGAACTCTGATCCCCATCGTCTCCTCCCCCAAGTGCGTGCAGATCAGCTCAGAAATCACAACCGGCCGGGACGCCTTTTCGATGACCACTCCCTGACGGGCATATTGATATAGAGGCCGACCCTCATGCTTGACCGCCGAAAATGCCGGGGGTGCCTGCAGTTGCTCGCCACGAAAATGTTCAAGGCAGGCCTCAACCATCGTCACGTCCAAGCGGGGCACCTGATACTCAGCCAGCACCCGACCCTCAAGATCTAAGGTGTCTGTTTCAACCCCAAGCCGCAACGTTGCCTCATAAACCTTATCCCCACCCATCAAACGAGATATCATCCGGGTGGCAGGCCGCCCGGCACAGATAATCAACAGCCCTGAGGCAAAAGGATCCAGTGTGCCCGAGTGGCCGACCTTCTTGATCTGTAAGGCACGCCGCACCTGTTGTACAATACGAAATGATGTCGGGCCAATCGGTTTGTCAACCAAGAAAACTCCGGCCTCAAACCCCTGAAGCGCACCGCTCATCCCTCGACCAAGGGCAACAAGAGGGCGACAATCTGCTCACGAACCTCGGCCAAGGTCTCACCCTTACAAAACTTACACCCTGCCGCGTTGCGATGACCTCCACCGCCCAATTGGCGGGCAATCTCGGCCACATCATATTGACTGCCCTTGGAGCGCATGCTGATGCTGATAGCGTCTTCCTTCTCCTTGACAAACACCGCAACCTTAACCGAAACCAAGGAGCGCGGGTAATTGATAAAGGACTCCGTATCATCAGATGCCGCCCCACTTCGCGCAAACATCTCTTGTGTGGCCGTAATCATCGCCAGTTTACCATCGGCAAACAGTTCTAACGTCGCCAAAACAGTTTGCAGGAGGTGCAGCCGACTTTCCGTAAAATTATCAAAGAGTCTGGTCGCCACCTCTTCGGGTTTGACCCCTCGAGCCACCAGTGCCCCGGCAATCGTAAACGTTGTCGCCGTGGTGGAGGAATATTTAAAAGACCCGGTATCGGCAACAATGGCGGCATACAAACAATGGGCCGCATCAAGTGAGATCTCGGCCTGCAACGCCTTCGAAAGCTCATAAACCATGTCACCGGTGGACGCGCGTCCTGACTGGACCCAGCGCAAATCCCCAAAATCTTGGTGCCCGGCATGGTGATCGATGACGATCATTGGATGAATAGTAAGCAGCGCCTCCATCGCCTTTCCCAGGCGCAGGCAATCACCACAGTCGAGCACAATCGCACAATCAATCTGACTGAGGTCGGGCAACTCGCAAACCAGCTTCTCACTCTCCGGCAGAAAATTGTAGAGATAGGAGGCCGGCTCTTCGCTATAGCGAATCACCTTCTTGCCCAGGCCTTCGAGAATATTGCTCAGGCCCAACTGCGAGCCTAGTGCATCAGGATCAGGAAAGATATGGGTCGCAACCAGAATGGTTTCAGCTTTCTGGATCGTCTTGACTATCTCGTTCAGATAGGTGGCGCTCATTGGCAATCTCCCGAAGTATCCGATCCATCTCCGCTTGCCGAACCGCCGACAAGTCGTACTTGAATTGCAATTCCGGCGTATAGCGAAGTTCCAAAACCTTAGCCAGATGGCTGCGCATGAAGCCCCGTGAACTGGAAAATCCTGCCGTAACCGTCTTCAGCTCTTCCTCTCGACAACTAAAATAAACGAAGGCCGACCGCATGTCAGGGGTCACTTCAACCCTAGTAATTACCACCTCGACCAACCGCTGATCCTTGACTGACTGCAAAAGCAGCATGGCAAGCTCGCCACGAATAGCTTCTGCCAAACGGAGAGGCCGTCGATTAGGCGATCGTCCCAGTTCAGGGACAGCGTATTTGGTCTTATTTTTTCGTGGAGCTGACATAGATCTGTTCAACGAGAACTAGAGTTTCCCGGCAACCTCATCCATGAAATAGGCCTCAAGCGTATCACCAATTTTGATGTCGTTATAATTCTCGATACCGACACCGCACTCACGGCCGGTTACGACCTCCTTCATATCATCCTTGAATCTTCGCAGCGAGGCAAGTGTCCCGGTAAAAACAACCACTCCCTCTCGAATCAAGCGAATCTTGGCATTTCGTTCAATCTTGCCGTCCGTCACATAACACCCGGCAATAGTGCCAATCTTCGGAACACTGAAGGTCTCCCTAACCTCGAGGTGGCCAAGCACGCGCTCGACGAAGGTAGGATCAAGCATACCAACCATGGCCAAACGGATATCGTCCAAGGCGTGATAAATGACATCATAAAAACGAATATCAACATTCTCGTTTTTGGCAAATTCCTGAACCTTATTGCTGGGGCGGACATTAAAGCCAATGATGATAGCGTTGGAAGCCGCGGCCAGCAAGACATCGGAATCGGTGATGGTGCCGGTGCCCTCATGCAGGACCCGAACCCTGATCTGCTCGGTCCCCAGATTGGTAATAGCCTGACCAAAAGCCTCAAGGGTTCCCTGTACGTCAGCGCGAATCAGGACGAAGAGTTCCTTCATATCTCCTTCCTTCAACTTATCAAAGAGATTGTCGAGCGAAACCTTCGAGGCCTTGCCAAGCTGCAACTCCCGGCTTTTCATCTGCCGCTCGTTACTTAAATTTTTGGCCATCTTCTCGTCAGCCAAAACAATGAACTCATCACCTGACATCGGCACACCGCTTAAGCCCTGGATTTCAACCGGCATCGCAGGCCCTGCCTCATCGATTCTTTTCCCCTTGTCATCGAACAGCATCCGGACTTTGCCGTAGTGATCACCAATGACAAAGGCATCACCAGTGCGCAACGTGCCCTGCTGAACCAGAACGGTCGCCACCGGCCCACGCCCTTTATGAAGATGGGCCTCGACCACACGTCCCCGCGCCTTCCTTTTAGGATCGGCCCTTAATTCAAGAATTTCAGCCTGTAACAGGATCTGCTCGAGCAAGCTGTCGATACCAAGATTTTTCTTGGCAGATACTTCGCAAAATATCGTATCACCGCCCCACTCTTCCGGCACCAGGGCAAACTCGGAAAGTTCGCGTTTGACCCGCATGGGATCAGCATTCTGTTTATCTATCTTATTGATTGCCACCACGATAGGAACTTGCGCCGCTTTGGCATGATTGATCGCCTCTTTGGTCTGATCCATCACACCATCGTCTGCGGCAACCACCAGAACAACAACGTCCGTCACCTGGGCACCACGGGAACGCATCTCAGTAAACGCCGCATGCCCAGGGGTGTCGAGAAAGACGACATCGCCAGCTGAAGATCGAACATAATGCGCCCCGATATGCTGGGTGATCCCGCCAGCCTCGCCTGCCGCCACATCCGTATTGCGGATGGCGTCAAGGATTGAGGTCTTACCATGATCAACATGGCCCATGACCGTCACGACTGGAGGCCGAGGCAACATCTCGCCGCCACTCTCCTCTTCCTCAAGATTGATGATGCTGATTTCATCGGTCAACGCCAACTCAACCTCATAACCAAAATCAGAGGCGACAAGCGTCGCTGTCTCCAGATCGAGGGATTGATTAACCGTTGCCATCACGCCAAGTCGCATGAGCTTAGCAATCAACTCATTGACTTTAACCCCCATGCGGTGGGCGAGATCACCGATCGTAATGGTCTCGTGAACAATAATTCTCTTCTTGATGGCCTTGGTCTCACCAGCACCCTGTCCAGCATCGCCCTTGGCCTTTTTCCCGCCGCCACGACCACCACGACCGATTTTCAACGAGGCGGCAAAGCGACCGCCTCCTGCCATAGCGACGTCTTCGATATCGATATCGGTATATCCACCCTTCTTTTTGACCCCACCCTTCTTGGCACGAACATCAGCATCGGCACTGTGAGTAAACTTGACGAAACGTTTCCCCTTATGCCCGGCTGCGTCATCTGAACCGCCAGTCGTTGATGGCTTATTCGTAGCCATTGGATCAGCACCCATCGCCTTCTTGGGTCTGACAGACGTAGCAGGTCTAACCGGCGTGGCTGGTCTCCGGGGGGCGGCACTTTTAGGCGCCTCAACCGGAATCTGGATCGCCGCCCTTTTGATTACCCGGGCAAAACCCTTTCTTGAATTATCGGCAGGCGTTGGGCTCGGCGAACTGTCGTCCTCTTCATCAACACTTCGCAACGCCTCACTCTCATCCGCCGTCTCGACATCTTCTGCTGCCATAGTCGCAGGCGACGAATCGACCGCAACTTCCGGCAAGACAACGTCTGTCTCGGAGACTTCTGGAGACGGGGCAACGATCGACTCTTCGCTGCCTGCACCTTTCTCGCTTGGGGCAACACTCTGCTCCTCCGCATGAGCAGGAGCTACAGGGGCCGGTTCCGGCTCAGGCACAACCTCGGGAGCTGCTGGCGCCTGTGCCTCAGCCTCGGCATAGGCTTGCTCTACAGCCTGTAAATCAAGATTCGGAACCGCCTTGGCCCGTCGCCGGATAACTGTCGTGCCGCCGCTCGTGCTCTGAATCCTCTTCTCCTGGATCTCGGTATGGGTAGAGGTCAAACGCTTTCTGATATCCTCAGCAACCGACTCATCCAACCCTGAGTTGTATGATTTTACATCATACCCAAGTTCTATGAGCTTGGCCGCCAGCACCTTGCTGTCCATGCCTACTTCTTTAGCCAACTCGTAAACCCTGACCTTCATTCGACAAACTCCCGCGTATCTACATCTTATGAAGGCCTGCCATAACCAAGCCTTCGTAAAAAAATTATAACTGCTCAGATTGATAGCCGTCAGGCTACTCTCTGTTCAGCAAGAAGCGACCAGTAAACAACATGATCCCTGGTCAATTACGGCTTCCCTGACGACCAGTCGGTCACACCAAACATGAGGCAAACTCCACATCAAGCCCCTGCCTGGGGGCAATGCTCACCATTTTATCTTTTTCGTGACAGCGTAAGGCCCAAGCCAGTTTTTTCTGCTGCCTCACGAATCGGTGATAACATTCCATCTTCCGGCAACAATACGCCCCTCTGCCCGGAGCAACCTGTTTGCGGTCAATAAGCAATCCCCCGTCAAGAAACACAAAGCGAATAAACGCCGTCTTAGGGGCCTTCGTCCCGCAGCCCAAACAAGTCCTGACAGGACCGGCCTTCTGCTGCGCAGCGACCATCAATGCGCTTGTCGCCCTTAAGCCTCGTCAACCGGGGGGGAGGCCGAACTGGCATCCTCCTCTGCGGACAGAGTCTCTTCCACCTTTGGCACCGGTACGGCTTTCGCCGCCTCAATCATGTTCCGGCATGCCTCTGGGGTAAACCCGTCCAAGATCTCGGCAAGTGCTGCTGGATCGGTCTCTGCCAATTCAACGGCAGAGGTAATATCGTTATCATAGAGAGTGTCGGCCAGTCGCTGATTGACCCCTTTAACGGCAAGCAACGACTGAAAGCCTTCCTCCATGAGTTTTTGATACTTTTGTTCGCTCTTGACATCAATACGCCATCCCAGAAGCTCGGCCGCCAAGCGTACGTTCTGTCCCCCGCGACCAATGGCTAAAGAGAGTTGATCGTCGGCAACCACAACCTGCAAGGTCTTTCGTTCCTCATCCACCACCACCATGGAGACCTCGGCCGGGGCCAAGGCATTCGAGGCGAATTTGGCAGGGTCTGGGCTCCACGGCACAATATCAATCCGTTCGCCCTGGAGCTCTTGCACCACGTTTTGCACTCGTGACCCCTTCATGCCAACGCAGGCACCGACGGGATCGACATCGGACTCGGAAGAGGCCACCGCGATCTTGGCACGAACCCCTGGCTCGCGCGCAACCGATAAAATTGTCACAATGCCCTCGGCAATTTCCGGGACCTCGATAGCAAAAAGCCTCGCAACGAATTGCTTGTCCGTGCGGCTTAAAACCAACTGAGAATCTCTGGCATCCTGCTTGACATCCAGCAACAGCGCCCGTATCCGATCCCCCTGATGGTACGACCGTCTCGGCATCTGCTCACTTCTCGGCAAAATGGCATCGGTGCGCCCCAGGTTGACGATGATATTGCCACGTTCAAAACGCTGAACAATGCCATTCACCACATCGCCCTTACGATCCTTGAACAGCTCAAAGACGACATCCCGCTCGGCATCCTTCATCTTCTGAATAATGACCTGCTTGGCGGATTGGGCAGCGATCCTGCCTAAGCCAGCGACATTTTCCATTTTGCTGCCCAGTTCGTCCGACAATTCAACATCAGGATCCAGCACCAAGGCGTCAGCTAGAGAAATCTGAGTCTGCTCGTCCTCAACCGTCTCAACCACCGTGCGAAACTGAAAGAGCTCGACTTCACCAAGCTCTTCGTTAAACTGGGCCTCCATCTCACGTCGCATGCCAAATTTCTTTTTGGCGGCAGACATGACGGCCTCTTCCAACCCCTTCACCAGCAGGTCTCGGTTGATACCCTTGTCCCTGCAAACCTGATCAATCACTCTTTTTAAATCTGATATCATCCGACTTCTCCGACCTTCACACCAGAGCCTTGCCCGAACCAAATTCAATCACCAGCTTGGCCTTGACAATATCTGCCAAGGCAATCTGTTCGGGCGCTCCATCTACGGTTATTGTAACCATTATTTCATTCACACCGGCAATCGTGCCGACAACATTTCTCGTTACTTCTTCAACTCGATACACAGCCTCAATCTTTTTGCCCATGTTCCGGGCAAAATCACGCTCTGTCCGCAATGGCCGATCCAGCCCCGGGGACGAGACCTCGAGGTGATATGCCCTGGTAATCGGCTCCTCCACCTCCAGCAAAGGGCTTATCGATCGACTAACCTCCGAACAATCATCGAGGCTAATGCCGCCATCCTTATAAATAATCAGCCGGAGCACAAGGCCAAGCGGTTCGTTGCGCAACTGAAGCTCAACCAACTCATACCCCAACTCGATCAGCACTGGCTCAACCAACTGGCGAACGCGAGCCGTTGTCGCTGTCTCCATAAGTTAACGCCTCCAGCCCGAGCTTCTTGTGTTCAGGGAAAAAAAAAAGCGGGTATAAACCCACTTTCCATCAATCAGCTGACCGCCCTTCTCCTCTAACGACTAAGGATTAGGGAAAACCCTGTCCAACAGCAACACGATCTTCACCAGGTCAAGTCAACAACCATAATTTTTGGAAACCATCCCGCCTGCCATCCACAGAAAACTACCCACGAAAGATAACGGAATGGAGCGGGCAACGAGACTCGAACTCGCGACACCAAGCTTGGGAAGCTTGTACTCTACCAACTGAGCTATGCCCGCCCAGGCAAACCAAGGTGGCACTATACCAAAAAGCAAGGGATTGTCAAGAAGATATGCGGCCAGCTAACGCCATCCCTGGGCAAACAAAACTGCCAAAAAAAGAAGCCGATACCCCATAAAAATTGGTCAGCCAAGGATCAAGCCTTGCGCAAAGGTAATGATCGGCATGATGAAGCGAGGAAGAACCCCCGTATAGAAAAGAACCAATAAAACAATGAAACCGTAGGGTTCAAGCTTCGCATAGACCAACGCCAGCTCAGGAGGCAGGATTCCAAGCAAGATTTTACTGCCATCCAAGGGCGGGATTGGCACGAGATTAAAGATCGCCAACATGATGTTGATCCAGATGCTGGCCGCAAGCATCTGCAAAAGAGGCATAACGAAAAAAGTCGGCAGCCCGGCACTTAGCAGAACAAGCAGCTTCGCCACTAATGCGCTGATGACGGCCAAGAATAAATTAGCTCCAGGCCCGGCTAACGACACCCACATCATATCCTGTCGTGGATTCCTAAAGTAGCGGGGATTAACCGGTAC
>JAQUKQ010000076.1 GCA_028718985.1 Desulfobulbaceae bacterium | reverse complement strand
TTCGAATAAATTTTTTTCATGTTACGATTTCCTTCACGCCAGCGTAAGCAGGACAAGTGCTTTTAGCTCAGGTAGTTTGTTTGCGACAGAGGTGGCTCCAGTGAGACGGGCAACAGTAAGGATTGCGTCTTTGTTTTGCAGAATTGTTTGAAGTTCACCCATTGCGTATCACTTGATTAGGGGTTGGTCGTAAGGGTACTGGCTTATCCACTCAATTACTCCAATTCGCAAGCAAGTTTATTGAGGTCTCAGATAAAAGTGGCTTGAACGAATGGGCGGAATTGTATTTGTTGAAGTATTTTGAGAAATTATCAGTATCGATGTTGGCAACTTTACGATTGTTGCAGTCCATGCAGTAAGGTATCTTCTCATCATGATAAGGAGCCCCAGTTGTTTGTGAACCAATGATTTTTTTTCTGGCCTCGATAAAACAATCTGTGTTGAAATGATCCTGGTGATTGGTTGGGGTTACCGTTGAAAAGATATAATCATATTTGTCGCTTTTCTCAGGTACGTAGCAGCAGGGGAGGATTCTGCCCAGTGCGTCCATGACTAGATTCTTGTAAAGCCATGGGCATCTGTTGCCATGCGTGACTGTGAGAGGACTATTATCCTTACCGTCAGCAGTGTGCCAGTTTTGATTATAACACTTTTCTATGTGAGATGAGTTTGACTCAATGCTCTCAATCGTTCTCGCCACATTCTGTGTATCTGGGGTGTATTCGGAGAAAATGGTTTTTTCGAGGTGTTTGTTGTCTGCCGCCAAACTAGGATCACCCCAGGAAACGTCGTAGGGTTCGTTAAATGTTATGACATCTACTCCAAGATTTTGGGCCATTTCCTTGGCTAAGGGGATTTCTGAAACATTGTGTTCGAATGTAAGAAACTGCCAAAGGAGTCTTGGCGACTGCATATTGTATTTTTTTTTGGCTGCAACGAGCTTTTTGATATTACTGATCACCAGTTCTAAATCGCCACCTTGCCGGTATCTTTGGTAGGTTTCTTGAGTGGCACCATCTACGGACATGATTAAAAAATCAAGTCCAGAGTGGACAAGGTCATCAGCGTTAAATTTTACATTCAAATTAGAAGAAAGAACGGTGTCCAAACAGAACCCCTTTGCCATTTTAATAAACTGTGGGGTATTTTTGTTGAGTAACGGCTCCCCCCAATTAAAAAAATGCATATAGAGGGCGTATGGGGCATACTGTTTTAAAAAAAGCTTAAATGTATCCAATGAGAGCAAGCCATCAGGCCAGTCAATAATATTTTTATGCTGCCTGAAGTAGGTGTTATGTAAGCACCCTGGACAACGAAGGGGGCAACTATTACTCGGATCGACAAGCAGGCCAAAAGGTCGGGCTAATAAATGTTCATGGCGGTGTAGAAATTGGTATTTTAGTACCAGTAGGTTAGTTATTTTTAATAGTAACAGTTGTGAGTAGTGTAGATTATTAGTTTCTTGTAGCAGTAGAGGTAGGCTCTCAGTTGAAAATTTCTCAACCGCGGACAAAAAAAAGGGGAGGGTCGCCGATTTGTAGAGAGGTTGTATATTTTCAATTGAAGCGTTTAACATTTAGTCTGCTCGTCTATCAGATAGGACTTCTCAGTTACATGTTGCTACAGGTAACGTCAACATTATCTTTAATAACTAAATAGTGCCCTAGCTTTTGGTTAATATCCGTACTTTGTATGTCGACAAGATATGCGTCATGAATCCAGTGGTGCTTGACATTTGTTAACTGAGTGCCATTAGCAATTGCTGGTGAAAATGCGTAATTGCCTATATGCAGGAAAGGAAAGTCGAATTCAAACGCTACGATTTTAGTTTCTCCAGCATGAAAGGTGCCCAATGTGAGTCCTAGGGCATAGGTGTTCATCCCAAGGATGTGCACGCCCCGAGAATCACATAAGTGAAATCCAACGATAGGTTGCTCTATGGTAACATTGATCGCTATCTTGACATAAAAAACAACACGTGCCCCCCCCTCGAAGGCTTTTACTCTTTTTGTTTCCCCTTTCATTGCCAAGCATACAGCGGTAATCTCAGCCCCTCCATCACCGAAACTGCCACAATGAGATACGCTCTCCCATTCAACTTCTTTTGTCAATTTATTGTGCGGGATTGACGCGAATTCGTTAGGGGCGGATGATCCATCATGGGTGCCAGTGTCATCTTCTCCTGAAGACATATAGGCCATATATTTTTGGCAAATTGTGTTGGCTGGGCCTATGTCCTTCATCATACCGTCCATCAGCCAAAGCGCTCGGTCACAAAATTCAATGACTGAGTGGGTGCTATGTGAGACAAAAAGGATGGTTTTGTTGTTTTCTTTAAATTCCTTTATTTTTCTCAGACATTTCTGTTGAAAGCGAAAGTCCCCTACAGACAGGGCTTCGTCTATGATTAGAATGTCTGGGTCGACATTAATGGCAACGGCAAACGCAAGCCTGACAAACATGCCGGATGAATAAGTTTTGACCGGTTGCTTAATAAATTCCCCAATGCCGGCAAAAGCCAAAATGTCGTCAATTTTGGCATCGGTTTCACTTGTTGAGAATCCAAGAAGGGAGCTTTTGAAATAAACGTTTTCAATACCGCTCAACTCAGGATTGAAGCCTGCACCAAGTTCAAGGAGAGCAGAGACTCTGCCTCGAATATCAACAGATCCCGCAGTCGGAGTAAGGACGCCAGTGATGATTTGTAATAACGTTGATTTGCCCGAACCATTCTTGCCAATGATCCCCACTACTTCCCCTTTTTTTGCGGCAAAAGAAACATCTCTTAAGGCAAAAAAGTCTTTATGGTATTTTTTTCTAAAAGGATTGAATGATTCTTTTAGTCTATCTATGGGCTTGGTGTACAACTTGTAAGCCTTTGAAATGCTATCTACAGTAATGGGGAGATCATTATTCATGCTTGAAGGTCGCTATTAAAAATCAGCTTGGGGCAGATGCTGAAATCAAAAATTATAAGAAATGTTGGTTTGAACTCTTGTGTGCCTGACAAGAGAGAGCGAGTTACATTATACTCGTTGAGTGGTGAATAAGCCAAGAAAACAGAAGGGCGAAGTGTCGTGGCTGAAGGGCAGAGCATTGCGGTCGAGCAGGGGATTAACTTTTCTCGTTCCATTCGGCTATTATTCTGATGCTCTCCTGCGTCAAGACCCTCTGCCAATCGAGTGAAGATATGTATCTCTGCAGTTGTTGATCGTTGACCAAGGGTGAAGAATTTTTGCTTGGGCAAGAGACACAGTATGTTGTGGCTTTCCCCGTTTCCATTCTTGGGGCAATCCCGTTGGTGTTGGCAATTTCTGACAGCCAGACAAAATGCTTTCTGCTGAATCGGTAGCAGGGGGAGTTGAAAGGCGGGATGTCTTCGTCACCCAGCTGGTTGCCGAAAATATAGGTAAAGCCAGAATCGTCTTGCCGAGGGGCGTAGCAACAAGGTAGATATCGACCGTTTGCATCCATAACCAACGTTGAGTACAGCCATTTGCATGTCTTGCCAGTCCTCCTGCTAAATACTCCTTGGTCCAGGTTGCTAATTTTATCTCCCCAGTTTTCGGTGAATTTTTGAGTGAAGGAGCTGGAAAGATTCGTCAGGATGTCAAAGTGTTTCACATCGCCGCAGTTTGTGTTTGTCGTGCAAACCTCTTCTTTCACTTCCCGGGCGGGTCGGAGTTCAGGCTCCCAAAGCACCTCATAGGGTTGGGCAAATCGTATTTCGTTAACTCCAAGTTCTCGGGCCATTATCTTGGCCTGCTCAACCTCATTTTTATTGTGCTCAAACAAGAGAAACTGCCAAGCCAGGGTTGGTGTCGCCAGATTATGTTTTTCTTTTGCTGCTGCCAATCGGCGGATATTTTCAATTGCTAAATCAAATTTTCCCCCCTGACGATAGCGACCATAGCTCTCACTGGTTGCTCCATCTACCGACATGATCATGTAGTCAAGGCCGGAGAGTACAAGGGCTTCGGCATCAAACGGTACTGAAAGATTTGATGATAGGGTTGTATTAAGCAAATAACTTTTGGCCGTTTTGATAAACGCGGGGGTTTTTTGATTGAGCAGGGGCTCTCCCCAGTTATAAAATAGGATGGTTGAGGCATAAGGGCCAAACGCCTCCATGAAGCGGTTGAATCTTTCTTCACTTAGGATACCCGTTGGCCAGTCTGAACCAATCTTCTCTTGGAAAATCTTGTTATGCAGACAGCCTGGGCAATGCAGAGGACAACTGTTGGCAGGGTCAACGATCAATGCATAAGGGTATGCGGCTAGATATTCATGGCGGTTTTGATACTGATATTTGCTGAGTAGGCAGTTGGCGATTTTCAGAAGAAAGGCTTGGGCGTAATTCTTAGGGTAGCCTGCGCTGATTAGCCAAGGAAGAGAACTTTGTTGCAGATCGTCAACATTGTCGAGAAATTTCTGGAGATCGCAGTCACTTGTCAGCAAGTTTTGCAGAGCTGTAATTTTGTCATTCAGAAGGCTGATGTTGGTCATGACTTCCATTCTCTTTTGTGTTGAAGCGAAATCGTGATAGGTGGGCGTGGGGGATTTATTTAGTAATATCCTTTACTCCCATAGCTCTCAGGAGGATAGCCGAGCTCCTTAAACTTTGCGGTCAGTAGCGCTTCATTGAAAATGGCAGCGGCTTTCGTTGTGAAGAGTTGCCAAGTGTCCTGGCTGATCTCAAAGCGGCTGTGCCACTTCTCAGTAAGCCACTCAATTATCCAGCGCTGATAAACTCTATTGAGAGGTGCTTTGTCTTGATAGAGTAGCGCATCGTTATAGATTCGCACACTAATTTCTTTTAAAAGTAACTTCTTGTGAGTTTCAGGCAGCAGGCATCCTTTGATGTGCAGGTGAGAGGGGAGTATCTCATCTTTCGGCAACTCAAGAAGAAATGATTGCTCCGCCCTCAGAGTTTCTCTGTCACGTGTAAAACCACGGATAAGGTGTTTCCCCTCGAGAGGCTGATTGTTGAGGCTGATCTCCTTGATGATGGCTATTGGCCCCAGGTTGTCATGAGCTTTGTTTGACTCTTGTTCTGATTGTGAAGGGCGAAGTTTGATTCGTATCTCATTATGATGGCCAGGTGGGATGCTACACTCGATCTGGAAATCGCCGGTTCCGGCGTCAAGTGCCAGAGGTTCGTCCTTGATGAGATGATGTGGGTTGTAGCTGCTTGGAAAAATCTCACCAATATTGTCCTCGATTAGCACCATATTCCCTAAAGCATCGAGCGCTGTCTTTGGGACAAAAAAACAGTTTGTACAGATCCAACGCGAGACATCATAGCCAAACAGGGTGTAGCCTTGGAAGGCAGAGTCGATGCGGCCGATAATTTTTTTCTCCGACAAGGATTTTTGCAGAAGCTCAGGCGTGGCGTAGTCTTGCAGGAACGAGGGGCCGGGTTTAAGGAACGCGTCGTTGATGATCAGGGCCAGATCGTACTGGCAATTTAGCAGATTAAGAATGTTGATGCCTCTTTGCCAGCCCGAAAATTCGTGCGAACTGTTGTCTCCTCCAACCACGAAGATATTGCTGGCGCTCTTGGTGAGCGGCATTTGCTCGTTTCTATTGTCGACCCGCAGATAGGTGATTTCCCATCCTTTGAGATGGGCCAGGTATTGCTGCGCGATGGCAAAAATCTGATCGGCGGTGGGTTCTTGCTTGCGCTTATACTCCACGAAAACAACCGCAAGGTGGGGTCCTTTGCTGAAGGGATTTATTTTATGCAGGAGGCTGCGGAGCATGGATGCGTTGCGGAGATTAGGTGTGTCATTTCCAGAGTTGTCAATCTTCAGATATTGACTTTCATAAAAGGTTTGACTGCCAGGCCAAAGAGTAAGGTCAGGATGAAAAAATAGATGATTGGCGAAAATGTCCACTGAAAAAACCGGTACTCTGCCGGAGCGTAGGTGATCCGGATGCTGTTGATGGCTGATTCCGGTGGGATGGGGTCTTCGCCGCTCACAATAATATCCCACAGAGAACTCATTTTTCGTGATTCTGGTGTAAAACGACCGGTCTGATTGTCGACTGCAAGATTTTTGACAACAGGTTCGGGGCTACCGGGCAGGCTAAGGCTGATGGCGTTTGTGGTGTCGGCAGTGATGATCCTTGCCTGCCAGAAGATCTGACCGCTGTTTGGAATTCGCATGGCGGGGCTTTCCAAGGCAACGCTTTCTGAGGTGCTGATCGTCACTGTGTCCAGAATATCTGAGGGTGGCGCTGAGGGGGGTTGGGCCACTTGGGCTTCGATGATGAAGGCGGTGCCTGGTTTGAGCACTTGGTAGCCCAGTCGGTATTCAAGTTGCAGGCAAACCAAGATCATAGGGAACATGATGATCATTAGTGGCGTGCCGATGGCCTTGAGATACAGAAGGTTATGCTTCATGACCTTGCCTTGGCAGATAAGGGAACGGCGGAATTGGTCTCGATAGATAGCGATCTCGAGGAAATTTCCGAAGATTTTGTTCTTATGGAGTTTGATGGACTCCTGATTCGACACCTTTTTGAAAATGAAGAGTAGTAGGAGGGTAGATACCAGGCTGAGCAACACCAGTTGCGGAACCGGGTCAAGTTGATGAACAGGCGAGATCAGAAAATCGATCAGGTGGTTGAGCAGAGAGAAGATGGCCATGGTTATGAAATATAGCCCAATCCCTTCAGGCGTTCTTTGATATCCGGGTCATCTTCCGCTTCTTCAATGAGGGAGACTTCTTTTTCCAGGACATGGATGATGAACTCATCGATTGATGAATAGCCAACAATAACAGAGCAGTCTTTCAGCCGCTCATAGAGGTCTGAGGCAAGGGTTATTTTAGGCATAAGTCGCTCCTTGAGAGAAGTGGTGCTTTTTGCTGGGGCCGGTTTTTTTGTGATCTTATCGTAGCGAAGCCTTGTGCGGTCAGGTAAGTGTAAGGCAAATTGAAGATTGTCAACTTCCCCGCCCTAAAACTCTCCGTGCAGGGAAGAGGGGCTGTTTTTGGCGAAAATCAGGCCTGAATTTATCTGAACGAGTAACGCTAATTGCTATCCCTGGTACAGCGAGCTCCCCGTCATGTGAGCCGGAATGGGTATGCCATGTTCCGACAAAATGGTGGCGGTAATATCGAGCATTGTCGGTTTGGCCTTGGTGATTTTCCGGTTGCTGAACAGGATGGCAGGCACTAAGGATGGGTCGATACAGTGATCGCCGCTCCAGCGGTCATCGTTATCGCTGATAGTTTCCCTCGCAAAACTGCCGAGGATGCTGGTCCATGAGGTGCGATAACCAAGATTCCAACCGATAATCAAGTCTGGGGCATGAGGGTTGGCTCGTTTTTCTGCCTCGGGCGTCATGTAGATGTCGGTTACTACCCTGTAACCGTTTTTGGGGTCACGCAGGGCAAGGAGCCCTTGCCTGATCTTGGCGAGGACCGAGTTGGCCTGACCGTTGCTTAAACTGCCGAAGCGCTCCCTGCCTGCCAGGTTCAGGTAGATGGCGTTTATCCCCAGGGCATAGGCCGCTGTTTTATCCCAATTGACATCGGCGAAGTATTCACCTTCCTCGATATCCATACCCCCGTTTACGTTAAGAAACCCTTGCTCGTGGAGCCAGGAGTTGAGGTTCACCTGGCGGCGGAATGGACCAAAGCCGTGGTCTGATGTGACCAATAGCTGGAAATTGGGGTCGCGGATGTCGAAGGCATTCATGGCCCGTCCCAGACACTTGTCCATTTCGACATAGAGATCTTTCAAGGTATGACCGAATCGCATTTCGAGCTCCTTGGTGTAGAGAGGGCTCTCGGGATCGATGGTTCGCCAAAACATGTGGCTGTCCTGGTCAAGGCTGGAGAAATAGTAGAACAGAAACCCCTCATCCCGGCTGGCTAGCTTACTGATCTCATACTCCATGCCCTTGCGGCTTTCGGCTATGAGTTGGTATGTCAGATCCAGATACTCATCGTTATTGAGGATGTCGTAAGACAGGGCCTTGGTGTCTGCCGGTAGACCTTTGGTGTGGAAAGGGCCCAGGTGGCGGGTCAGGTCTTTGCCATAGGCGGGAGAGGAGAAAATGGGCAGCACAGGATTGGCGGGATCGATATTGATAGGCGACACGTACATGCTGAACTCGGGATGAACGCTTTTGATGTAGAGTTTGCAGATCCCTGTTACCTCGGAGAGGTGGTTAAGCATGGTGAATGAGAGCTGAAGCCAGTCCGTCCAGTCGCCTTGATTGAGGACGAATTCTTGGTCTTGAATCAGCAGCCGAACCACTGAGTTGCTGCGATCTCGCCAAATTTTGATTGGCGCGGTAACCGTAGGGTGCCCCTGGCGTAACGTATTGTCTGGGCCTGCGATGAGTGCCTCGGCATAATCGTCTTGAAATTCGATGGGTAGAATCATGCCGCCGGTAATCTTTTCGCTGTTGGCTGGTGGGACGGTGGTCACCAAGGTGAAACTGCCATAGCCGCCCCTCAGGTCCGGGGTGCCCATACCAGAGAGCATATCAACTTTATCATGCAGGCAGGGGAAGTTGCCCGGCATTTGGTGTACGGTCGCAGGAATGTCGTAATCGGCCAGATAATCCCAGAATGGGCGCCCTTGCCGCAGATTTGTCACTTTGCCGGCAGAGAGAGGGATCTCAAAGTTGCCAATGGAAAAGGTTCTCTCGGGGGCCGAGACTCGGGAGGTAGAGAGGTAGGGGGTCATGGTGGCTGGATCTCGGTGGATGAAATCATAGATGCCATGCACTGAAGGCCAGGCCCCAACACTAAACGATGACCACGCCACTGGGCTTTGAGGGGGAAAGCTGGTGGCGGCGCTGGTGAGTCCTCCAGCCTTGGCAAGTTTGCTGAAGTTTGGCAAGAGTCCAAGGCGCATGAAAGCAGTGGCCATCTTGATATCCATGCCATCGATGCCAAGGACAAGCGTCTTGCGCCGCTTGGGAAGCGCGGAGGCTAGGAGCTTGGTCGCTGGTGCAAAAGAGGCACCTAGGCCAAGGATGGCGGATTTGGCGATGAATTCTCGTCTGTTCATACGCGTGAATGCTATGCTCTGAAACCCCACCCCTTCCAGAGGGGGCGGACTGGTCACTTCAGAATGGTTGTGTGGTTATTGGCACTCAATTCGATGGCTTTTTTATGTTCAGCACCTTACCATCGTGGAACTGTGGCTTCTCAATTCCGAAGATGTTCAAAATTGTTGGTGCCATATCCATCAGGGCCGGCGCCTCGTCTTCAATCTCCCAGTTGGAGAAGATTACGCCAGGCACAAGCTTTGGATCCAGACAATGGTCTCCACTCCAGCGTTTATGATTTGGTTCGATGATATGCTCTGAAACTTTACCGATCGCACTGTTCCAACTTACTCGGTAGCCTTCGTTATAACCAGCAAAAATGTCGGGTGCATCTTTTGTGTATGGGCCTGAAAGCTCTTGACTGGCAAGGATTGCCCGTCTGATTGGTCGTGCGTTTCGTTCCTCATCATGAAGGCTTTCCAGGCGTGTCTTCAATTCCAAAAGTAAACTTTGTTTATCCTCACCAGGTTTGACGATTCCCTGACGTTCTCTCCCCTTCGTGTTGATGAAAATTCCGGCAAGCCCAAAGGCAAAGGCTCGGGTCTTTGACCAGTCGACATCGGCAAACCACTCTGCTCCCGGTTTTCCGCCATCCCTAATCACTAGATAGCCCTCCTGCCAGAGCCAAGTGTTGAGGTTCACACCCCATTTAAAATGTTTGAAGCCATGGTCTGAAATGACAAGCAGTAGGTCACGATCGGAAATCTTCTCAAGGACCTTGCCAACCAGGCGATCTGAGCGTTCGTAAGCATCGCTGATGGCATTTTGGTACAGGACTTGTTCTTTGCCATCGTTTGCGGGGTGATCGGAATCGAGGTAACGAAAGAACATGTGTTGGATGCGGTCTGTGGTGTCGAAGACGTTGACCAGTAGGCCTTCACTGGTTTTGAGCAGGCTATCAAGAAAGGCGGTTTCGCGTTCCTGACAGATGTCATTGGCTTGGGCTAAAAAGGCCTCTTCGTCAATAATGTCTTCATTTAAAGCCCAGGTGTCCTCGGCAAGGCCCAGGGTGGCGAAGGGGCCATGCTGCTTGGCGAGGCAGATAGAATAATAGAATGGGTGACTGATGGGGAGAGAGGGATGTTCGGGGTCGATGTTGATCGGCGTGATGTATATTTGCAGGGTGGGGCTGATTTCAGTGACCAGAAAACGGGCAATCCCATGGATTCTTTTGCGGCCAGCCTTGAAGATCAGAGGTGTCCAAGGAGAGTAACAACCTTGGGTTACGCGAACGGTTTCGTCACCGATAGTGAGCGCAACATGATTGTTCTCCACGTCTATTTTCCCATGTAGAGATACGGTTATGGTTTGGAGTTTGCCTTCTATGGGGAGGTCTGGGCCGGGGATTTCAGTAGAGAAGGAGTCTCCATCGATCTTGAAGTGAATGACTGTTCCCTTCTTGGGACCTTGGTCGTCTGGAGCAGAGGTGAGCAGGGTAAAACTGCCTTGGCTGCCACGCAGGTCTGGGGCGCACATGGCGGAAAGGCAGGCACCGTAGAATTTTTCGGGGGGAAAGGTGATTGGCACCCGTAGCACAGTGCTGAAGATTTTGCTGCCGCCGAGGATTTTCCAAAAGGAAGTGCTTTTACGGAGCAGGGCGACAGTTGTTTTGTGGGAATTGAAGCGGAAGGGGCCTATTTTTTTGATTTTCTTGGCCTGGGAGATTAGGGCTGAGGAGAGCACGGGTTGATAGGTCTTCGGGTTGCGGGTGAAAAAATCAAAAATGTTATGTTTGCCGGGATTAACACCGGTGGCAAAAGTTGACCAGGCTACCGGCGAGATGGAGGGGGTGGTGGTGGCCAGTTGTTTGAAGGAACCACTATCTGCCAGCTTGGAGAGATTTGGCAGCTTGCCTTCAGCCATGAACTGTTGGCACAGGAGAGGGTCCATGCCGTCAAAACCAACAACGATAACGCGTTTGGCCCGCATTTTTCGGGCGATCTTCCGTCGTCTGAAAAAAAGATAGGTCGCTCGAAGTGGCAAGGTCAGGAGGCTAAAGCCCGCCAGGAGTGCGGCGATGATCAGGATGAAAAATGACGAAACAAGCGCAAACCCAGCGCCAGGGCCGATATAGGCACTGGCGCTCTGAGGAGTCATAACCAGAGAGCTGGTCAGTAAGAAAAGAAGAATCCGCATACTTGTGAAGTAAGGTCTAACCGTCGAAAGTGCAGGAGGATAGTGCGATTAGTTACTTGCTACCTTCCATGTCGTGCCATGCGGGCCATCTTTTAGCTCGATCTGCTTGGCTAGCAGATCGTCACGAATCTGGTCGGCGCGGGACCAATCTTTCTGGGCCCTGGCCTGCAGGCGTTCTTCGATCAGCTTTTGTAAGTCGTCACGGCTCATGGCGATTGATTTCAGGTGCTGGGCTTGCTGCTCAGCAAAAAAATCGGCTGGATCTTGGCGGAGCAGGCCGAGCAGACCTGCCAACTCCGCGATGTTCTTGGCGCTATTCTGTAGCAGGGAGATGTCGGTCTTGGCCGGTTTTTTGGCTAAAGATTGTCTGATTCGATTGATGGCTTTGACTCCTTCGAAGAGAACGCCTAACGCTTGGGCGGTGTTGAAGTCATTGTCCATGGCCTCGCAGAATCGTTGGCTCAAGGTGCCGAGAAAGTCGATATCTTCCGCTTTGGCCTGGGCCTTGGCCCCCTCCTGTCCCTCAGGCAGTTGGTTGCAATCGGCTAAACAACTATAGAGGCGGTTGGCTCCGGATTGGGCGTCTTTCAGGGCACCATCAGAAAAATCAAGGGGGTGGCGGTAGTGGGTGGAGAAGACCATGAGTCGCAAGGCCTCGGGGTGGTGCTCTTCTAAGACATCGCGAATGGTCAAGAAGTTGTGAAGTGATTTCGACATCTTCTCGTTGCTGATGGTGACAAAGGCGTGATGGATCCAGTGCTTGACAAAGGGGGCGCCGCTTGCCCCTTCGCTTTGGGCTACTTCATTTTCATGATGAGGAAAGACTAAATCTTCGCCGCCACCATGAATGTCGAAGGTGTTGCCCAGGTACTTACGGCTCATGGCCGAGCATTCAATGTGCCACCCCGGACGGCCAGGCCCCCAAGGACTATCCCAGGTTGGTTCTCCCGGTTTACCCCCCTTCCAGAGCGCGAAGTCCATCGGATTGTTTTTGATCTCATTGACCATGATGCGTGCCCCGGCTTGCAGATCATCGAGGTTGCGTCCCGAGAGCGCGCCGTATTGCGGGAATTTGTCGACGGCGAAGTAGACATCGTTTCCGGCCTGGTAGGCCAAGCCTTTATCGATCAACTCGTTGATTATTCCTATTATCTCAGGGAGATGTTCCGTTGCCTTTGGCTCTATGTCCGGCGCGCCTACCCCAAGTTTATTCATATCGGTGTAGAACTCTTGGATAAAGCGGTTTGCCAGTTCTTCGGAGGTGGTGCCTTGTTCGTTCGCTCGGTTGATGATTTTGTCATCGATATCCGTAAAGTTCCGGACATACGTAACCTTATATCCGCTGTAGCGCAGGTAGTTGACAATCATGTCAAAAATAAGGGCTGAACGGGCATGGCCGATATGGCAGTAGTCATACGCGGTGATGCCGCAGACATACATTTTGACCTGTCCTTCGGTTAAAGGGACAAAGGGGACTTTTTGGCCGGACTTGGAGTCATATATCTTTAAGCTCATTGCAATTCTCTTTCTGTGGCTTGATCTGGATAGTTTCGGTTTTTTGTGGTAATGCAGGGTGTAACAGACGCTCATGCGGAGTGGCAACGTGTAACCTGCGGCGAGCTTCTTCTGAGAAAATGTCTCAGCGACAGGGATTGTAATCTACCAGAAATGGAAAATCCCTTCATTAAATAAATCCGGCCTGACACTGGGCGCGTTCATAAGGAAAGACGAAGATGGAAAGAAAATTGGCCAACGGTATGACTGTTACCTATCACGATGAATCGAAAATATTGGCGGCTGACCGTTGTTTGGTCAAGAGTCGGTGCCGGGTTGCGATTCCTTTACTGGATTGGATGCAGGCGGACTTGGCCGGGGACGATCCGCAAACGTGTTTCTGCCGCGAGCAGTTTGATGGTGTTTTAGTGCATGAGATTGTTCAAGAACGCAATTTCATCGATGTTGCTGAGAAAGAGATGGTAATGGCAGAAATAATCGCCCAGCTTGAGAAATCGGTACTTGAGTATCTCTCGAAAGATGCTTTTGTCCGGCGGCTTTTTGTTGTGAAGAAAGCCGAGTTTCTGCAAAGTTTCGTCCAGCAGGGTTGGACGGCTAGGCCTGAAGATGGAGAGGAAGTTGCAGAACCGGCCGATTTTTCGGCATGCTTTCGATGAATGGTTCAGGTCTTACGAACGAATAATTTCTTGACAAAATTGGCGCTTGGCAGCATATTTGCCAATTTTAATCGACGTGTCAACACTGGTTGTTTCACAATCATTTCACTTGCCCATATTCTATGGAAGGTATGTTTTTCGCCTTCTGCAAGCATCTTTAGATCATTGAGGAGAAATAATGAAGGTACTTATCAGCGATAATTTGGCCCCGATTGGAGCTCAGATCCTCAAGGATGCCGGGCTTGAGGTTGACATCAACACCGGGCTTCCTCCCGAAGAACTGAAGAAGATTATTTCGGCTTATGATGGTCTGGTCATCCGCAGTGCCACCAAGGTTACTGAGGAGATCATTGCTGCAGCCGATAACTTGAAGGTCGTCGGCCGGGCGGGGATTGGTTTGGATAACGTCAATATTCCTGAGGCCAGCAAGAAAGGCATTATTGTGATGAATGCTCCGGATGGCAATGCCACCACCGCCGCCGAACATGCCATCGCCATGATGATGTCGTTGACCAGAAATATCCCACAGGCCACGGCCTCCATGAAGGACGGCAAGTGGGAGAAGAAGAAGTTTTCCGGCCGTGAGGTGACGGGTAAGACTTTGGGTATCGTCGGCATCGGCAGGATTGGGGCTATTGTCTCTGATCGCGCCAAGGGCCTGCGCATGAAAGTGATCGCCTTTGATCCCCACATGCCTAAAGATATTGTTGATAAGCTGGGCGTTGAACTGGTCAGCTTGGACGAGTTGTGTAAACGCAGTGATTATATCTCGGTGCATGTTCCCTTCTTAAAGGAGACCGACAAGCTTATTTCGGCAGAGAAATTTAAGCTTATGAAACCGACAGCTTATTTTATTGACTGTGCCCGGGGTGGTGTTGTCGATGAGGTTGCTTTGTTCGATGCCTTAAAAAATAAGACAATTGCCGGTGCGGCTCTTGATGTCTTCGAAGTTGAGCCTACCACCAAGGAGAACACGCCGCTGCTCTCACTCGATAATTTTATCTGTACGCCTCATCTTGGCGCGTCGACGGCCGAGGCTCAGGAGAATGTAGCAATCGCGATTGCCGAGCAGATGGCGGATTACCTCAATAACGGTAGTATCACCAATGCGGTCAATGTGCCCTCTGTCAGTGCTGAGGTCATGAAGCAGGTTGGCCCGTATCTGACCTTGATGGATCGATTGGGCTCTTTTCACATGCAGATTGCCAAGGGCGGGATTGAGGAGATCAATATCGATTATGTGGGTGATTTGGCTTCGGTTAATGTGACTCCGATTACGGTTTCATTCCTCAAAGGTCTTTTTACGCCGATCTTGAAAGAGGCGGTTAATTTTATCAATGCCCCGATGATTGCTAAAGATCGAGGCATCAAGGTTACTGAGTCAAAGACCAACGATTCCGATGACTTCACCAACATGATCAAAGTGGCGGTGAAGACCACAGAGGGTGAAAATGTTTTGGTCGGCACAGTCTTTGGCAAAAACGAACCCCGTCTGGTGCGCTTGAATACCTTCAGGATGGAGGCACTGCCGGCTGGGCCATTGCTCTATGTTCATAATGAGGATGTGCCTGGGGTGATTGGTGCGCTCGGTACCGCTATCGGTAAATTTGGGGTCAACATTCGAAATATGACGGTTGGTGCCGAGGCAGAGCGGGGGCAGAATGTCATCCTGCTGAATACCGACCGTCTTCTCTCTGATGAGGAGTTGGAGGCTGTTCGGAAAATTGATAATGTGAGTCAGGCCATGGCCTTAGAGGTGCCTACCCTGTAAAGGGTGGTAGGAGTGGTGAAACGATGAGCGATCAAGACCGGAAAAAAGATGATCCCTGCCCCTGCGGGTCGGGGATGACGTTGAAAAATGGAAAGTGTGTCATGCCCGACGTCACCTTTACCAGCTTTTTTATGGCCTTGAATTCGTCGGTTCTTTACCATCTTGGTGAACTTGCCGATCCACAAACAGGGGCTCGGCAGAAGGACATGATGCTGGCCAAGCACACGATTGACACCATGGTCATGTTGCAGGCGAAGACACGAGGCAATCTCTCACGGGAAGAAGTTGAGTTGGTCGAAACGAGCCTCTACGATTTGAAAATGCGTTACGTTAAGGCGCGGGCCTAAAGCAGTTTAGAGGCATCTTACTGTCCGACAACCGGACATCCTGCGGTGATCGAGTCGGTCATGTGGACGG
>JAQUKQ010000075.1 GCA_028718985.1 Desulfobulbaceae bacterium | reverse complement strand
GCTCTAATCGCCGATTTCGTAGCGACTCCACAAGTAAAAGGCAAGGGCGTTGAGATCGATCCAGTCAGGCAATTTACCCTGGTGGCTGGTGAGGCCACCTTCCATTACGACGAAGGCCTGACACGGCGGCTGTACCGCCAACCACCCACCCCTTTCGTTTTGCCACCCGACACACCGGTGCGTTTCGAACTTGCTTTTGCCATACCCAAGGCAGCGGTGCTGAAACATCTCGACTATCAAGGGTTCGTGAGTAAGGGACCCTTCCCGCTGGAGGGTGTAGTCATTGGCGGGACCCGCGGGACTGCCGGCAACAATTTGGCTGCCGGGGCTTTACCGACAGTCGCGTCGAAGCCGGTATCCATCGAGCCGGAGCCAAAAGTTTCAGGCCCCACTCCCGGGGCTCCCATGGAAACACAGGGGCCGGCCGATTCTGGTCAGGCAGAGGCTAAACCGCTTTTGGCTAAGACCTCAAAACCGCCGGTAGATCCGTTCACGCCGAGCTCAGAACCGGCAAAGCTGATGCCAATAACTCTGCCGCCCTTCGACAGCGCCCAGGCGCTCGCAGAAGTGGAACCGAACGACAAGATCGAGCAGGCGACCAAGTTTGGCCCTGGTCTTGCTGCCAGCGCTACGATGAGTGGTGAAGATTGGCATGATTGGTTCAGTTTTAGTGTTGAGGGGGAACCGCAGCTGTGGAGCATCGAGGGATCGGGGCCTGGTCTCGGGCGAATTACGGTCGTCGCTGCGGGCGAACGCAAGTTGGCCGAGACACAATCTTCAGCTGGCGAATTGAAGCCTGGCGAAACGTTGCGTGTCGATAACGTACTGCTGTTGCCTGGCCGGTACTGGATTGATGCTGAGCGTCGCAGTGGCATGGCCGGGGGCACCTACAACTTGCGTGCTGTTCCGCTCGGTCGACCAGACCGAACCGCCGAGTTCGAGCCGAATGATCATGTCTCCCAGGCTCTGCCGCTTGAATTTGGCATGCCAAGACGCGGTTTGATCGGGCGCGATAGCGACGTCGATCTATACCGCTTCTTCCTCACTAAGGCGACGCATTTGAGGTTGACGCTGACCCCGCCGCCAGCGCTACCGACGATCCTGAAGCTGGAGGGCAATGGCCTTTCGAAGCGAATCGATCCGCTACCGGGTGACGATAAAAAGCTGAGTTATGATGCGTTACTGCAACCAGGCATTTACACGGTCAATGTCTATGCTGATGGTCAGGGAAAGAGTGAAACTCCCTACGAACTCCGTCTTGACCGCCTCGACCCTTTCAACCTGCCTGTGGATATTGAGCCGAACGACACTGCCCCGATGGCAGTGCGGCTGGGAGCGCGGAGGCAGTTTTCCGGGACGCTGGGGAGGTATGATCAAAGCGATTATTTCAGACTGCCCGAGTTGAAGGCAAAAACCATTTGCACCGTCACCGGCGAGGGCAAGGACAGCTTTGATATTGCCTATATTGTCGATGGTTCTGACAAACGAACAGACGCCGTTGAGGTACAGGAAAAGCGGACTGAGAGCTCTAAGACTTATCAGACGACGTTGGAGCCAGGCACCGCCTATATGTTGCGGGTAAATGGTTCTGAACCTTACCGGATGTCGTTAACCTTTGACCCCGATCCTGGTGGAACGGCAGATATCGCCCCAGGAGAGGCGCTTGAGGTAAGTTTTCGCGGTAAGCCCCCGGTTTTTGCGGCCTATCGTGATGAGGCTCAGGAAGCGTCTCTTGGTGTGAAGGTCACCAATCATAGCCCCGACGCGCAGGAGGTCACTCTCGATGCAACCGCCGCGGAAACTGGTTGGCAGATCGATTTCCCCCAAAAGACTCTGACGTTGAAGCCCGGCCAATCGACCGAAACGGCAGGTCACCTCCGTGCAGCACCAGATCGCTCTTCCCTGCGAGAGACGCCAATTGATATCCGGGCGCGTGGTAAAGCGGTTGCCAGTATCACAGCTTCCTTACCGGTAAAGGCAAGTTGTAGCGCGGCGGCACTGGGGCCGATGCAGGAACAACCGTTACCCGCCGCTTTACTGGGCGGGCTGAATCTTGCCTGGAGCGCGCTTGGCGGACAGCCTGCAGCCGCCGATGCAGCAGTGCGGCAACGACAGGCCCAACTTTTCGACGGTATGACACCCTTGCAGCAGCAATTCGAGGTCAAGCCGTGGGAAGTGGGAAACGAGATCGATGTACGACTTGCCGGGGGCGGTCCGGTTAAGATCGCAGGGATTACCCTGATACCGGCAAACACCGAAGGGTACTTGGTTGATCGGGCTCCATTTACGGTGTTTTCTTCCCTGGATGGTAAGGCATATGCGCCGGTGTATTCTGGAATTATGGAGCCGACAGAGATTGAACAGGCCTTCGTGTTCGATGCACCCCATGAGGCGACTCATCTGCGTCTTCAATTTTCTGCTGTCGACGGAATCCGATACAGTGGCGGCACCAAGCTGGCTGAATGGAAAGCGATTGCCGTGCCAGGATCGCGCCCGCTTGGCGAGTTTAATCCCAATCTGGCTGCGCCTGCACTCGGGGGGCATCTGGTCTGGGTTTCCTGGGACCACGCCGATTATCGGTCGGAGTCAGCGCTACTGACGGAGACCGATGAGCAGCGCTATTTCAGGGTTGAAGCGCTGAAACCAGTCGAATGGGTGGTCGGTTTTCATAATGATCGGGCGGCAAGGATTGCCAGCCTCCAGTGGCGCGAGAGCGCCAATGCAGAACAGGGCTATCGCCGAATCGAGCGGGTTACGGTATCGGCCAGCATGAAAGGGCCGGCCGGGCCGTGGCTGCCGGTCGGAGACTGGAAGCTGCCAGGGATCCCTGGAGGGGAAGCCGAGTTGGTTTTACCCGCACCGGTCTGGGCTAGATTCCTGCGTTTTTCGGCACCGGCGTATGACAAGACCGTCAGTTTACGGATCGCTGAGACCCTGCGCATTTTCGAGCAGGCCGAAGATGATTCGTATCGATCCATGTTGGGAGAGTGGGGCCACTACCGTCAGGCCGCTTATTACGAAACGCTGAAGAAGGAAGGAGGTTCCGCCGACGTAAAATCGAGCGCCGGGGGTGATACACGCGAACATGCTATTCCGTTAACCACTGATAAACGACTCGCAGGCCGGGTTGAGGTTGGCAAGCGCGTTGACTGGTTTGAAGTCAAGGTGCCAAGCACGCTTGATCGCCTTGAGTTTGCCTTTGGCGGCAATGACGCCAGTCGACTGGAACCGTCGTTGGAAGACAAAAACGGCACCGCAGTCGTGCTGGAGGAGGCTGACGAAACAAACGCGGGGCGTATTTTTCATGCACAGGTAACACCCGGCGCCAGCTATTATCTGAAAGTCGCGGAAGCGAAGCGTTCGATCATGATCGTCTGGGACAACAGCTCCAGCGTAGGCTCCTTTCATGAGACGATGTACCGCAGTATCTCACGACTCGCAGACGACATCCGACCAGGGGAGGAAGTTATCAACTTAATGCCCCTCGTTGAAGGGGCCAATCCACGAACGCTGATACCGGATTGGAGCGCAGATCCGCTGGCAGTCAAGCGTGCCATTGGTGAATATGATCGTAAGGACACCTCCAGCAATTCAGAACATACCTTGTTGGGAGCGCTCAAACGGCTGGCCGAGCGTCCTGGGAACCGCGGCATCGTGCTCTTGACCGATGCCGATTCCCCCGGCCAAGGCGAAAATGCGCCCCTCTGGACTGAACTGGGGAAAGTGCGTCCCCGCATCTTTACGGTCGAGCTGCAATTAAATAGTGATGGCGCCGCGGTCTCCCATTTCCAGGATCTGATGCAGGATTGGGCCGCAGTGAACAATGGCTATTATTCGGTGTTTCACAACCAGGCCGACCTCGATGTTGCCTTTGACCGTGCCGCCTGCCGGATGCGTCAGCCGGCGGAATACGATGTCTCTTGGCACCCAGCGCCGGGGACCGGAACTCTGATTGTCGAGTGGGAAAAGGGTAAGGCGATGGCCGGTGCCACTGTCGAGCTGATCCTCGATGCATCAGGTTCGATGGTCTCCCCGAAAAACAAGGTTGGGGGCAAGCTGAAGATGGATGTCGCCCGCGAAGTGATGCTGGAGATCGTAGGACTCCTGCCGATCGACACGCAGGTAGGCTTGCGTCTCTATGGGCATCGTCGGAAGGATGGCACGAAAGGCGCCTGCGAGGATTCCGAACTCGTGGCACCGATAGCTGGGCTTGATCGAAGCCGGTTAGAAGAGAGGATCAAGGGGGTCAAGGCGCTGGGCGGGACACCGATTGCTTACTCCCTGACCGAGGCCGGTAAGGATATGGCCAATATCAAGGGACCGCAGTTGATCCTGCTGGTTACCGACGGCAAGGAGGAGTGCAAAGGCAATCCGGCGGCGGTGGTCGAGGTGCTGAAGGCACAGGGTATTGATGCGCGGATCGATATCGTAGGGTTTGCGCTGACTGACCAAAAGGACAAGGATGATATGGCCAAGGTTGCTAAGATTGCGGGCGGACGATTTTTTGATGCCCAGAACCGCGCCGCCCTTGCCTCGTCGATCGGTGAATCGTTGGCTATGCCATTTGTGGTTACCGACAGCCGTGATCGCCAAGTCAGCGAAGGTCTGACCGGGCAATCTCCCAACGCCCTGTACCAGGGGAATTACTCAGTCATTGTTCATACCGCCAAAGGCGATGTGACGGTACGAGATGTAAAAATTATGGAGGGGAAACCGACAAAGATTATGCTCTCCCGCGAAGGGGACGAAATCAAGACCAGCATCGAGACCCCTGCGACGGCGAAATAAATCCCCTGCGGGGGGGGGCACGCATTATCTGATCCCGCCTTCAGTATCGAGTCGATCAAGGTTGTAGCGGGCCTGGTAGAGGTGGGGATCGAGCTGGAGGGCAAGGGTGAATTGTTGCCGTGCCTCATCATGGCGTTTGGCAAGCAAATAGGCGTAGCCGAGGTTGTTGTGCACGCGCGCCTTGTTGGGCGATTTCAGAACGGTATCCTGCCACAAGGTGATCTCGTTGGAATAGACCTGGTTACGAAACAGTGTTGCGCTGCCAAGGGTGAGCACAATCAGGGTAGCCACCAGACGCAAGGCCTTGCCCTGCAAGCACAAGGTCAGTTCGATACTCACGGCTATCAACAGCGGCCACCCGGCCAGATACATCTGGCGGTCGTTGGCGATATCGATGCGCGGCAAGAATAGGTACAAAGGAATCAAATGAAGCAGCAGCCAGGCAAAGGCAAAGCTTACCCAGGGGCGTCTGTGCCACCCGGCCAGAATAAGGGTAACCAAGGCAAGAAAGAAGATCGCCGGCACCAAACTGTTTGAGAAATCATGCCGCAAAGGCAGGTCTGGATCGATGTTTAACCAAAATGGCAAGGCCCATTGTTTCATCAAGTAGGCAAGGGCGGAGAGTTGGGTTGCGGTGTTACCCAGCAAAGAATTGAATCGGGCGCTGCGTTCCATTTGCGACAGGTAGCTTTCACTGAAGAGAAAAAAGAGCGTAACTCCCAGTAACAGCAGCCAGCTTGGCCATTGCGGTCTTACCGCCCGGGGCCAGTTGCCGCCGCAGGATAGTTCCCACAGCAAGAGCGCCAATGGAAAGGTCACTGCCGTTTCCTTAACGGACAGTGCGAGGAGGAAAAACAGTGGGGTCAGACCATAGACTCTGATCTTACTCCCTTGCAGGCGTCCACTAATGTACGACAGCATCCCCGCCAGATAGAAAAGCATCATCAGAGAAGCGGAGCGCCCGCACACATAGGTGATGGCCTCCGTATGGATAGGATGGATGGCGAAAAGGAGCGCGGCAAGGAACGGGACTTTTTCAAGCCTTGCCGCCCGCCATTGTTGGCGCACGAAGACCTGGGTCAATCGATAGACCAGGCACACATTCAGCAGATGAATGATTAGATTGCTGAGGTGAAAGCCGAAGACCCCCGCGCCCATTGTCCAGTTCAAGGTGTAGCTGAATTTGAGCAGAGGCCGGATTCCGTAGGACAAGCCCTCGGCCCAGTTTGCCCAGGAGTGCACGCCAGAATTGTCTACGATGACATTGTAGTCATCGAAAAGGAACTCACCCTTGAGGGCATTCGCATAGCAGATGGCCACGGCAATGATTAGCCACGCTATTGCTCCATGGCGCCTTTCAGGGAGTGTTGCGGACATGGTCGAAGGCCAGATCAAGCATATCAACCGCATCCCACCAGCGATCCTTGCCGTGCATCATTACCAGAAGCACGTTGTTACCTCCACGCTGTGCATACGCGACCAAACATCTTCCGGCGTTTGGTGTGAAGCCGGTTTTGAGTCCGATGGCGCCTTCGTATCGACCGATGAGCGCATTTTTGTTTTTGAGGGTGTAATGACGGCGGCCATCCAGGGTGGTGATCTCAAGCTTTTCTTGTGAGGTGATGTCGAGTAACGACGGATGCTTGAGTAAGGTATGCGCCAGGCGGGATATGTCGTTGGCGCTGGCGTAATGCCCTGCCGCATCGTGCCCGCAGGCGTTGCTGAAATGGCTGTCGTGCAGATCCAACTCTTGGGCGCGCCGATTCATGCGCGTTACGAATTCGATTTCATTGCCGGCAAGGTGATCGGCCAGCGCGTGACAGGCATCGTTGGCTGAGGCGATGAGCGTGGCAGCGAGCAGGTCGTGCAGGCGAAAACGTTCGTTTGCCTTGAGACCAATCCGGGAGCCGGTCTCATGGGTGGCCGAGGGGAGGATGCGGACTACATCATCTGGTTTGTCCTGCTCCACCACCAGCAGTGCGGTCATCAGCTTAGTCAGGCTGGCGGGTGGAAGGCGTTGGTTCGACTGTTTGGACCAGAGTGCGGAGCCGTTGACCTCGACCAGATAGGCATCAGCGACCTGAGGGAAAGGATCAGACTGCGCCTGTGCCGGTCCATTGAAAAGGAGGCAGAGGAGCAGTCCGATCAAGTACTTCATGGTTTATCGTCCGAAGAATCCTTTTAATTTTTTGGCGGTGTCTAAGATTTCTTGCGCAGGGTTGCCGGCAGAAGGAGGTGTTTCTGCGTTAGGCGAGGCAGAAGGGGGTGAAGTCGTTGATGGCATGCTGTCATTTTGAGAATCTTCATCCGAATTCCCCATGCCCTTTCCACCCATGCATTTCGCGAAGTCTGCAGCCCGGCTACTTGCAGTGTAGCTCCGGCCTTCACAATCCTTGCGGCGTTGTTCCTCTCGATACAGTTTTGCCTCCTGTGGGCAATAGGGGGATAGCGTTCGAACATTCTCCCCGCTAAGGGTCTTGCAGACCGCTATGGTAGTGGCAGCCATATCCATGCCGCATTCCTGCGCGATGTGGGTGTTGATCTGACTGTCGGATGTGACCATTGCACTGTAGACCTCAGCATCAGTCGGGGCCTCTTTCCGCACACGACTGCACAGCTCCTTTTTCTGCTTCGGGCAGGGGATGCCGGTGCTTAAAAATTGAGAAGCGTTATTGACCCATTCTATGGTGGTTTTCAAGTGTGAGCTGTCGCAGACCTGACTTTTGATTTTATTTGCCATCTCTTCGGTATCACAGCTGCCACCTAGGCGTTTACCGCTGTACGCCATTTTCATGTTCATGTCTTCACCCTCAGATTTGCCGGAGAACGTAATTTTACCGTCATAACCATCGGCAGAAGTGGTTTGCTCTCCGACACCGATCATGACTTCGCCGTCACGGTCACAGCGCGCCTTCCAAGAAGTCTTATTGCCGACGGTTTTGATGTCACTCATCTGGCAGTCCTTGTCGCCTGCGCTTTTGCTGGGGTCGTTCTCCGCTCCTTTGGGGATACAAGTTTTTTGTGTGTTTGCCGGCATCGCAAAAGGCATACCAGGCATCTCCATCTTGGAGGTTATTTCCCAGTATTCGCCAGGAGCAGCATAGGCTGAAGCGCACAACAGGCTTGTCATTATTGCTAGGCTGGTAATGAGGTGTTTTTTCATGGTCGCTCGCTCCCTGGAAGTGATAATTTTTGGGTTGTAAGGGTTTTAGAGATGGTGGGTGGAGTTACTATATGGGGCAGATACGTATAGGCGAAATAACCGTTTGGAATCGGACTTGATTTTTTCGTATTGATAGTATTTTTTCTGGTCATGATCGCCAGGCGATATTGAAAAAAAACGGTACGCTCTTGGCGTGAAAAAGTCAATAAGAGAGAAAGAGAATGATGGCAACAAAACGGTCTTTCTTGAATTAAGAACTACCATCAAGCGGGGCGGATAAAAGAAACGCTTTGGGTGCGGCTGCGAAAAAAGTTTCTTTTGCAGGAAGGTGGTCGGGTTTATTTGATCAGGACCTTTCGTTGAGTAAATCCAAGGCAAGTTGGGCGGCTTGAAGAGATGCACCAGGTGAACCAAGGTGGGTGCAGACCTCCCGCAAGCCATGAATGGTAGCCCGGTGCTGGTCAGTACCGGGCCAGATCGCCAGAAGTGCTTCAGCAAGGGTGGTTGGTGTGAAGTCACCTTGGATCAATTCCGTCACGACTTCCTTGTCAGCGACCAGGTTTACCAATGAGGCGTATTTTACCTTGACCAGCAGGCGACCGAGACGATAGGTCAAGGGGGAAAAGCGATAAGTGACGACCATCGGCACAGTAAGCAGCGCCAGTTCCAAAGTGACTGTGCCTGAGGCGGTCATGACGAGATCGCAGGTTGCCATCAGATCGTAGCGGTGCTCGGTAATGATCTTGATGTTTAGTTCGTCTAGGATATCGTTTGACAAGCCGAGATCTTCCTGGGTCAGGGTGGGTGCCAGGGGCAGGAGGAAACAGAGCTTTTTCGGCGGAAGTGCCGTTTTTTGAACGAGTAAGCGGGCGGTTTCGATGAAATCAGGCAGAATTGATGTTATCTCTCGCCTCCGACTGCCCGGTAGAATGCCAACGACAGTGGCCTTGGGATCAATGTCGTGTCTCTTTCTGAATTCGCCAGGGGGGAGTTCCTGACGAACTGAATCCACCAGGGGGTGGCCGACAAACTCCACCTGGTGCACGCCACGATCGCGATAGAACTCTTTTTCAAAGGGGAGGATGACGGCAAGTTTGTCTACCAGCTGCGCAATGGTTTTGACACGTCCACTGCGCCAAGCCCAGACCTGCGGGCTGATGTAATAAAAAATCGGAATTCCAAGTTTTTTTGCTCGCCTGGCCAGGATGAGGTTGAAGTCGGGAAAGTCAATCAAGATCAGGAGACTGGGGCTTTTGTCCCGCAGTTGACGGGTTAAACCGTTTAAGGCAGCGCGAATCTCTCGCCAATGGGATAAGACCTCAATGATGCCGACGACCGCCAACTGACGGGAGGGGTAGAGAATTTCAACCCCTTGGGCGGCAAGTGCCTTGTCACCAACGCCCGAAAAATGGAGATCTGGTTTGAAGAAGGACATGGCGGCCACCAGGGCTGCGCCATGCATGTCTCCCGAGGCCTCACCGGCGACAATCATGATCTCTTTCGTTGCTTTTGCGGTCACGCGCGCGGTCAGCTCAAGAGGTCAGGATGTTCGAGGATGAAATTCTTCATCTGATCGATGATGCTGAGGGCGGTCTTCAAGGCTCGACGTCCTTCGTGACCGCTGACTTTCGGGGTTGATCGATCCCTGACATTCAGAGTAAAGGCCCGCAGTTCGGTTTCCAGGGCATCCTTTTCGGCAAAGGAGAAGTGATGAGTTGCCTCTTTGGGCAGGCCATTTGCGTCGCGTTCCGGCAAGTGTTCAATGACCATAATCTCTTTTTTGCCGTAATCGAGCGAGATGTAGGACTTTGGCTGAAAAATGCGGAGTTTTCGGACATTGGTTTTTGAGATACGGCTGACAGTGAGGTTGGCGGTGCAGCCATTTTCAAAAATGATCCTGACGTTGGCGATATCTGAGCTGTCGGTAATCACCGGGATACCGACGGCGTGGATGGTCTTGATGGGCGAAGGGACGATGCTTTGGATGATATCAAGATCATGAATCATCAAGTCGAGCACGACATCGACATCCGCACCTCGTGGATTGTAGCTGTGGATGCGTTGCGATTCTATGAAGATGGGAGTGGTCAGGTATTGCTCCATGGCCAGGATTGCCGGGTTGAACTGCTCGATGTGGCCGACCTGAAGAATACGATTGCAGGCCTCAGCTTTTGCGACCAAGGCATCGGCCTCGGCAAGTGTTGTGGTCATCGGTTTTTCGACGAGGATGTCGACCCCGTAGTCCAGGCAAGCGTTGGCCACCTCAAAATGCTGCATGGTGGGAGTGACGATACTGACCGCGTCGACCATGGGAAGCATCTCGTGATAGTTGTCAAAGGCACGGATGCCATGGAGCGCGGCGATTTCGTGCGCGCGGCTTAGGTCGGCATCGGCAACTGCCACCAGTTCAACATCGGCCATTGCGGCGTATTTGGCGGCATGGTGTTTCCCAAGATAACCAACTCCAATGACGCCAACTTTTATTTTGTTCATACGATATCCATGGTCAGGAGAGCAGAAAATTGTCAAGCTTCAAGGGCCTTAAGCCGATGAGTCTCTATACTAATTGTATAATGTCGGTTGAGGTGCTATCCTCAAGGTAATACAGTGGGCTTTTGTTTTTCTTGTGTGTGAATCAAGATCGTTTTTGGAAAATTATCAGGCAATCAGGTGAAAGCATGGACATCCTGTCAGACGATATTAACAAATTAGGCAGTAGAATCGCGGTCGAGATAGGGATTCCCATCAAGATTGAGCTTGAGGGAATTGAATTTGCTCTCCAAAGCACGATCGTCGGGCTTGAAAACACCAAGTACATCATCATCAAGGCGCCGGAGCCCTTCCAACGGGTCGAGCATAAGCTTTTCAAGGGCAACGATCTGATTGTCCGCTATATCTCCGATGGGACGGTGTATGCTTTTCAAAGCAAGGTCCTGGAGATGATTCTCAAACCGGTGCCGCTTTTGTTTCTGGAGTACCCGCGTATTATTCAGCATCATGAACTGCGGATTCAAAAGCGTCTAAACTGCCACATCCCGGTGCGGGCCATTTTTGAAACGCATGAAAATATCGGCTGCATTTTGGATCTGGCGGTCAGCGGATGTCGTTGCCTGATGCGAGCGGCCATGAACAAAACGCTTCTTCCCTGTGACCTGGACAGTCAGTTGGACTTGAAGTGTATTATCCCGGGCAGCAAGGACATAATCACCCTGCCTGGCATTGTCAAAAATTTGAAGCGAACCAGGAAAGAACTCGATATCGGCGTAAATTTTGAACCTAAGCTGACGAGTGAAAATCGTAAAATTCTTGCCTGGTTTCTGTCGACCATCGATGGTGTGTCCTTTCGCCATTGAAACGCAAGCCGATTCCGATTCAAGTCGAGACCCAGACCCTCCTCATGTGACCTTTAGTGCCCCGTCCAAGGCCGCGCTGTAGCGTTTACGAATCCCGTGCTCATGCTCGCGGGGGACGTTCCCTATCTGTTGCCACTCCATTTTAACGGATTCGATCTCCTCTTTCGCCCGTTTTCGTTTGTCGCGGGCATCATCAGCTGACAGCACAAAATTAGTTTCAAAGGCGACCTTGAGTTGTTCCGCCAAAGTTAGTCCACCCTTCTTTGTTTGCGATGGCCCGGTTGGCTGGGGGCTGATGCCGGCCAGGATTTCGAGCCGCAGACAGAGGGTCTCCTTTCTCTTTAGATTTTCCTGATGGATGTTGTCTATTTCCTGCAGGGCCTCCCGCCTCTCTTTGAAAAAGCTGTCACAGAGTGTTTTGAAGCCAGATTGTAGTGATCGTTCTTTCTCTTTGTGACCTGGACCAAGCAGGTGCCACGCTTCTTGGATGGCAATGATCTCTTTGACGGATTCGCGACTGATTGCGGCAACGCTTAACTCCTTAATCCGGGCAAGAAAAGCCTCTTTTTTCGCCTGGTTTTCTGGGCGTTGCCTGTCAATCTCATCATCATCCTTTTTTTTCAGCGCAAAAAAGGTGTCGCAGAGTCCTTTGAACCGTTCCCAGATGTGATCCTGCTGCTCCTGTGGCACGGGTCCGATTTCTCGCCATTGGCGCTGCATAGCCACAACCTTTTTGGCGGTTTGGGCGAGGTCGGTGGTGGGCGTGATGGCAGCAGTCAGTTCTTCAATGGCGGTGCAAAGGGCCTCTTTACGGGCGAGGTTTTCGGGGCGTAGGCTGTCAAGCCATTCGTAATAACGATTCGCTGCGGCACGGAAACGCTGCCAAACGGCCTCCTCCTGGCTTCGAGAGGCTTGACCGATTGACTTCCAGGTGGCCTGTAGCTCCTGGAATTTGAGTTTGTGGGTGAGATCCGGTTGATCCGCTAACGCCTCTGCTTGAACACAGAGCTCCTCTTTCAAGGCGAAATTGGCCTGACGTTCCTGGTCGAGGGCAGCATAGTGTGCCTTGCGACGCTCGAAAAAATGATCGCAGGCAGCCCGGAAGGATTGAAATATCTCCTGCTCTTTCTCTCTGGGGGCACGGCCTGCAGCCTTCCACTTCGCCTGTAAATCCTTTATGTGATCAGTGTTCTTCTGCCAGTCAGTTGATTCCTGACACTCGACCGCTAGGTCACGTAAGTGGATTTTTTCTTGAAGATTACGTTCCGCCTCTTCATCAAGTTCTTGGAAGTGGATGCGGCAACGGGCAAAATTACGTTCGGTAGCCTGTTGGAATCGACGCCATAAGGGGTTTTCCTCCTTGGCGGGGGCAGGTCCGATGGCCTTCCACTTTTCCTGAAGCTCTTTGATCTGCTTGAAAGCCTGGTGCAAGTCGGTCAGTTCATCTAAAGCTTCTGCCTGTCCGACGAGCAGTTCCTTGAGGTTTTTGTTTTGCCAGCGCTGCCAGGTCTCTTCCTTGCGCGCGACGGCCAATTTTTCGGCAAAAAGCCGACAGGCGCTAGCATAGCGTGGTTGCAGGTCTTCTGCATCCATTGGCAGGTCAACAATCTTTCGCCAGCCATCTTTAATCTCTTTGATCCGCTGCTCTGCCTGCTTGATCTCCTCCGTGGAGAGCAGCGCATCCATCTCGCGCAGAAGCGCTTGTTTTTTGGATAAATTCTCCTGTTGAACCTTCGATCTGGCCTCTTCTCGTTGTGCCACAGCGGCTTGATGTTGGTCACGGAGCAGATTGAGCCGCTCAGTTACCTTTTGACGATCGACGATTTGCGGCTGCCAGCCATAAAAGGCGCGTTGCGCCTCGCTAAGGGAATCCAAGGCATGTTCCAGATCATCCGCGTCGAGGAAAGAGGGGATTGCCGCCAAGGCTTGCAGGAGGTGCGCCTCTTCGGCTGATTCATGGGCAACCAACGTTCGGCTGCGGCTGAAGGTCTCGCACGCCTCGGTAAAACACTTGAGGAAATCTACTGCGGGGGATACCTCGAGGGAGTCTACAAGCGTCGACCACTCGTGCAGTAATTGAGAAAAGCGGCTCTCCTCTTCGCCGGTAACGCCTTTGGATAAGGCATTGATTTCGGGAGGAATTTCTTTGAGCCGGCTCAGGTGTTGTTCTTGTAGACGTTTGGCATTGCGCTCGGCCTCTGACCGTGCCTCCTCTTCTTGTTGCTTGGTCTGCAGCAGGGTGCAGTATTGCTCCATATCGTCCACTCGTTGATCGCCTTTATCTGCGATTTCGAGTAGGCGTTTCTGGAGGCTGCGGCATTCACCCAGGGCCAGCATAATGTTGCTGGACACGCAGAGATTGCTCGCTTTTGTCGTGAGATCAGTAATTTCCATCTCCCGGAGAGCCTCGGGAGTTGGCCGGTTTCTCTCCTCTTCGATCTCGTCAATTTTTTGTTGCGCACGGGCTCTGGCCGAACGACTGGTGGCGTTTGCTGCGACTTGTCGAAGGAGCGATTCGTCGGTTATTTTTTCGACCGCCAGCAGGGCAGGTGCTTTGCCGCAATTTTTGCGGGTCACTGCGGCAAGCAGTTCCTGATCGGTCAATCGATCCGTCGCGGCTAGCCGAATTTCTGCCTCAGTCTCCTCTTCGACGATTTGGGCAAGGAGTGCTTCTTTGGTGATGATGGCAAGGGCATTTTGTTTGGCCGGAATGTCGGTTGCGGTAAGGAGTTCGTTGAGCTGCAAGGTGTCAATCCGCGCCGTTAATTCGCGGCTGATGGCGGGATCGCCAGCGGCCGATGACAACTCGACAAGCAGATGCCAATCGTTGATTCTGTTGGCAGCGGCCTGACGGACAGTGGCATCGTCATCAGAGGTTGCGATTTGAGCCAGGGTTGGCGTGTCGATATCCAACGCCTCGGTAACTGCCTTGAGCCGAACCCTTGGATCAGAGTGCTGCCATTTTGGTTTGAATAAATTGAAAAACGCCATGTGACTATGAGTCCCATACGGGGTTAATTTGAAACTATTTGCCAGCCAGCAGTGCAGCAGATTGTAGTAGGCGAGAGGGCGATGCGTGAACCGTCCGTGAGCCGATTCGGTCACAGAAATTTTGCTGCTGAAGAGTTGCCGGTTGTTAGTATTTCTTTTCGGCGTAGGCCAGCCAGCCACCGGCCATGACCAAGTCCCGATCAAAGCTGTTCAACGTAAACGGATAACTCATATCTTGTGTGCCCTTGGCTATCACCTGACTTTTTTGAAGGTCAATCTCGATTGATGCCGGACGGGCTGCAAACAGCGCCTCAATGTTGTCGGCTGGAAGCTCGATGGCCAGCATGCCACAGTTGAACATGTTCTGGCGAAAGATTCGTGCGAAGCTCTCACCGATGACCACGTTGATGTCATTCACCTCAAAGACCCAAACCGCATGTTCTCGGGAGGAGCCGCAGCCAAAATTTTGGCGCGTGACAATGACTTTGGCCTTCTGCGAGGCCTCGCTTGCTGGATCGAATCCGGGGAGATGCAGGTCTTCCAACATGTAGGGCTTCAGCGCTAATTTTGAGTTTTCAGTGAGATATTTGGCCGGGATGATCTCGTCGGTGTTGATATCGTTACGGTCGAGAAAAAGGCTGGCGCCTCCGAAATTTTTCATGACATTCTCCTTACAGATTACAAGACATCATTTACCGGGGGAGAAACAAGATGACTCAGTTCTCCGAACTGTAAATGAGCTAAAGCGCCCTAGATGCGAGGCGACAATTTGTTTTCGATTACAGATAGGTTCTGGGGTCGGTAATGACGCCGGCAACAGCAGCGGCGGCGGCTGATAGCGGACTCATCAGGTGTACCATGCCGCCCTTGCCCATGCGGCCATTGAAGTTGCGGTTCGTGGTTGAGGCACAGACCTCACCCTCGGCCAAGACCCCATTGCTCATGCCGAGACAGGCACCACAGGTCGGGTTGGTGACGCAGAAACCGGCCTCCATGAATTGCTGGATCACCCCTTCGGCCAGGGCCTGCGCATAAACTTTAGGGGTTGCCGGTGACATGATGCCCCGTACACCGGGAGCCAAGGTGCGTCCGGCAAGCACTTTTGCCGCCTCGCGGAGATCTTCCAAGCGACCGTTGGTGCAGGAACCGATGTAGACCTGGTCGACCCTGGTGCCGACCATGGCGGTGATGTCTTTGACCTCGTCTGGCTTGTAGCCATAGGTGGCCTGCGGGGTGAGTGTGGTGATGTCGAAGGTGAGTTCACGGGCATAGGTCGCGTCCGGGTCGGAGTGCCACTTCTTGAAATCCTCGACAGCCTCGGTAAGATCGCTGTACTGATCCTTTATGAATGGCCAGAGGTATTCGGCGGTTACCAGGTCCGGCAGGCAGACCCCGCAGGTGGCGCCGGCTTCGATCGCCATGTTGCAGAGTGTCATGCGTGAT
>JAQUKQ010000074.1 GCA_028718985.1 Desulfobulbaceae bacterium | reverse complement strand
GATGGTAAGACGTTCTGTGTCAGAAGAATATATTTTCGGGGCTCCTACCCTGCAAGACCAATGTTGTTGCCGTGCGTTTTATTTACGTGTAGAGTTTTTTGAGGGGCAGACCGACAATAAAGGGGCCCCCTTATTGCTTGGCTCCTTTGCGGGAGGTTGTTTGAATCGTTGGTAGCAAACGTCACATTGAAAGTGGCCTATATTTTCACCAGAAAAGGAGAGGTTATGAAGAAAAAAATGGCGATTGTTTTGAGTTTTTTGTTGCTCCTGAGCAGTGCCAGTAGTTGGGCTGATGTGCCAGGTTTCATGAAAGAACAAATGGGCACTTTGAAGGGAACGGCATACGTTAAAGATAAAATTTATGCCAACGCCATTGTCGCTTTTTTTGATAAGACAAATGGGCCGCCTCCGATTGTTGGCAGTGCGCGGCGAGTACCAGAGGCCGTTGATCGTTCCAATGCAAAGGGGGAGTTCTCCGTAAAATTGCTTCCGGGCAGCTATTACATGGGTGTTATGTTCCGTGAGCCGAGTAAAGGTATGGGGCCGCCACGCGAGGGAGAAGAGTATTTTTTCATAGAGGCAGGACCAGGCTTGCTTCGTGCCTTTACGGTTGAGACGAAAAAAACGACCGATGTTGGGCGGGTTAATGGAAGTCCCCCTGCTGCTTTTAAGGAGTTGAAAAGTTTTATCACTATTAGAGGGAAGATTACTGGTGAGGATGGTAAGCCATTGGCTGGGGCACTGGTGACCCTGAAAACAAGTATGGATTCCCCCCGTCCCAGATATATCTCTGGAGGGTCGGCCACTGATGGCACTTTTTCTATCAAAGTGCCGCCGGGAAAATATTATGCGGTAGGTAGGGAGTCGGTGCAGGGTGGTAAGCCAGGGATTGGGTCCTCAATCGGTTCTTATGGTAAGACGGCACCCTTAGGTGATTCCGGCACGCCGCCGAATGTTGGCAGCCAGACAGGCGCCTCTCCTGCTGCCCGTGGCTTGCAGGGTGCGGGTGAGGGACAGGCTATCGCTATTGAAGGGAAAGATGGTGATGTGATTGAAAATGTTAATATTCAGATGTTTAAAATCCCTAACCCGGTTGAAACTCGGGCCAAGTTTGAAGCAGAGGCTAATAGTGGAGATCCCGGTCAGCCGTTGCCGTCAAAACAACCTGAGCCTGCAATAAAAGAGTAGTCGGGTTGGTGCTGGACGTGACTATGCCTTGGAATAAAAAACTTCGTCGTCTGCTTGTTGTTGGAATACTGACTCTTTTTGCGCTTGCGCCTTACGCCCAGGCAGAGGTGTTGACAAGCGATACGGTTTGGCAGGGGCAAGTGCGTCTGGATGATGACGTGCTTGTTCCGGCCGGGGTCACCCTAACCGTGAAGCCTGGCACAGTGATTACCGTTTCACCCGCCGAGAGCACGAAGATAGATCCAGAGTTTATCTCCCATCAGACCGAAATTTTGGTGCGTGGAGTCCTTAAGGTGGAAGGGAAGGACGATGCCCCTGTTGTCTTTACCGGAGAGAAGGCTGACAATGATGATGAACGCTGGGCAGGAATCATCATCGATGGTGGTGTAGCGGAGGTTGTGTCGGCCCGGATAGGCAAGGCGGAAGCAGGTCTTTATCTGCTCAATGGCAAGGCTGTTCTGCAGTCGGTTGTCATTGAGGGCAATCGTTATGGTGTCATTGCCGATGGCAAGGGGGCAGAGCTCACCCTCAATAAATCAGTGGTCCGCAAAAACGATTATGGTCTCTTTGTCTTCAATGGGGCAAAGCCGCTGGAGGAGAATAGTCTGGTCAACGGAAATCGCAAAAAAGACCGTTTCGTCGGTCAGGCAAAGACCGCCCAGATGATACCCGTGGAGTACAGTCTGCCTACACCTGCCCTCACCCATGCCTATGGCGATGAGACCTTGGTGGGTAACACTATCTGGCGAGGACGGATTCGGATCGATGGCCAGGTCAGACTCCCCCCTGAAGGGCGTTTGGTCATCATGCCGGGTACGGTGGTTGAGTTTAGTAAGAGAGACACAAATAATGATGGCATCGGAGAGAATGGTATTCTCATTCAAGGGGCGTTGATTGCCAAAGGTACCGGCCAACTGCCAATTCTTTTCCGATCGGCGGAGAAGGAAGCACGGATGGGCGACTGGGATTCGATCAATATTCTTGGCAGTGACCAGCAGCGGAATCTCCTTGAATTTTGTCAAGTTGAGCATGCCTATCGTGGGCTTCATTTCCATTTCTCCGCTGTTGCCGTCACCCATTCGGTATTGCGACACAATTATCGAGGGCTGCAGTTTCAAGAGTCGATGGTAGAGCTGCGGGATAATCAGTTTTATGCCAATAAGAGCGGTCTGCAGTGCCGTGACTCTGATGTGGTACTTGCACGGAATCAGCTGTTCGATAACATCAATGGTGCCAATCTCTATCGCTTGAACCTGCAGGCACAGGCCAATAGTTTCAGTAATAATCGTTGGGATGGCCTGAGAATCCGTGAAGGGGCCGCCACCGTCGAGCAGAGTACAATGGTTGGCAACCGTTTTGGTCTGCAGGTTTCGGATGCGGTGTTTGGTCGTTACAGCCACAATTTGATCGCCGGGAATATGGAGACAGGGCAAGCGTTGCGGAACACTGATAACGTTGAGACCAGCGGCAACGCCATTTTGGCTAACGGTATCAATGGCTTGATTATCCGCGAAGCGCGGGGGCAGATCAACGGAAACTTCATTGCCGATAATGGTGAGCGGGGTATCGGCATCCTCTCTTTTGTCGGTCAGATCAGCGGCAACACGATCGTCGATAATGGCCTGTATGGCCTTGGCATGGAAGGTGGAGACGACATCAGCGCGGCAAACAACTGGTGGGGTGCATCGGATATGGAGAAGGAGATTTTTGACCACCATGACGATCCGGCCTTGGGAACGGTAAACTATGAACCGAAAGCGGCGCAACCGATACCCTTTGTGTGGCCGGTGTCCCAGGTGCCGATTGCCTTGCACTGGAGCAATCATATTACGGTAAGCGCCCCCTTGACCGTGCCGCAGGGAGCTGTGCTGAGTATCAAAGCTGGCAGCTTGGTCCGGTTTGCAGCAGGAGTCGGTATCGTTGTCTTGGGGCGGATTGAGGCAAACGGCGAGCCGGCGGCGAGGATCACCTTCACCTCTCTGGATGAGAAGGCGGAATCCAAGTGGGGTGAGATCATGATGGATCGGGCGACCGGAAGTTTTTTCAAGAATTGCGACTTCCGCAAGGCCACCTGGGCGTTGCATAGTCATTTTGTCGATCTCAAGATCAGTCGCTGTCTCTTTGAAAATAACGAGGGTGGCTTTCGTTTGAATAGTGGCCCGGTGGATGTCGGTCAGTCGATCTTCAGGAATAACCAGATCGGCATTCGTTCCTTCCAAGGTCTTGGCCTCATTCACGATAATGAATTTACGGGCAATGAAACGGCGATCTTTATCAGAGAAAAGGGCAGCAAAATGCAGGTTCATCGCAATAATATTGTCAATAACTCCATGTACGCCATCCGCCTGGGTGATTTTAATGACGAAGATGTTGATGCCAGGGAGAACTGGTGGGGCGGAAAGTCGGTGGTGGATATGGTCTTTGACGGACATCGGGAGGAGTATATTGGCAAAGTCATTTTTGAGCCGGTGCTCAAAGCCCCTGTCGGCTTGGAGTGGCAGAGCAGAGATGAGGTTGGACCATGACTAGGTTATTTGTTGTTATATCAATGGTATTGGCACTGTTGCTTTCTGCCGGGACGCGCGCATGGACTGCCGATTTCACCCTGCGCGGGGTGGTTTCCGATGTCGATGGCCGACCGGTGGCCAAGGCTGAAGTGGCACTTTATCGTGGTAAAAATGTCAAAAAACCGGCGGAGTTTGCCTCAAGCCCAACAGGAACGGATGGCAGCTATTCGGTGGCGGTACCTGCCGGACAGTACTGGGCGGTGGCTGTTTTGCGGAAAGGGGAGAAGCGCTTCGGTCCCTTGGATCTTGGTGATAAACATTCCGGGGAGGCCGTGGAAGTGATGATCGGTCCGGAGGCGGAACTGACTCGTGACTTCGTAGTCATGGATTTGCGGGAGGCCGCGAAACAGAATCAGAAAAAAAACATGGATGTCGTGCGCTTGTCTGGTCGTATCGTTGATCAAGATGGCAAGCCGGTGGCGATGGCTTACGCTTTGGCCGATAGCGGCCAACAATTTAAGGAGATGCCTGCCTATCTCTCGGCTTGGAGCGATGAAAGCGGCGGCTATCTCTTGCTCGTGCCTAAAGGGCGTCTATACGTGGGGGCGGCAACGGTCTATCCGCCTGATGCAAAGCAGTCATTGGCAAAAGAGATTACGTTGACAAAAGACTTGGAAGGCATTGATCTCGTCGTGACACGGTAATGACGGTTTCCCAAAGTTTGAGGGTGTTTGTATTGCCTCATGCTGAAGGGCGTTGTGCTAGGTCCAGCCGATTTCGGCAGGGATAGAGAGGGAAGAGAAATGTCAGATAGCGGTACCTTTGAACAACAGATTGGGCAATGTATTGCCGATGGTCGCAAGGAGGAGGCGGTGGAGTTGTTGTATCGGGCTATCCTCTCCTGTGCCAAGCAGAGAAATTTTCTGGAGGCCGACAGACTGCATGCCCGCTTGATCGAGGTCAACCCGATGGCCTTGAACGAAATCATCAACTCGGCCGAGGCCATTGATGCGGCTAAAATTCAGGCAATCGACACGAATCACCGTGAAATTCATGCCCGTCTCTACGAGATTTTCTCGTCTAACGAGGAGCGAAATGCCTTCTATTACGCCATGAAGCAGATTTCCGTGGAAGCTGGCAGCGAAATTCTTTGCCAAGGCAGGCTCAATAGTCGCCTTTTCCTTGTCAATCGGGGCATTTTGAAGGTCATGATCCGCAAGGGGGATCATGAGACCTTTCTTAAGTCGGTTGGTGCCGGCGAGGTTGTCGGGGCGGACACTTTTTTTCCTATCTCTATTTGTACGGCGAGCGTAGTGGCGGAAAACGCAGTTAAATTGAGCGTTCTTGAACGAAAAGATTTGGCGGTGATTGAACAGGACAACGTTGGCATGGAGGCAAAACTTGAGGCGTATTGTCTGCAGAACGAAAAAGAGAAGGTTGCTGATATTCTTCGTAAAAAGAGTCTTGAGCGGCGTAATTTCAAACGCTATAAGGTAGAGGGTAAAGTAAGGGTTCAGATTGTTGATGGGGAGCAAAAACCGGTGGGGTCGGCCTTTGGTGGTCTGATTGAAGACATCTCTGCCGGTGGCCTCTTGTTTGGGATCAAATGCAGTCAGAAAGTCACGGCTCGAGCAATTCTTGGACGGCGTGGCCTGTTTCAGGTCATTTTTAATCAGGATGGGCAAAGGCTTGAGGTGACCAAACCGGCGTTGATCACTGGTGTTGTGTATAATTTGTTTAACGATTACAGCGTTCACGCTCGTTTTGAAAAAAATCTCAACGCCGAAGAACTGAAAAAGGTTCTGGTTTTTGCACGCGCAAGTTAGCGGGGCCTCGTGTCAGCCTGTCTTCGCCGCTCAGACTAATCTCTCTTGTTGCCGTATTGCCTTTTTTCTACCTATTCTTTGCTGAATTGTGTATAGTGCCGGATTCATCAACCTTAGAAAACTAACCACAGATTAACACGAATAAGGAGAACGGCATGAAGGTAATGTTACTTGGCGCCCCCGGCGCTGGCAAAGGGACCGTGGCGAAATTGTTGACGGCATTGGATGGTTCGGTGCAGATCTCAACTGGTGATATCTTGCGGGCAGAAGTCCGGGCCGGTTCTGATCTTGGCAAGAAGGCAGAGGCATTCATGAAGGCTGGCGATTTGGTGCCTGATTCCTTGATCATGGATATGATGGAAAAACGCCTTCAGCAAGAAGATTGCAAGAAAGGCTTTCTGCTGGATGGCTTCCCGCGGACCATCCCTCAGGCCCAAGATTTGAAGAAGATGATGGCCAAGCTCAATATCGATCTCGACATGGTGATCAATATTGACGTGCCGCGTCCGGTCATTCTTGACCGCCTCTGTACCAGAAGGACCTGCGTCAACGCCGATTGTCAGGCGATCTACAACGTCAAGAGCAACCCCACAAAGGTCGAGGGAATTTGCGACAAGTGTGGCAGTCCTGCTGTGCAACGGGAAGACGAGACTGAGGCCGCTATCACCCATCGTTTGGAGACTTACAACGAGAAGACAGCGCCGCTCATCGGTTTTTATGAGAAAGAGGGTAAGTTCAAGAATGTTCCTTGTACCTCAAGCGATGATGTTGTCAATGCCGTTAAGGAAGCCCTAAAACTCTAATTCATGGATAAATTACATGACGCACGGCAGGCTGAGCCTGTCGTGAGCATTATCGGCGGCGGTCTCGCTGGTTGCGAAGCAGCCTGGCAGGCCGCCGCTTTTGGTTGCCGGGTCATCTTGCACGAGATGAAGCCTGAACGCTATAGCCCGGCCCATCACTCATCATCGCTGGCCGAGCTTGTTTGCAGCAATTCCTTGCGTTCAGATGCCCCTGACTCGGCAGTTGGTCTTTTGAAGGACGAGATGCGTGCCCTCGGCTCGCTTGTTATCCGGGTGGCCGAGCGGCACCGGGTACCGGCTGGCAAGGCTCTGGCGGTTGATCGCGAGCTTTTTGCTGCCTTTATTACCGAGACCATCAATCAGCACCCACGGATCACGGTAGTTCATCATGAGGTAGGTGAATTGCCGAGTGATTGTGGACTCGATCCTGCCAACCCTCTGATCTTGGCGACAGGCCCCCTGACCACCGATGCCCTAACAAACGCCTTAGGTGCGATCACCGGGCAGGAGTATCTGGCCTTTTATGACGCTATTGCGCCGATTATCGCCACCGACTCTCTCGATCGAACGATTATCTACCAGGCCTCGCGCTATGATGATGGCCCTGGTGATTACCTGAACTGCCCGTTTGATCGTGAGCAGTATCAGGCCTTTATTGAGGCCTTGGGCCAGGCGACCTCCGTACCGCTCAAGCCCTTTGAGGAACCAAAATATTTTGAAGGATGTCTGCCGATTGAGGTGATGCTGGCTCGAGGCCCTGAGACCCTGCGTTTTGGGCCTATGAAGCCGGTTGGCCTCCCCGACCCGCGCACCGGGCGGGATCCTTTCGCTGTGGTGCAGTTGCGCAAGGAAAATGTTGCCGGAGATCAGGTCAACATGGTCGGATTTCAGACCAAGCTGACCTATTCGGAGCAGAAACGGGTCTTTGCCATGATCCCTGGGCTTGAGCGGGCCGAGTTTACTCGTCTGGGCAGTATTCATCGCAACACCTTTGTCTGCGCCCCCAAGGTGCTGACCCCTTTTCTGCAAATCAAGGGGCGACCGGGGTTGCTCTTGGCCGGTCAGATTACCGGGGTCGAAGGTTATGTCGAGTCTACTGCGATGGGGATTCTTGCCGGGCGTAACGCTGCTTGTCTCGCCCTTGGCTTGCCTCTCTCCACCCCAAGTCCTGAGACGGCTCACGGGGCGCTTCTTGGCCACTTAACCCAAAGCGAAGCCAAACATTTTCAGCCATCAAATGTCAATTTCGGTCTTTTCCCAGCCTTCGCTTCAAAACTTCCCAAACGACAGAGAGGACAGTATCGTGCCCAAAAAGCCCTCGCCGCACTCGCCCAATGGCAGACTTCACCGACTGGCCGACCACTCGATTAGACCTTTTGTGCTTGTTGTAGCCCTGCTGTTGTCGGTGAACGTCCGAGCCGCTCAGACAGATGTTATCGATTACCAATTGGCGGTAGGTTTTGATCTCTCCAAACAGATGGTGCATGGCACCGCTCGTTTGGCCGTGCCGGCTGGTAAAAGTTTGCGGCTTGATTTGCATGGGTTTGAGGTGACCATGCTCCAGGAAAACGGCACGGTTCTCGGTGTCCCCAGCGACTCCATCGTGCGGATACCAGAAGCCGCGGTCAGCCAGCATGTCATTGTTCACTATCAAAAATCCTTTGTGGGTTCCGCAGACAATCTGGTGGGACCTGCCGGGATCGCCTTGACCGGATTCTGGCACCCGCAAACTGACAGCGATTGCCGTTTTCACTTACAGGCCAGTTTGCCAAACGAGTTCGAGGCCGTCTCCGAGGCCGATCAAATCGACACGGAAGTAACGGCTGGCGGCAAGACGCAGCGTTTTTCGCTTGCTCAGCCTCTCCCCTATCTTACCTTTGTGGCTGGGCCCTATGTGGTTGTCAAGGAACCGTTTGCCAATGGTAAGACTCTTTACTCCTATTTTTTTGCCGAGGACGCGGAGCTTGCCGCCGACTACCGGCAGAAGGCCTTGGGCTATCTGAAGCGTTACGAAGAATTGATCGGTCCCTATCCCTACCAACGGTTCAGCATTGTGGAGAATCGACTGCCCACCGGCTACGCGATGGCGGGCTATACCTTGCTTGGGCAGAGTGTAGCCCGGCTGCCGTTTATCACCGAGACCTCACTCGGTCATGAGATACTGCACTCTTGGTTCGGAAACTCGGTGCGAGTGGACCAGACGCAAGGGAACTGGTGCGAGGGCCTGACCACCTACCTGGCGGACCAGGCCTATGCAGCGGATGAGGGCGAGGGGGCGGCATTTAGGAAAGAGTCTCTTCTGAAATACCAGCACTACGTGAAGACGAATACGGCATTGGCCGTCAAGGATTTTCATGGGGCGGCACCTGGGCAGGACCAAGCGCAACAAGCGGTGCGGGCTGTAGGCTATGGCAAGGTTGCCATGATTTTTAGGATGCTGGAGCAGAAACTGGGGCATGAGGTTTTCATCAGTTCGTTACGGCATTTTTACTTGGACAGGAAGGGAAAAACCGCTAGTTGGGATGATTTGCGGCAGAGCTTTGAGCAAAATAGCGTGGCACTTACCCCTGCACTAGGTAAGGAGTGGGCGAAGCTATTCTTTAATCAGTGGTTGCAGCGGCAAGATATCCCGAATCTTTCGGCAGAAAAAATTTCACTGGCAGAAAAGGGTGGCGTCCTGACGCTTGCCTTTACGCTGCATCAAAGTGGGGATAAGCCGTATGCCATGGATGTACCGATTCTTATCTTTTCCAGTACGGGACTGACCCGTAAAATTGTGCGGACTGAGACGATCGACCAGGAGGTCGTGTTGCCATTGACACAGCACCCGACCGCAATGGTACTTGATCCGGACTATGACTTGATGCGCGTCTTGACAACGGCGGAATTGTCGCCATCCTGGGATTGGTTTACCGGGTCGGAGAAGAAGCTGGTGGTAGTTAACTCCACCAGTGAATATGATCTCTACCAACCATTGATCGAGCTGCTTGAGGCCCAAGGTGCCGAAATCACGGCCGCGAATGAAGTGACTGATGCCGAGCTTGTGGCCAATGCCGTTATCTTTCTTGGGGTCTCAGGGCCTACTCCCCGCTCGTTATTTGCCAACCCGCAATTCCCTGCCAAGGGCGTGACGTTTGATATCCGTAAGAATCCATTCAATCAGGCCATGCCCGTGGTCTTGGTTTCAGCCGAGAACCAGACTGAATTGCAGGCGGGACTCGTAAAAATGAAGCACTACGGGAAATATGGTTATCTCCATTTTGAGAACGGCCGTGCCCTTGCGAAAAAGATCATTCCCGCCGCCTTAGGGGTAACCTACGAACTCGACGAGGAGCCTGTCGCTATCGTAACCGCGGCGAACGTAAGTTTGTCCGGCATCATGGCGAAGCTGGCAGCGAATCGAGTGATCTATGTCGGAGAGAGCCATACTCGTTTTGAAGATCATAAGCTGCAGTTACGAGTCATCCGCGAGCTATTGAATATGGGCAAGAGGTTTGCGATTGGAATGGAGATGTTCCCTCACGACACGCAGAAGATCTTGGATGCCTTTATCGGCGGCGATATCGAAGAAGCTGAATTCCTCAAGAAATCCAAATACTTTTCCGGGTGGCGCTTTGATTATCGCCTGTATCGTGACATCATCAATTTTGCGAGGCAGCAGAAGATTCCGATCATTGCCTTAAATATTGACAAGGAGAGTGTCAGCAAGGTCTATGCACAGGGGGGCATGGCCGGATTGAGTCCAGAGGAGACGGCGTCATTGCCGGTGGATCGTGATTTGGACGTACCTGGCTACCGAGAAAGAATCCATTCGGTCTATGCACAGCATCCGGGGCGGGATGAGAAGCAGTTCGCCGGATTTTTCCAAGCGCAGGCCATCTGGGATGAAGTCATGGCCCAGACCGTTGTCGACTATCTCGTGTCGCATCCCGATCAGCAGATGGTGGTCCTGGCAGGGCTTGGCCATGTGGTTAAGGAGAACGCTATCCCGCCAAGAGTGGCCCGCCGGCTTGATGTCGAGCAGGCAGTGCTGATGAGTTCGGATGGAACGGCTATCGCGCCATCCGAGGCGGACTACGTTGTCTTTATGCCGCCGAGTTCTCTGCCGCAGGCCGCCCTGCTCGGGATTGTCATGAATCAGCCGAAAGAAAAGGAGCCAGTTGTTATTGAAGAGGTGGTCGCGTCGAGTCCGGCAGCAAAGGCGGGGCTGAAAAATGGAGACAGCGTACTGTCTGTCGATGGCAAGCCGGTTGCGGGAGCTGAGGATATAAAGATAATCTTGCTCGACAAGAAAATTGGAGAGACCGTTACGGTTCGCATTAAGCGGCAGCGGCCAATTTTTGCCGATCAAGAGTTGACGTTTGACGTAACCTTATGACCCCTGTCTCTGTCGATAGCCCTGGCCGGTTTTTGTTGGATCTCAAGAAAGTGCTGCGCCTGCAGCGGGATTTTGGTATCGAGGCCTACCCTCGATCACCGGAAGTGGAGCGTTTTTTGAATTCTTCACCTTCGATGGCATCGACAAAGAGTGGTGCTTCGGCGTTTATTCAGGAGGAAAGGCCTTTGCCTGTGGAGGGCAAAGCGAGTCACCCTCACGCTCGTGCCCGCCTGACCCTGGCTGACATTGAAGCCGAGTTTGTCGATTGTCACCACTGTCTCTTGCCTGAGCAGAGGAGTCCGGTCGTCTTTGGTGTCGGCAATCCCAAGGCCGCACTATTCATCGTTGGTGATTGCCCGCGCGTCGATGATCAGGAGACAGGGACGCCTTTTAGCGGTTCGGCAGGCGAGTTGCTGGGCAAGATGCTTAATGCCATCGGGTTGCAGCGCAGTGATGTCTATCTGACTACCGTTGTGAAGTGCCGAGCCGCAGGTTCCGCTCTGTCGGTTTCTGACCCGGAGGCGTGGAACCCCTCCGAGGCGCAGATCAAGGGTTGCCTTCCTTTCTTGTTTCGTCAAATCGACGCGGTTGCCCCAAAGGTTATCTGTGCCATGGGGCAGGTGGCGGCGCAAGCCGTTCTGCGCAGTAAAACACCGCTGGTTCGCTTGCGAGGCAGCTTTCATGATTGCCATGGGGTGCCGCTCATGCCGACATTTGATCCTGCCTTTCTCTTGAAAAATCAAGAGATGAAGAAGGCAACTTGGATTGACCTGCAGCTTATCCAGGCTAAGCTACTGGATAGTTAGTTGCCTGCAGGATTAGTTTCTTGGACTGCCTGCGCTCCTCTCCTTGTCTACTCCGTCACGATATCCTTTGATGTACGCCTTTCGTAGGACTGAGTTCTCTATCGTCTCCCCTTGTATATTCTCTTCTTGCCCTGAACTGCCGTCTTTCATCCCTGTCTGATAGGAGGCATCGATAGCCTGCTGATCGGTTTTCAGGCCGTAGATGACTGAAGTTGCGCAATTGCGTAAGATCATGGCGGCGAAGCCAAGCATGACTATCCATGCGATACCCCAGCCAACTTTCGTGTATAACGGCACGCCCGCCTTGTTAGATTCCGTTGTCTCTTGCACCATAAAAGCGTTCTCCCGTTTTCTTTTGCCTCAAGCGATCTCTCTGTCGCAGGCTTCCGGTATTGGATGCCGCCTGAGCCTCCACCTATCTATCGGATTGCTGCATCATCGGCAAGAAAAAATGAATAAGGATTCATTTTTTCTTGCCTTTCCGCGGTCTCTCCGTTAATAGTTTTTACTGTAATAATTTCGTGAGTCTTTGGTCTTACCGTCACCTCTTATCGGCAAACTGCTTTTCTGCGTTTGAAAGGTTGCCTCTCTCCTGTGGCTTGACCCGCGCAAGGCGGAAATTGAAAAAAAATGAAAGTTTGCCTTCTAAATGTGAGCCTTGAATTGTGTCAGCTAATCTCGGTTGTTTCAGTTTAGTATACGATAACACTCTAATTCCATTACTCTAAACATCAAGGAGGTTTTTACCGATGAGTCACAAGGACACACTGCTTTCAAGGGCTGGAACATCTCTCTGCACCCTGCTTATCACTGGCATGGTGATGACGGGAAGCGCCTTTGCCCTTACCAACGATGACTGTCTTGGCTGTCACGGCGATACGTCCATGACGGCAGAGAAAGACGGTAAGACGATCAGTCTCTATGTCGACGAAGCAACCTTTAAAGAGACAGTTCACGCCGAAAACGGTTGTGTCTCCTGTCACGTAGAGGCCGAAGTCGCAGGCGATGAACATCCCTTTCCAATGACCCCTGTCGATTGTTCAAGCTGCCATGAGGAGATCGGAGCAATCTATGCCAAGAGTGCCCATGGGGTTGCCATGGCAAAAGGAGATGCCCTTGCCCCCCAGTGCAAAGACTGCCACTCCAAACATGACATCTTAAAACCCACCGACCCACGGGCAACGACCTATCCTCTCAACATCCCCTACACCTGCGGGCGCTGTCATCAAGAAGGCTCGGCAATGACCGCCACCCATGAGCTGAACAAACACAACATTACCCAAAACTATTCGATGTCGGTTCACGGCAAAGGATTGTTTGAATCTGGCCTGATTGTCACGGCCGTATGTAGTAGCTGTCATACGGCGCATGATGTTCAGAAGGCCTCGGTGCCTACCTCAAGCGTCAATCGTGACAATATCATCCACACCTGTAACAAGTGTCACGTCGGCATTGTTGATAAATTCAAAAAATCTGTTCATAGCCCGCTGGTGACGAAAACCGATAAGAAGCTACCGGTTTGTATTGATTGTCACACAGACCACTCGATTGGTCAGGTGCATGAAAAGGACTTTCGATTGATTATCGCCAAGCAGTGCGGCAACTGTCATGAGCATCACTCTGAGACATACCTGGAGACTTACCACGGTCGCGCTTCGATGTTGAAGGGCGGTGAGCGGACGGCTAAATGTTCTGACTGTCATGGCTCACACAATATCATGCCTGCTCAAGACCCGACCTCCACTATCAATACCGCAAATATTGTGAAGACCTGCTCCGTATGTCATCCGCAGGCTAACCTGAGCTTCACTACCTACCTGACCCATGCGACCCACAATGATAAAGAGAATTATCCTTACCTCTTCTACACCTTTTGGGCTATGACCGGCTTGTTGGTAGGCACGTTCAGTTTCTTTGGACTTCATACCATCCTTTGGGTGCCACGTTCCCTCATCGAACGGTTGAAGGCTATGACCAAAGGACATTGAGCTTAGCGCTCCGGGTTGTGTAAGAAACGGCTACAACGTTAACGTAACTTTATCCATAGAAAAGAGGATTATACGATATGTCCAAGACACCAACGATGTATGTGGAGAGATTTTCGGTCTTTCAGCGGTTTATTCATCTGCTGATTATCTTGAGCTTTTTGACTTTGGCGATCACCGGCATGGCGCTTAAATTTGCCATGGAAGGATGGGCTGCCATGATTGCCGATTGGTCGGGCGGGTTTGCCGTGCTCGGCGCATTGCACCGCTTTTGCGCGGTCATCACCTTTTTCTATTTTTTCTTAACCATGATCTTGCTGTATACCTCATGGAAGGATTCCGGCAAGAGTCTGTTCGGCTTTATCTTTGACCCTGAGGGCCTGGTGCCAAATCTAACCGACTTAAAGGAGATGATTGGTACCTTTAAATGGTTTTTTGGTGGCAAACGTCCTTATTACGGGCGCTGGATCTACTGGGAAAAATTCGATTTCATGGCTGTTTTTTGGGGTATTGCGGTTATTGGTTCATCGGGGCTTGCCCTCTGGTTCCCGGTACAGTTTTCTAAATATTTTCCAGGGTACTGGCTCAATATCGCAACGATTATCCATAGCGACGAGGCCCTTTTGGCTGCAGGCTTCATCTTCACGATTCATTTTTACAATACGCATCTGCGCCCTGAGAAATTCCCGCTTGATCCGGTTATCTTTGTAGGCTCCATCTCGATCGATGAGTTGAAACATGAGCGGCCGAGGGAGTACGATCAACTGGTTGCGTCTGGAGAGCTTGATAAGATGTCCACGCGGCGCGCACCTACTGCCTGGCTGGCACGGATGGCGACTGTCTTCGGCATCTTTGTCGTTACGACGGGGTCTATTCTGGTGGTGTCGATCATCATCACTATGTTCAAGTATATTCAAGGTGGCCATTAGACAATCGCCGTAACTGTTCAGTCGCTGGCATCTTGCAGCGTCTGGTCGTTCGCGGCGGGCTGTACGCTACGCTGAAACCCGTGGCGCTATCCGAAAAGGCTCGTTACCCCTGCCCAAAACGCAAGAAAGGCCCGAAGATCAGTTCTTCGGGCCTTTCTTGCGTCACGCGGTATATTTATTTATGGGTGCTTTAACGGCTACTTTTTTTCATCAGCATCGTCGTCGAAATCATCTCCGTCATCATCTTTCTCGTCTTCGGCGTCATCATCCTCGTTTGTTTCATCGTCATCGACAATATCCTCGTCATCGGAACTGTCGCCGTTGTCATCTCCCTCGTCAGAGAGCTCGTCAGGGTCTGCCTCGCTGCTGCTTTTTGGTGTTTGGCGTAACTTATCCTGTGGTAGGATCAGCGTGATGATCTTTGCGATGTCTTTCTTTGCTGATGGATCCATAAGGCAGACTGGGCAGTCTGTCACATGATTCTCCATGAAATCAACCATTCTGGCAGGCGCAAGAGACTCACTCTGGACTTGGATGTACCATGTTTTGAGCAGCCGTTTAAAACGTTCGCATTCCATGAGGTAAAGCTCCCGATAAAATTGATAAATAAGTATTGTGCTGTTGATAAGAAAAAATTATGATCTTACTTCATATCGAAAACAGCTTGTTTCGGAAGTGGAAAGGGCACTGGTGGCTCTCCCGGACTTCAAATCCGGTGCACTGGGTTAATAGCCTGGTGGGTGGGTTCGATTCCCATGCACTTCCGCCATAGCTCTCTTCCCACTGTCACCGGCTAGCGACGGCGTCGGCAGTCCCGCCTGCATCATTCCACATCTCGCCTCACTGGCAACGATCATAAGTTCCCTTTTTTACCAATAGCGGTACTGGCTTGTCAATGAATTATGAAGCCTTGCGGCGTTTGTTTCAGGAGTTCCGCTTTGCACGCCAGTAGCCGAAGAGCCTGTTGATAGAAAGAATGCCTATGGCGGAGCAATAAGGCTGATGACGACTCGACAGCCCGAAGGCTCCGTCTTGCCTGCAGCGATCAATACCGGGGAGGAGGTGCGGACCTGTTGGGGTGATACACCCTGCTCGATGAGCAAGGTCTGTACTGTTTGCGCCCTTTTGGCGGCCAGAGAGAGAAGCTGTTTCTCGGGAATTGTTGCTTGGTTGGTTGCGGGTTGTGCCTGTTGTGTCTTTTTTGACTTGAGTAAGGCCCGGTTGTCGGCGTTGCCATCGGCAAAACCAGTCAGGTTGAGGGCGAGGAGCGGTCGTTCCTTCAGGAGCGAGGCCAGGGTGTTGAGTTGTTCTTTCATTGCCGCACCGAGCTTGCTTTCACCCGCAGTAAATTTGATGATGTCATCGGGTGTCTGTTG
>JAQUKQ010000073.1 GCA_028718985.1 Desulfobulbaceae bacterium | reverse complement strand
CTCTGTCAGAATCCTCCACCTCGAAGCGAACGTATTTGACGCGGAATTGGTCCATCAGCGGCTTATAGTCGGTGGTTGTGGGAAACAGATTGAATTGGTGCAGACCGAGGATGAATTTCGTAAGGCCTTGAATACCGAGGGTCTGCAACTTATCTTGGCCGATTATCAATTCACGGGTTTTGACGGCTTGAAGGCACTGAGGCTTGTTCGCAGGGCAAAGCCCGAAATCCCCTTTATTTTTGTCTCTGGCGAGATTGATGAAGAACTCGCCATCGCCGCTCTCAAGGCTGGTGCTGCAGACTTTGTCATGAAGGATAACCTGCGCCGTCTACCTGTGGCGATCGAGAGTGCCTTGGCCCAAGCCGCTGCGAGAATGGCAAGAGGCAAGGCAGAGGCGGCACAGCGCGATTTGGCGCAACAGTGGCAGAACACCTTTGATGCTGTATCCGACGCAATATTTATCGTCAATGACGACCATCGAATCATTCGTTGCAACAAGGCATTCTTGGGCATGATGGGTGTGGCTCATGAAGGTGAGATTAGGGGCCGCTTGTGCTGGGAGCTTGTGCATGGCACAGATAAGGCGATTGATGGCTGTCCACTTGAAGCCATGGCCAAATCCGGTAAGCGGGCGGTGCTTGAAATTCCTTTAGGGGAACGGTGGGTTGAAGTGGTCACCGAACCTTTCATGCTCAAGGGGCAGGTTGCTCGTCGTGGTGGCGTTCACATCATGCGCGATATCACGGTGCAAAAAGAGGCCCTAGAAAAAATCTACATGAACGAGGAACGGCTGGAGGCCTTAAACATCCTGAGTCAGATGGATAATAAGGACATCGATTCGATTCTTGATTATGCCCTGCGGTCTCTGGTTAAGCTGACTCGTAGCAAGGCTGGTTATTTACACTTTTTGGAACAGGATACGAGAATTTTTGTCATTGGTGATGAGAAAACTCAGGAGCGCAAGGTTTCGATGTCTTTCGATAGGTTCCATGCTGCCCTTGTCAAGGCTGGTATATGGGATGAATGCCGTCGTACCATGGAGCCGGTTGTCCAAAACGATTTTCTTGCCGAGGCAAGGGACTATGGTATGCCCACAAATCACTTCCCGGTGCAGCGTCATGCGAGCGTACCACTCGTAGATGATGGCAGGATTGTTGCGGTGGTAGGAGTGGCAAATAAAGAGTCGGATTATGATCATGGGGATACCCGTCAAATTTATCTCTTTATGAGCGATATGTGGCGGATTCTCAAGCAGAAGCAGTTTGATCTTGCTATTCGCAACAGTGAGGAGCGGAATCGCAGGCTGGCGGAAGAGTTTGCTGCCATTTTGCGGTCTATTCCAGACTCTGTGAAGCTCCTCGATACGCATTTGCGGATTCTTTGGGGGAGCGGTTGTGGTTTCAGTGCCCGTTTGCAGAGTGGTGTCAGCCCGGATGATGTTAAAGGGATGGTCTGTCATGAGGTCTTTTTCCAGCAGAAGACCCCGTGCAGCAAGTGTCCAATCCTGGCCACCTTCGCTGGTGAGGGTGCCATCGATAAAAATGTGAAGCTACCGAATGGTAGGACGTACTCTATTCGTACGGTGCCCTTCCGAAATCAGCAGGGTTCAGTTGATCAGGTATTGGCCTTGGCACGTGACGTGACTGAAATTCTCAGTGTTGAAGAGCAGTTGCGGCACGCTCAAAAGATGGAGTCGGTTGGCACCATGGCCGGTGGAATCGCTCATGATTTCAATAATATCCTGTGTGTTATTCAGGGATTCACTGAACTGCTTCAGTTGAAACTTGGCCCCGAATCGCCTCATCTTATAGCGGTCTCACAGATACTTGATGCCTCCAATCGGGCAGCAAGCCTTGTCAAAGGGCTTCTGGCCTTTAGTCGCAAACGGGAGGCAGATTTCAAGCCTGTTGATCTGAAGATGGTCATTACCGCGCTTGAAAAGATGTTGCGCCGTTTGCTTGGGGTGGAAAACAGCCTCTCTCTCAGGCTCACTGACGAGAATCTGATCGTCGAAGCGGATAGTGGTCATCTTGACCAGATCTTGATGAATTTTGCCGCCAACGCCCGTGATGTCATGTCTGGCGGTGGGCATGTCGAGATTGAGACAGAACGCGTTGTGATTGATGAGGACTTTCTCCATCGGCATGGCTTTGATGGTCCACCAGGCGACTACGCACTACTCAGGTTCAGAGACAACGGCCTTGGCATGGATGAGGAGACGCAGTCCAGGATTTTCGATCCGTTTTTTACGACCAAGGAGCAGGGGCGAGGAACCGGGCTTGGTTTATCCATTGTCTATGGCATTGTTAAACAGCATCATGGATTCATCGACTGCCAGAGCCAGTATGGGCATGGGACGGAATTCTTTGTTTACTTACCGTTGACATCTTCTTCTCCTGTGCAAACACAGGAAACCTCTATCTTGCAGCTGAGGGGGGGGCAAGCGCAACGTATCTTGCTGGTCGAGGATGACGAGCCAGTTCGTCATATCCTTCGAGTTATTATGGAAGAGGCCGGTTTCGTGGTTGCCGAGGCCTCGGATGGCCTTGAGGCGGTTGAGATGGTTCGTAAACAGCCAGATCGCTTTCAGGCGGTGGTGCTTGATGTCGTGATGCCCCGCAAAAACGGCATTGAGGCCTATCGGGAGATTGTAGGGATCAATCCAGAGATTAAAGCACTCTTTGTCACCGGTCATCAAGTTGATGAAGCACTGCTTGTGTCCGACCCTGGTTTGCATGAGCGTTTTCTCTATAAGCCGATCTCTCCTGTCGAATTGATCCAGTGTTTGACTGCGCTGTTATCCGGGAAGTGACTACCGTTCGCATTTCAGCCCGCACACCGTTGTGTCTATTTTGTGGTGGTGAATTGAATCGGTGAAACCATACCCTTTGTGGTTATTCTGAGTTGTGTTGTTGCATCTCATCACTGAGCTCGAGCAGGGTTATTTTTACTTATGATCAGGGGAAAACAGATAGGGAAAAGGATGAAATTATTTCACGACAAACGCATGACGCAGTTGTTTGTAGCGGCGGTGATTCTCGCCGGTGTCTTTCCTGTGTTGAACCTCTATCTGATCTACCCAAAATATCAGCGCCAAATGTTTGAGTCAGTTAAGCATGAGGCCAGACAGGTGGCGCACCATCTTGCCCGACAGGCAAAAATTGATAACGGCCACATGGCGATACGATTCAGCCGTGAAGGCGAACCCTTCATCCTGCAGGATTTTGGCTTGCTGAAAATCAAGGTCTTTGACCATGACGGCAAGGTTATTTATTCCTCAGAGGCCAAGGATATCGGTACGATCAATACCCATGATTACTTCCTGCAGGCGGTGGCTAAGGGTCAGGAGTATATGAAGGTGGTGGTCAAAGAAGAAAAAACCCTGGAGGGCGAAAAAATCAACCGTGATGTGGTTGAGACCTATGTGCCGTTCATGGAAAAGGGCCTTTTTTTTGGTGCCTTTGAACTCTATTTTGATATCACTCGTGATAAGGAGGTCTACAACGAGATTTATCTTCAGTCCTTGCTCTACCCCGTGCCTTTGATGATCGTCTTCATTTTGTTGGTTGGCTACGTCTTGAAACAACTCGATATGAAAAACATCTCTCAACAGCGAGACAAGCGTGAGATTGAGGCTCAACGGAATAGCCTTTTGATTGAGCAGGAAAAGCAGGCCGCGCTTCTCTCTTTTGTCGAGAAGGCCAAACGCCAATGGGAAGAGACCATGGATAGGGTGGGGGATATCGTCATTTTGGCAGATAAAGAGATGCGCATCAAGCGATGTAATAAGGCTCTCAGCGTCTTTTGCGGCAAATCATATGCTGACATTTTGCAGAAGCGGCTGCCCGAAATATTAGATGGCTTGCAGATAGTCTTGGATGGCGATAATCCGGTCAGTTATTTCCATGCCGAGCACAGTTGCTGGTTTATGGTGGCGAGTTACCCCATACGTCAAAGTGATGGAGAGGATGGCTTGGTGGTCACCCTGCATGATGTAACCGAAAACAAGAGGATTACGGCCGAACTTGAGAGACGAAATCAGGAGATATTGGATTCCAGCCAGGAGTTGCAGCACGCCATTGACAAGATCTCGACACTTATCCAACAGGTGGCTGCTGAAGAGAATTTTGGGGCCTATTTTGAAAACGAATTTGCCAAAGCGTGCTATGATGTGACGCAGTGTGGTATGGTCGATTGCCCCTGCTTTGGTGAGGAGAGTACACGTTGTTGGCAGAAGGTCGGTACTTTCTGTGGCGGTGAGGTGCAGGGTGGATTTGCCAAGAAATACAATTCCTGCTCCGAGTGTACCTACTTTAAGGACATGACTGCGAACCCGATTAACATGATTGGCGAGCAGTTCAATAATATGATGCACGTGTTGGAGGGGAAAAATCAGGCCTTGCACGATGCCTACACCGAACTGAAACAGGCACAAAGCCATATTCTACAGCAGGAGAAAATGGCCTCGATCGGCCAATTAGCTGCTGGCGTGGCGCATGAGATCAATAATCCGGTAGGTTTTATTTCGAGTAATCTTGGCTCGCTCAGCAAGTACAGTAATCGGCTTGCCGAGTTTATCGCCCTCGAAAGTGAGTTGCTGGGTCAGGTTGATAATGCTGAGCTTAATGCGCGACTGGCGGAAGGGAAAAAGAAGTATAAAATCGACTTTATTCTTGAAGATATCGCAGACCTCATCCGCGAATCACTTGACGGTTGTGATCGGGTCAAGAAGATCGTACAGGATTTGAAGGGCTTCTCCCGAGTGGATCAGGCAACCCGGCAAACCGTTGATATTCATGAATGCCTTGACAGTACGATCAATATTGTATGGAATGAATTGAAGTATAAAGCAAAAATTGATAAAAAATATGGGGCGACCCTCCCAATTGCCTGCTTCCCCCAACAGTTGAACCAGGTCTTCATGAATCTTCTGGTTAACGCGGCGCACGCTATCGAGAAGGAGGGAGTTATCACCATCAAGACCTGGGAGGACGAAGAGGCGCTCTTTGTCGCCATCTCCGACACAGGGAGCGGTATTGCCCCGGAGAATATGGGGCACATCTTTGAACCTTTCTTTACCACCAAAGACGTAGGCAAGGGAACAGGGCTTGGCTTGAGCATCGTCTATGATATCGTCACCAAGAATCACCAAGGAGATATCTCAGTCGACAGCATTGTAGGACAGGGCACAACCTTTACGGTTAAGGTTCCCTTTGCTGTGGTGTGAGGGTGTTGTTGTGCAAGTGGTCGGCGCCTGTCCCGGGTACAATTTCGTATAGACTCCCCAAATGCAGTGCTGCTGGTTAGTTACGTATCGTGTGCTATGATTTCGCGCCTTAAGGAGACGTTATGCTGAGCTCACAGGAGATTATCGCTAAAGTTGGCAATTTGCCATCACTGCCTACCGTTGCGGCGCGGATCAATACCGAGATTGAAAGTGAGGGCTTGTCTGCCAAGCGGTTGGGTGCGATTATTTCGGAGGATCCCGCCCTTGCCTCGCGTATGCTGCGCTTGTCAAACTCTGCCTTCTACGGGATGCCACGGCAGATTTCAACTATCGAACGAGCGGTCATGGTACTCGGTTTCGATACCGTTAAAAACCTGGCTCTCAGCATCTCGATATTCTCGTTTTTCGAGAAAGGGATCAGCCCGGCGATCGATGTCATTGGTCTGTGGAATCATAGCCTGGGGGTTGCAGTCTGCGCCAGGGCTTTGGTGATGCGCTTAAATTTCAAGCTCGCCGAACAGGCTTTTCTTTTGGGTATTGTGCATGATGTCGGAAAGATCGCGCTGGTCAACCTTTGTCTAGCAGACATGGAACAGGTATGTCGACTCATCGGTCAAGATGGCATGAGCGAAGAGGAGGCAGAGATGCAGGTCTTTGGCTTTACCCATCAAAGAATTGGTTCTATGCTGATCAAGGAGTGGAAATTCCCCGAGATGATGGTTATGGCGGTTAAATCACATCATGAGTTGCCACCGGTGTTAAAAGAGTGCGATGAAGAGATTGCTCACCTCATACGATGCCTATGCGTTGCCAACCAGTTTGCCAAAGCGCTAGCACTTGGTGTTAGTACCAATCAAAAACGGGAGGCAATTCCTTCTGTCATGTGGGGATATCTCGGAGTTGAACGTCAAGACATTGCCGGGCTGAGTACTGTTATTCGTGAGGATTATCAACGCATTATCCAGTCATGGGAGATGGACTAGAGGGATTATGGAGACAGATAACGTGGATAAAGAACCGGTTAAAATTCTCTGTGTCGATGATGAGAAGAATATTTTGCGGTCTTTGGAGCGTCTTTTTATGGATGACGACTATGAGATTATTACCGCGAGCAATGGTGAGGAGGCGCTTGTTCTTCTTACTGAGCAACCAGGGGTGCAGTTGGTTATTGCCGATTATCGCATGCCCGGCATGGATGGTGTCGATTTTTTAAAGCAGGTCAATGAGCAATGGCCGAAAACCATCCGCATTGTTTTGTCTGGGTTCGCCGACATGGCCGCAATCGTCGGTGCGATTAATGAAGGTCAGATCTACAAGTTCATCCCAAAACCATGGAACGATGAAGAACTGAAAGGCACCATCGCTAAGGCTCTTGAGGTCTATTTCCTGCGCCAGAAGAACGAGAAACTCACCGATGAGCTGATGGAGGCCTACCTGAAGATGGAGGCGGTCAACTCCAACCTGGAGGAGGAGGTCAGGTCTCGGACCGAGACCTTGATCTTTCAAAATAACGCCATGCATTTCGCCCATAAGGTCATGGATGCGCTACCGGCGGCAGTAGTTGGATTTGACATCTCCGGTCTTATTGTGCTTGCCAATAAGCAGGCGAATCTCCTATTGGCGAACGGCTTTCGGACGCTGGTCGGTCTCGATGGTGAGATCTCTTTACCTGCTGAAATTTGGGCAATGGTGGCGCAGACTAATGAGAGTCAACAAATACAGGCATCTTGCAGTATAAAAGATAGTTTCTACCAGGTGCTTGGTCACAAGATTACCGTCGACCTGGAGCAGGAAGGGATTATTTTGATGTTTATACCCTCTGGCAACAAGTTGCCAATGGAGAGTTGATTATGGAAACGCCGATTGTTCTTTTTGTCGATGATGAACCGAATATCTTAAAGACCTTACGCCGTTTGTTCATGGATGAGGAGTATGATGTCCACACCGCGGGCAACGGACGTGAGGCCTTGGAGTTGATCGAGGGGGGGCTGACACCGACGATTATCGTCTCCGATCAGCGGATGCCGGAGATGGGTGGTGCCGAGTTCCTGGCCAAAGCGGCACAGTTGGTGCCGGACAGTATCCGAATGGTGCTGACCGGCTATGCGGATATCAATGCCGCCATGCAGGCGATCAATCAGGGCGGCATCTATCGCTATATCATGAAACCATGGAACGACAATGACCTGCGGATAACAGTCCGTGAGGCGTTGGCGCATTTTAATTTGGTGGCAGAAAATCGCCTACTCTCCCAGGAACTGGCCGAGAAAAATAAAACGCTCTCGCAGATGAACGAACAACTCGAAGAGATGGTGAAAATCCGTACGCAGGAGCTGCACCAGAAAGTTCATGAACTAGAGGGGCGGGATACGATCCAGCAATTTCTCTTGAGTGTCCATCCGCTAGAGGAGTTGCTGCAGACTGTGTTGACCGTGGTGGTAGATGTCTGCGGGCTCGATGCTGCTGCCTATTATGCGGTCAGTGAGGAGAACATGCTCGAGCGCCTTGCGGTTTGCTCCTCGCCCGCAGGCAAGGAGCAAACAATCGAGGACAACGCTGTTTTGCCACTGATCCAGTCACGGCTTCCTCTGCTCAGTTTAGCGGTTGCAGATGGGGGAGGGGGACAGGTATTTGACGATGAACAGGTTCGTTATGGACTGACGCCGGTTGCCAAAGGGAGTCAATTGTTCGGTGTCTTGCTGGCGAAACGATCACAGGGTGAGCCCTTTAGTGAGGCTGAACGAGCCAGCATGTTGAGCTTTGCCAGGCAGGCTGCCATCGGCATCAAGGATTGCCATGTGCACAATAATTATGACACTATTTTAAACTCACTGGATGGGATCCTGGAAGGCATTAAGGATTTTGACGAAAATGTCGATTGATTTGAGAGAAGAGAGGATTGCCTAGTGTCTAGTGGCAAGGACCCTCGATCACTAGAGTCTCTCGATGACATCTATCGGGAGGCGATGAAAACACCCGAGGTTGAACGTAGCCATCCGCAGGATGAGCTGAGTGAAGACTTCTTGAGCGGCGATGTCTATAGTGCTGACCACAGTGCCGATGGCAGTTATGGTCAAGTGGTCATGCACTCACTGGCATCCCATGATCCTGCCTGGTATGGCAAAGAGATCGCTATTGCCAATGACAAAATGCGGGTGACGGTAAAGATCAATGGCGGCAAACCGTTATCTTCCTATCAGCTTAATCATGGCTTGGAGCAATTGGGGGTTAGCTACGGCGTCATCTGGCAGGCGGTCGTCGATGCCGAGACTCTGTCCCAAAATGGGCAGCGTGGGGAGATAGTGGTTGCCCGAGGGACGCCAGCCGAAGCAAAGCGCAATGTAACCTTTCCCGATGTGCAGCGCGGGGTTGCCTTGGATGGCTCATTCTTCTGGTTGGTCGATGGTGTCAAACTCGATGCGAAAGGGTTACGGACTCTCTTTGCCGCTGAAAGCTTAGACAAGGTTGACAAAAACACCCTGCTGACGAAAGCGGTTTCCCCAGGCACAATTCTCGCCAGGGTCTATCAAAATCCGGAGGCGCAGTCTGGCAAAAATGTCATGGATGACATTATCGATCCAGTTGATGATATCCTGCCTGAGCTTGGGGAGAATACCTGGCACAACGAGAAGGATGGCACCTACGAAGCGACAGCCTATGGCTATCTGGCCTTAGAGGACAATGTTATGTCCGTCGTGCTGCCCATCTGGATACAGCCTGATCATCTGGGGGCCTATTACCTCAATTGTACGCAGTTAGGTGACCCCGTCTACCCAACGGCAAGTGATCTGCTTAATGCTCTCATGGATATGCATATTGATAAGAGCGTTGTGCGCCAGGGTCTTATCGACAAGCTTGCTAAGTGCCTACAACAAGGACAGCAGCTTACTGCCAAGACGGTCAAGGTTGCAGAGGCCATCGCTCCGAAGCCCGGACGCAATGCCAGTTTCGAGTTGTGTGAGGAGTTGGGTGGCAAGGGGAGGAAGATCCGCAATGACGGTACGATTGACTTGCGTGAGCGTAATGCCGTAGTGGCAATCAAGGCCGGAACCCTGATTGCTGAAAAAACGACTGCGACCAAGGGGGTTAATGGAGCCAATCTGCTTGGTGAAACAATTGCGGCGGCAGATGGTGTAGAACAGAACATGCTTTTTGCCGATGTGATCCGTGTTGAAGAGCGTGATGGGAAAATTTATTATTATGCCCAGAAAGATGGTAACCTCCGCTTTTCGCAGAACACATTGACCATTGCCGATATCTACACGGTGAGTCATAATGTCGATTCCATTACTGGCAATATCGATCGAAGCGAGGATATCCAGATCAATGGTTCGGTTATGGCCGGCTTCACGGTGCGCTCTCAAGGCAATATCTCTATTGCCGGTTCAGTGTATAACGGTGCCAAGGTTTTTGCCGGTGGCGATGTTACCGTTGGTGAAGGGATCATCGGCACGGAAACCAGAGTGGTCGCCCTGGGTAATTTGCAGGCTATCTTTATCCATGAGGCCGAGGTGATCGTTAAAGGGGATGCCTTGGTTAGCAGTTATCTCTATAACGCCGTGCTTCGGGCCAATGGCACCATCACGGTGGTAATAAACAACCAACAGGGATATGGCCATAGAAGTGGCCGGATAATCGGCGGCTTGACTTGCTCGTCAAAGGGGATTGAGGTCAGCAGGGTAGGGCGACCGGGGCAGGCGGTTACAGTGCTTGCTATCTTGCCGGATCCGGAATTCTCCGGGCAGATGAGGCGGCTGGAAGATGAAGACAAAAATTGCCGCGAGAGCATTGCCCGAATAGCGCGCACCCTGCCTTTCGAAAATTTTGACTCAGCGGCGATTAAGCGTGGTTTGGCCCAGATACCAGCAGAAAAACGTGACCCGGTGATCAAGTTGTTGACCACCTTCAATAGTTTGATCAAACGCCAACAGAATATAGAAGCCTTGCGCAAAGAGGTGAACAGCAGAATGTTGAACAGTCTGCGCAATGGGACGATCGTCATTCAGCAGGAGATTTGCCAGGGCAGTGAGGTGCAGTTTGGCGATAAGAAACTGGTGATTTCAGTTGATACGGCAGGGACGACCTTTACTCTGCAAGGTGGTGAAATCGTCTAGTTCAAGTTGTGCACTTAAACCGATACAGTCGCACAGTCCGGGAACGACACCCTTCCACGTCAAACGAGGTCACGGCGGTTTGGCTGTGAATCTCGATCAAAGTCTCTTTAGCGAGAAACGGTCTGCCACTATCAGCGATGATGACATCGCACCCCCGGTGGTGGGCCTCTGTTAGTGCCGCCAGTAAATCTGCGGCAAAATCCCTTTGGTAGAAAAGGTCAGCGACCAGGATGAGGCCAAAACGCCCGGTGTTGCAGAGATTGATGACGTCTTGGCACACGAAGCTGACGTTTACTGTATTGCTTGAGGCATTTCGATCACCTACAAAAATGGCACTTGCATCCAGATCACAGCCGGTGGCGTGCAGAGCGCCATGAGTCATAGCGGCAATCGCCGCCACACCGCAACCACAGCCGCAATCGAGCACCGATTTGCCGATGACGAGCGATGCATTGGCGGCAATGTATTCGGCAAGCACCTGGGCAGCTGGCCAGACAATGGCCCAGTAGGGAACGTCACGGATAGTGCCGCACTCTTTCTCCCAGGCCTGCCAGAGGGCAAAGATATCCGAGGCTTGATGGGCGAGTATCGATTGGCAGCCGCTGACTGGTGAAAGCGGCGCCCACCGGTCGAGAAGGCTCAAGGAAGGGTGCATAGCGTTAGCGGAATGACAGGCCGCACGGGCCTGTTGATGATTAGATTACGCTCAGGAGAAGCCGGATTTGGTGGAACAGCCGGACAGTGCCCCTGCCGGGATTGGGCTGGAGGAGGCGCTGGTCAGACGGAAGCTGGTTGTTGAAATTTTCTTTTTGATCTTATCGCTGCCGCAGTGGCTGCAGAGGATAGGCTCTGTGGGCAGAGAGGAGGCAAGTATTTTTTCAAAGGAAGTCTGGCAATTGAGACATTGGTATTCGTAAATCGGCATAATGTCACCTAAGTTGAAGGAAGGATAGTGGGTAATGACGTTGCTCGACGTAACAATATATGTTTGATTGACGAAAAGACAAGAGGAGTCGATAGATTTGGTTTTTACCTGCCTGTGCATTTGACCTTGTAGCCAAGCTCTTGTAGCTCAGCCAGCAGAAGGTCTCTATGGTCTCCTTGAATTTCAAGGCTACCGTTTTTGACGGTTCCACCACAGCCGCACTTCCGTTTGAGTGTCTTGGCCAGGGTCTTGAGGGCATCAATGGGGGCAGGAAGACCCGTAATGACGGTCACTCCACTGCCTTTGCGCCCCTTTGTCTCCCAAGCGATGCGCACGTTCCCATCCCCTTGAATTTCTGGGATCTTTTGCGGGCAGGAGCACTTCGCAAGCGGCTTACCGCAGGCGGGGCACATCGTGCCATGCTCTGTTGAATAGACAATGCCGCTCTTGCCAACACTCTTATTGATCATAAGCACTCAGTTTGTCCTAGAGAGAACGTTCCTTGTTTCATCCCTGGTATCCAGCATCAACCGGCAGATCTTCACGTCTGGCAGCTGCAACCGCCAACTCATCACAGCGCTCATTCATCGGATGACCGGCATGGCCTTTTACCCACCTGAAGGAGATGTTCAAATTTTCAACGAGAGAAAGCAGTTCCGCCCAGAGATCGGCATTGATGGCCGGTTGCTTGTCAGACTTGATCCAGCCATTCTTGCGCCATGTTTTGGCCCAACCTTTGCTGATGCCGTTCACAACATAGCTAGAGTCGGAATAGAGTGTTATAGGCTGATCGCGGTGCTCTAATTGCCGAAGGGCAACAATACAGCCCATCAGTTCCATCCGGTTATTGGTGGTGTGTCGATAACCGCCGGAGATCTCCTTGCTAACGCCCTGATAGATTAAAACAATACCGTAACCGCCTGGTCCTGGGTTGTAACGGGCCCCACCATCGGTATATATCGTTACCTCATTGTCCTTTGGGGAGCTGTCATTAGGCGCGTTCGGTGTGCTCTGAGTCGTTTTCTTTTTGGCAGCAAAGGTGTGTGTGGGATTGCTTAGCCAGTGCTCGGCCTCCTCCCTGCTTTGGAACCCTTTGAAAACGGCCCCAGGGTAGCCTTGCACCTGCGCCTGGGCGACAGGCCAGACCTCGTAAATTCCAGGCTTACGACCAACGGCGATTGCGTAAAATTTCTTTGTAGCCATAGTGTTACTGGATATTCTTGTCCACTTCATCAGACAGCCAGGAGAGATGTATTTTCTCCTCGGCGGCGAGTTGGAGGAAGAGCTCTTTCAGCTCATCTTGTTCACTCTTTCTGGCCATGCGGCTGTAAAGGTCAAGGGCTTGGGTTTCCAGCGCCATGGAAAATTGTAGGATTGCCTGCGTGCCATACAGTTCTGTTTCTGCCTGCGCAAACAGATTTTCTGCTTTGCCGCCACCTTCAATCGTTCCGGCGCCTGAATTCGGCACCGCACCCTGACCGTGTACGCGTCGATACTCGGCAAGGAGTTTGGCCTTGTGCTTATCCTCAAAGCCCATCAGTCTTGTGTAAAGGTTCCTGTCCTCCGGCTTCGATGTGCGCTCGGCCAGTGTTCGATAAAAATCCTGCAGACCACTCTCCATGGCATAGGCCAGGCTCACTCCATCACTGTACTCTTCAAGACCGGTGAAGGTCTCAAGCCCGGCGATCTCTGAGCCTGTGGCCTGTTCTCCTTGCCAGGCCTTGATCCCGCCGCTCATATTGAAAACATTTGCGAAGTCATGTCCAGAGAGCAGTTGGGCCGCCACCTTGCTTCTGCCACCAACGGCGCAATAGACGATGATGGGCTTCTCCCTGTCCAGTTCGTTAAGTCGATCCGGCAGTTCCTTGAGCGGGATGAGCAGAGAGCCTGCCAAGTGTCCGGTTTCATACTCTTTGGGCTGCCGCACATCAAGCAGCTGGTAAGTCTCTGCTTCGTGCGCCGCCATGTATTCCTTGGCCTCTGTAACGCTGAAATCTTTACCAGGGGAAAATAGTTTTGTCCAATTCATGCGAAACTCCATTTCAGAGAAGGAAATTGTCCTGCTGTCTCAGACCATTGGCTTTAAAGGCATCAGTAAGAGTTGCCAGAAGCCTAACGAGTCGATCTGCCGTTCCGCTTTGGTGCCGATGAGGATGGTCTCTTGATCCACCTCCGTTTGCATGGTGCCTAACAGACGATCCCAAAAGGAGAAGATGACACCGTAGTTCGAGTTCTGTTCACGGATCTTAACCGAATGGTGGATGCGATGCAGAAATGGTGGGACAAAGAGCACGACCCACCATTTTTCAAACAATGCTGATACTCGGATGGAACTGTGATGGAACTGTACGGCCAGGTTTACCATAATTTCAAAGAGGACATAGGCTGTCAGGCCGATACCGAAGGTGTAAATGACGGCCAAGCGCACCAGGCCGGTGATCAGAAACTCGCCAAGATGGAAGCGGTTAGCGGTGGTGACATCCATATTCAAATCGCTGTGGTGTACCCGGTGAAAGCGCCACAGGAACGGCAGTTCATGGGTCAGCAGATGCCAGATATAAATAAAGAAATCAAGGAATAGAATGCCTGCGACTATCCTCACCCATTCAGGCAGCACAACGTTATTGAGCAGACCGAGATTTCTCTCTTGTACGGTAAGGGCAAGACCCATGATGGTACTGGTGTACAAGAGATGGTAGATGGTGCCATTCATGATTGACAGAGGAAGATTCGCCAGCCAGCGCCGGGGGCGGGAAACGGTTGGATTGCGATAGGAGAAGGCCTGCTCGCAGAGCAGGTAAATAAGAACCCCCGCCCAGTACAGATACGGTTTGAGCGCATATAGCGTCATATGAAAGTCTCCTTATGGAGTTAGGGGTGATAAGGGTTGATGGGAGTGCGGAGGCATGGTAAGAGTCATCAGCTGGAGCCTGCCAACGAGGGGCAAAAACATTTTGTCTAATTGCTCTTCACGAAAAGATATCCGTCTACAACTCACCCTACCATGCCATACCGATGAGCAACCCGCAACCTAACAATGATCCACTGCATGGCATTACGCTAGAAACGATTATGACCCGTCTGGTGGAGCATTTCGGCTGGACACAGCTCGGCAAAAGAATCAGGATCCGATGCTTCACCCATACCCCGAGCATTCAGTCCAGCCTCAAATTCCTGCGAAGAACCCCCTGGGCCAGAGAAAAAGTCGAGGAGCTTTATCGACGCAATATTCGATAACTCGGCCCCATCACCTTACCCATTATCAGACAGCGGCTTGCTGCTTCGGTAAGTAGACCCTGAAGGTCGAGCCCTCTCCCGGCGTGCTGTTGACCGTGATGAGGCCATTTGCCGTCTGGACTATGCCCTGCACCATGGAAAGCCCCATCCCTGTCCCCTTGCCGAGTTCTTTAGTGGTGAAGAACGGTTCGAAGATGTTCTTGATGGTCTCCTCATCCATGCCGTGACCGGTATCACTGACCTCCAGCAGAAGGTACGGCCCTGAGGGCAGTCTATCTTTCGCTGGTTGCTCCATATCGTTTAGCTCAACACTGTGGAGCCTTACCGTAAGTGTACCACCAGATTTTTCCATGGCGTGAAAGGCATTGGTACAGAGGTTCATAGTGATTTGATGCACCTGGGTCTGATCGAGCAGGGCCGAGCCCGAGTCTTCAGCAACATCTGTGATGACCTGGATGTTTTTAGGCAGGGAAATTTTCAGCAGGTTGATGACCTCACTGACGATGACATGGACAGGTTGAGGTGTTGTTTTTTGTGTCGTTTTGCGGGCGAAGGACAAGATCTGCTTGACCAGTTCGGAGGCGCGCTGGCCGGCTTTGGAAATCTCCTGCACATTATTCCAGGCCTTGCTTTCCTTGGGAAGACTTAGTTTCGCCAACTCTGCATAGCCGATTATGCCGGAGAGGATATTATTGAAATCGTGGGCAATGCCGCCGGCGATGGTGCCGATAGCTTCGAGTTTCTGGGCATGTTGCAGCTGGGATAGTAGCATCAGGTTCTCTTTCTCTGCCCTTTTTCGCTCCGAGATGTCATAGCTGTATTCGATGACCTGTTTCACCTCTCCGTGTTCATCAATGATTGGAAAGCATTGCACTTCTACTTCGACTGGGCGCAGGTCTCGGCCAAAATGAAGGTGTTCGACTGTGGCCATTTGTTTGCTCTTTTTTACCATTGCCAGGGGGCAGGTGTGGTTTGGTTCCTTGCATGGTACGCTACCATTGTGCCCCAATTCATAACAGGTCTTCGCACCAGGCGTACCCGAGATTTTTGCTGCCTTATTGGCCATGACAATCTCGTAGGAGTCGGTATTGACGACCACCAGGGGATGGGCTAGCGAATTAATGATTGTTTGAGTGAACTCATACTGTCTTTGTGCGTCTTCTTCCATGGCCATATGCAAACGGATATACCTTCTGATCTTCGTTGCCCCGAAAAAGATGGCAAGTATGCCAATCAGTAGAATGATCATGTGGGTGATAATGATGGCACGGACAGTTTTGTGAGCGATCTCGTAATAGGGGGCCAAGGGGATAGATATTGAGGTCGCACCTCGAACATCACCAACTTTGTAGCCTTGAGCGGCGTGGCATTTCAGGCATGGTTCCTGGGTGATGAAAGGCCGCATGAGCCGGAGCTGTTCTTCCCCATTGTAATTGGTGAAAGTGGTCTCTTCGGTCAATCCTTTATCAAATTTCTCGAGCGCCGACCGTTCCCAATCGTCTGGCTTGTTGATGGGATTCAGCAGGTTCAGGCTG
>JAQUKQ010000072.1 GCA_028718985.1 Desulfobulbaceae bacterium | reverse complement strand
TTACTCAATTAAATCTTCCAGATAGAAATCTCTGATTTCGAGGGGATGCCGAATGGAAAGATGATGAAACCAAATCTTTAGCTATTGCCGACAAGGTCGCAAAATAATGGGGTGCCGAGAACTTTCTCGAACACCCCATTTCATTTTTCAGAGCGGCACAGAAGTTTCAGATTTCTGTGGTGTCCGGTTTGTTACGTATATCAGTAAGAAGTATCAGTTTGGCAAAACTTATGATGCAGATGGGGCATCTTAAATTTCAGGCCTTCTCCGGTTCACTGAACTGTGAATTTGGGATGGGTCGTTGGGAATTTTTTTGCACTACCGAGGCCGCAAAGAAAAAGATTGCCTACCATCACCATCTCTATTACCAAAGAGAGACACCTATGCGCTATCGATAAATTCCACATCTCACCATCTTCTGCAAATCTACCATCAGATGAGTATTGCAAAAATCAAAAAACTATCTTTTCTGAATAGCCTTTTCATTGCTACCTTTGCCATCCCAATCATGGTTGCAGCAGGATTAGCGTGTATCAGGGCTGTCGAATTTGCTTTGTTCCCGTATGAGACTTCCGGTCCTGAAACTTATGTATTGCATGGTGCTTTGAGTTTGCTCCGTAAGAGAGCACTCTATCCCGAAGTACCTTCATACATATTTCATATATACAATCCGATGTCATATCTACCGGCCGCTGGCATTGGCTATTTTTTCGAGCATTCGCCGCAAGTAGTTCTTCTGGCTGGGCGGATAGTGTCGTTAGTGACGTCTGCCATGCTGATTCTAGTGGTTGCCCGTTGGATATGGAGAACGTACAGAAATTATTGGTCTGTGTTGTTTTGGTCGGGAGGGATGCTCGTTTTCTCCCCTCTTACTTTAACTGATTTTTCCCGTTTGCGACCGGAGTCGCCAGGACTCCTGATGACTTGGCTAGGACTACTTTGCGTTGTTTCCAACTGTCGTTGGCGAGTTGAAGGAGCTGCGTTACTGTTCTTCCTTGCTTTCATGTTCAAGCAAAGTTTTGTATCTGCGCCTATTGCGGTATTTCTTGCGCTGTTTCTGGTCGCTGAGCGTCGTTCAGCCTGGCTTTTCCTTTCCATTCTCAGTGGCTCGTTGGCCGCTTTCTTTATCCTGATGATCGCTATAACCGGGCAAGGCTATTTTGTTCACGCTATTCAGGCAATGGCAGGAAACTTATTGGATGCGCAGCAGGTTACCCGTATCCTCTTGCCTTGGTTGTGGAAGGAATTCTGGGGTCCGATCCTTTTACTGCTTCCAACCGTTTTTTTGATGGCGCGATCGTCTCGACATCTAAGTGCGCAGACGAGACGGGTGCTGGTCTATATATCATCTTATGGCTTAGCCTGCACACTTTGGACACTGTTTAGTGCTGCGAAACTCGGAGCATCCCTGAATTATTTTTCAGAATGGGCAGTGATTGTCCTTATGGTGGTTGCGATCGGGATTGCCGTTATCGGGAAACGAGTGCATTTCTTGGTGGTCGCAATGATCATGCTGTTAATCCCTGCAGGTCAACTTGGGTACGCAGAATTGGTCCGGCATTTGAGTACCTCTAGACAAGAACTCAAGAAATTCGAGGAAATGTTGAAATCATACGAGTATCAATTTGCCCCAGATTTGCAAGAGCGTGTCTTCATCTCTAATGAAATTCTTGCTGTCAGATTGAATGCGGTCGAAGCGCTTGATTGGTGCCTCCTAGATATGATGGCCAGAGGAAAAAAGTTGGATATCAATCCGTTATTTGAGAGCATTAGAGTTGGAGCATATGACAGGGTTATTATTGATCTCCGTGTCAGAACGGAAATGGAGAAAGAAATATTTCTATCAGCAAAGCGCGGTCCATATTTTACCCGTTATGCAGATTCAAATTTTGTTGAATTTGTTCGGCGTTAAAAGGAGGTAATCGACATCCATACGATACGTATGGTTAACGACTGCATCGTATATGACAGACTGCGTCTTGCAGATGAATCGAGAATACTGTGATTTCTCAATGGGAATGGCAAATAACAGCTTCAACCTAGCTAAAAATAAAGACTCTCTCTAATTCATAACTCTCGCCCCAATCCTCAGATTTATGCCTCACGACATCTTTCATAAAATTCTACCTGCCCCTTAAATCATAGCCTACTACTGTTAATGGCAATAGTGGGATAGTTGAAGATATCCTCTCTTCAGGGAGACAATCTAGGGCGACATTCTTTCAAATTCAGATCAAATCCAAAATTTAGAAAAAATCCTTCTGTCGATTAGGATCAGGCAGATGGTATATGGTTGGCAGGAATAAAAATGTCATCTTTTAGCCGGGATATACGTAGTCTTAAATTTCTGAGGAAGGGCCGGGTGATTCGCAATTCATTCGGCCTTTACTTTTGGCTATTTTGAAGATTTGATTTGTGCTTCAAAAGAAAGGAATTGATGTGATGGTTCAATACTTGGCAAAAATACAACATTCAGCCGAACCTTGCTTCTCGCTTGCCGTTCAGATAAATCCTGCCCGAATTTCCTGAAATCTTGATAATTTCTTGATAACTTTTCCATGTATTTTGACCCCATCTTTATATCTGATGTGGTAACTATGCTGGTCATAAGGAAATCTCCTGAAGTATACAGGAGTTCATCAAAAATAAATTAAGAGGACAGGTCTGACATGAATAAAGTATTGGAGGCATCCCTATGAATGCCTACTCTTGGATGCAAATACTTTTCCTTTTTATAGCACTGTTCGTCCTGATCAAACCGGTTGGTTATTTCATGACCAAGGTTTATCAGGGGCAATGGACGATTTTTTCTCCCATCCTGCGCCCTTGCGAAACAGTTCTTTACCGTCTCGCTGGTGTGGACGACACGGACGAGATGGACTGGAAACGCTACGCCACAGCTATGCTTCTGTTTAATGCCGTCGGTTTTATGGCGCTCTTCGCTATCCTTCTCACCCAAAGCTATTTACCGCTTAATCCGCAGCAGATGTCTTCCTTCTCCTGGTCGTTAGCTTTCAACACTGCGGTCAGTTTTGTCACCAACACCAACTGGCAGGCCTACAGCGGCGAACAGGCGGCCAGCTATTTCACCCAGATGGCGGGGCTTGCGGTGCAAAATTTCGTCTCCACTGCCAGCGGCATGGCGGTCATTCTCACCTTGATTCGTGGCTTCGTGCGTCGGCAAACGGCTGCGCTCGGCAATTTCTGGGTCGACTTAACCCGTAGCCTTCTCTACATCCTTTTGCCACTGTCGTTTGTCGCCGCCCTTTGCTTGGTGTCCCAGGGCGTAATTCAAAATTTTGCTCCCTACAAAACAACTCCACTGGTTCAGGCTACTACTTTCGAAATGCCTAAGAGCGGTGCTGTAGGATTACAACAGCTCAAGTCCGTAGCTGTCAAGGATGTGAGCATCCCCATGGGACCGGTCGCATCCCAAGAGGCGATCAAAGAACTAGGGACCAACGGAGGCGGCTTCTTCAACGCCAATTCGGCTCATCCCTATGAGAACCCGACCCCACTCTCGAATTTCCTGGAGTGCCTGCTCATCCTTCTCATCCCCGGCGGGTTGACTGTTGTTTTTGGCCGGATGGTTGGCAATAGTCGCCAAGGTTGGGCTCTGCTCACTACGATGATGATTCTCATGGTCATAGCCATTGGAGTCATGTCGTGGGCGGAATCCGGCGGCAATCCCTTGCTACGTGGACTTGGTGTCTCCGGGGCCAACCTAGAGGGCAAGGAGGTCCGTTTCGGAAGCGGCGGTTCGGCCCTCTTCTCGGCCCTCACCACTGGCACCTCATGCGGGGCGGTCAACTCCATGCACGATTCGTTCACCCCGATCGGCGGCATGGTGCCGCTGGTACTAATTCTATTGGGAGAGGTAATCTTTGGCGGGGTAGGTTCAGGACTCTACACCATGCTTGCCTTCGTAGTGATCGCGGTCTTTATCGCTGGGCTTATGATCGGGCGGACACCAGAGTATCTCGGCAAAAAGATTGAGGTCCGGGAGATGTGGTTGTCACTCGTCATCGTGCTGACTGCGGGTATGGTTGTGCTCATCTTTTCGGGGCTGGCGTTGATTCTACCGGCCGGAGTCTCTGCCATGGCCAACTCCGGCCCCCACGGTTTGACGGAGGTGCTTTACGCCTATGCCTCGGCTGCCAATAACAACGGCAGCGCCTTTGCCGGGTTGAACGCCGGAACCCTGTTTTATACTATGACCACTTCGCTTGCCATGCTCATTGGGCGTTTTGTCCCGGCAGTGGCGGTCTTGGCCCTAGCCGGCTCGCTTGCCAGCAAGAAGTATGTCCCCCCAAGCCTTGGCACCCTGCCGACTGATCAACTCTCCTTTGTCCTTTGGTTGACACTGGTCATCATCATCGTTGGCGCTCTGACATTTTTCCCTGCCTTGGCCATGGGTCCAATTATCGAGCATCTGCTGATGACAGGAGGGAACTGACCATGTCGAAGCACCGCACCCAACCAACATCAGTCTTCGATCCCCAACTGCTGAAATCCGCCTCAATCGAAGCCCTCCGCAAACTCGACCCACGGATCCTCTATCGCAATCCGGTCATGTTTGCGGTGGAGATCTGCTGTTTCATAACCCTTGTCTCCTTTATCCTGTCGTTGACCGGGTTCAGCCATGAACCGGCGCGGTTCACAGGTATGGTCTCTCTCTGGCTTTGGCTGACGGTCATCTTTTCCACCTTTGCCGAGGCGTTGGCCGAAGGTCGAGGCAAGGCCCGTGCCGCATCACTGCGCAAGACCCGGACCGAGGTCATGGCCAAGCGTTTAATAACGCCGGCCTTGGACAGCAAGTATGAGTTAATCTCGGCCAATCTCCTGCGCAAAGACGATTGCATTCTGGTAGAAGCAGGCGATCTTCTTGCCGGTGATGGTGAGGTCGTCTGCGGTGCGGCCCTGGTCAATGAGTCGGCGGTGACCGGTGAATCTGCTCCGGTGGTGCGGGAATCAGGCGGCGACCGTAGCGCCGTCACCGGCGGCACCCAGGTTATCGCCAACGCTATCGTGGTCCGCATCACCGCCAACCCTGGCGAAACCTTTATCGATCGCATGATTTCGCTTATCGAAGGGGCGAAGCGCCGCAAAACTCCCAACGAAATTGCCCTCGAAGTACTACTGTTTGCCCTTACTCTCGTTTTTCTCTTGGTAGTGGTCAACATGAGTCCGCTCTCCCTCTACAGCGTCAAAGCCGCCGGTCAAGGGGTGCCGGTCTCCTTGACTATTCTGGTGGCGCTCTTTGTCTGTCTGGCCCCTACCACCATCGCCGCCCTGCTTCCTGCCATCGGCATCGCCGGCATGGACCGCCTCTTCCAGAAAAACGTCATCGCCATGTCGGGACGGGCCATTGAGGCGGCAGGTGACGTCAATATTCTCCTGCTTGATAAGACCGGCACCATCACCCTTGGCAACCGGGAGGCGGTCGCCTTTGTCCCTGTTGCTGGCTCCTCTGAGCAACAGCTTGCCGAGGCGGCACTGATGGCCTCACTCGGCGATGAGACCCCGGAAGGGCGTAGTGTGGTGACCCTGGCCAAGCAGAAGTGTGGCATATCCCATCGAGAGCTGCCTGCCGGGGCAACGATAGTCCCATTCAGCGCTGAAACCCGTCTCTCTGGACTCGATATTGATGGGGTTGTTTACCGAAAAGGTGCAGCGGACTCTGTCTTTAGCTTTGTCAAAAAGCAGGGGGGAACAGTACCCAAAGAGTTGGAAGAGCAGGTTAGCAGTATTGCCCATGCCGGAGCCACACCGCTTGTGGTTAGCCGTGACTCGGCAGCGCTCGGGGTCATTAATCTGAAAGACATCTTGAAAAGCGGCATCCAGGAACGTTTCCGGCAACTCAGGAGCATGGGTATCAGGACGGTAATGGTGACTGGTGACAACCCGATGACCGCCGCCGCCATCGCTGCCGAGGCCGAGGTCGATGACTTCCTGGCTCAGGCCAAGCCCGAGGACAAACTGCGCCTGATTCGAGAGAGCCAAGAGCAGGGCTTGATGGTGGCGATGACCGGCGACGGCACGAACGACGCCCCGGCCCTAGCCCAAGCCGACGTGGCAGTGGCTATGAACACCGGCACTCAACCAGCCCGCGAGGCAGCCAATATTATCGACTTGGACAGCAATCCCACCAAACTCCTGGACATCGTTGAGATCGGCAAGCAAATCCTGATGACCCGAGGCAATTTGACTACCTTTAGTATCTCTAACGATGTGGCCAAGTATTTTGCCATCATCCCGGCGGCACTCCTCTCTATCTATCCGCAGCTCTCGGCACTGAACGTCATGAGGCTGGCCAGCCCGCACAGCGCCATCCTATCGGCGGTAATTTTCAATGCGGTCATCATCCCGCTCCTTATTCCGCTGGCGCTTAGAGGCACGAAGTACCGACCCATGCCGGCTGAAAAACTCCTGGTTTATAACCTCCTGATCTACGGAGTAGGCGGCATGATTGTACCCTTTGTCGGAATCAAGGTCATCGATTTAGTTGTCGGGCAGTTTATGTGATATATTGACAGGAAAAGCTAATTCAAGCAGAGGTAACTTTCCATGAAAGATCTGAAAACAGCATGTTTACTCTTTATTCTCCTGACAGTACTCTTAGGAGGTGCCTACCCGGCAGTCGTCACCGCAACCGCTAACCTCCTTTTCCCTCATCAGGCCCAGGGGAGTTTTGTGATGGATAAAAACGGCAAAGTGGCAGGCTCACTCCTGATTGGGCAACCTTTCACTGAGGATAAATATTTCTGGCCCCGGCCTTCTGCAACCGCAGATTTTGGCTATAACCCCCTGGCTTCCGGTGGGTCCAATCTTGGGCCGACTAACCAGGAGTTGATCCAGCAGGTAAAAGAAAGAATAACTACCCTCCGGGTTGCGGGCATAAACGGCGAGATTCCAAATGACTTGGTGCTGGCGTCAGCCAGTGGACTTGATCCCCACATCTCACCCTTTGCGGCTGAATCGCAAATCCCCCATGTCGCTAAGGCACGGGGCCTGAGCGAGGAAGTAGTCAAGAAACTTGTCTCTGTCAGTACCGAAGAGCGTCAGCTTGGCTTTTTGGGAGAACCGCGAGTCAATGTCCTGGCCTTAAATCTGAAATTAGACAGAATCGTGCCATGAGCATTCCCCAAGATGAGAGGCGGCCCTCGCCGGAAGCCATGCTCAGAGCTGCCAGGGCAGAAGAGGTGAAAATTGAGCATGGCGGCAAGCTCAAGATTTTTTTAGGTTACGCCGCTGGAGTCGGTAAGACCTACACCATGCTCGAGGCGGCCCGCATCCGGCAACGAGAAGGCCGGGATGTAGTGGCGGCTTATGTTGAATCCCACGGTCGGGCGGAAACTGATGCACTCCTTGAAGGCTTGGAATGCTTGCCAAAGGCCCAGCATGAATACCAAGGCGTGCTGCTTCCAGAGCTGGATATTGATGGTGTCCTGGCCAGAAGACCCCAGCTCGTGCTGGTTGATGAACTGGCCCATACCAACGTCCCAGGATCACGACACGAAAAACGCTGGCAGGACATCCTAGAGATTCTTGCCGCTGGAATCGATGTCTACACAACGGTTAATGTGCAACATTTTGAAAGTGTCAACGACGTCGTCACCCAAATCACGGGCGTTGTTGTGCGGGAGACTGTCCCCGATAGCATCCTTGATAGGGCAGCAGAGATTCGCCTGGTAGATATTCCGCCAGAGGAGCTTCTGGAACGGCTTCATCAGGGTAAGATCTATATCCCGGAGCAGGTGGCTTGGGCCACAGAAAAATTCTTTAGACATGGCAACCTGATAGCTCTACGGGAATTGTCAATGCGTCGCGCTGCCGCCCGCGTGGATGAAGAGATGCGGGCCTATATGGAGACTAGGGCCATCCCAGGTCCTTGGCCTGTAACCGAGCGGCTGCTGGTCTGCGCCAGCGGTAGTCCCTTCAGCGAAAAGTTGATTCGTACCACTCGCCGCCTGGCCGAAGAGTTGAAGGCCCAGTGGTTTACGGTCTATATCGAGACCCCAAGCCTGGCCAAACAGCAACAGGAAAACAGGGAACGGGTCTGGCGTGACCTGCGACTTGCCGAAAGCCTGGGCGCCGAGGTTGCGACCCTGACCGCCACTTCAGTCTCCGAGGCAATCATCGATTACGCCCTGCGGCACAACGTCACCCGTATCGTCGTTGGTAAGCCAAACAAGTCAAGATGGCGGGAGTTTCTTCGCCCGCCCATTGTCGATCAGATTATCAGACTGAGTGGAGCCATTCACGTTCACGTTGTCAGCATCGAACCGGCCCCTATAAAACCAGGAAGTCATTTCTCCAGATCTAAGCGACAAGTCCCTTGGCTCGAGTATTTGGCAAGTCTTGTGCTTGTCACTGCGGCAACGATGGTTTCTTTCTTGGTAGGATCCATTTTGTCGCCGACCAATATGGTCATGATCTTTCTTTTAGCCGTTGTGCTAGCGGCTGTCCGCCTTGGGCTAAAACCTGCAATCCTCACCGCCACCTTGGGAGTCATGGCCTTTGACTTTTTTTTCGTCCCACCCCGGCTAACTTTTAATGTGGCGGATAGCGAATATATTTTTACTTTTATAGGGCTCTTCACTGTAGGAGTCGTCATCAGCACGCTGGTAGCGAAGGCCAACGGACGGGCTGTGGCTTTGCGGGAACGTGAGTTACAAACCGAGAGCCTCTACTACCTGAGCCGCGATCTTGCTGCCGCCGTCGACTTGGAATCCATCATGGCGGCCGTGATCAAAAACATCAGTGAGACCTTGAACGCCAAGCTTGCCGTCTTGGTCCCGGAAGGCGAGCAGATGAAGATTTCCTCCATCAGTAAAGGTCTGGCCCTCGATGTCAAGGAGTTGGCCGTGGCGGACTGGGCTTATCGTAATCGGCGAACCGCCGGTCTTGGCACTGAAACCCTCGGTTCCGCCGAACTCTTGTATCTTCCACTTCATACAGCATCCTGTTTTCTCGGCGTACTAGGGGTCAAACTCGGACAAGTGGCCGATTACCGGTCGCCGCACCATCGTCGTCTTCTTGATGCCTTTGTTACCCAAATTTCACAGGCCATGGAGCGGGTTTATCTCTCTATGCAAGCCGAACAGGCCCAGATTCTTCAGGCCAGAGAATCCCTGGAGCGGGCCTTGCTTAACTCGATCTCCCATGACCTGAGGACACCCCTGGTGTCAATCATAGGGGCGTTGAGCAGTCTCCGAGACGAAACTCTTCAGATAAGCGACACGGCACGGAAAGAATTTTTGACAGGTGCCTGGGATGAAGCTGAACGATTGAATCGATTTGTTGGCAATCTGCTTGATATGACCAGACTGGAAGCCGGTGAACTGAAAATGAAGATGGAACTATGCGATGTGCAGGATTTGGTTGGATGCGCCTTGGCCGCGCTCGACCAACGGCTGAAAGGCCGAACGGTGAACGTAAAACTTGAGCCGACCATACCTCTTGTCCGCATGGATATGGTGCTGATGACCCAGGTTTTGATCAACCTGCTGGATAATGCCTTGAAATATTCCCCCATCGAGAGTTCCATAGAGATCACAGTTCAAGCCGACAACACATTTTTGACTGTCGAGGTACTAGACTGTGGACCCGGAATTCCTGAGCAAGACTTACAGCGGGTGTTTGATAAGTTTTACAGAATCCCAATACCGGAAGGGACAAAGGGCACCGGCCTAGGGCTGTCGATTTGCAAGGGAATAGTCGAGGCCCACGACGGCAGGATATGGGCGGAGAACCAGCAGGAAGGGGGTCTACGTATAGTCATCGAGCTTCCGTTAGACGAAAAAGGTGGGAATGACAAAATCAAATAATCTGCCACGCATACTAGTTGTTGATGACGAGCCTGCGATTCAAAGGTTCCTGACAACGGCACTGAACGGGGAAGAGTTTATTGTCCATCAAGCGGAAACTGGCCATGCAGCCTTAACAGCGGTAGTGACGACTAAGCCGGAAGTTATCCTTCTAGATCTTGGCTTGCCGGACATGGACGGGTGCGAGGTGATAAAACGAATACGGCAGTGGTCTCAAGTGCCAATTATCGTTCTGTCTGTGCGGGACAGGGAAGGTGATAAGGTCATGGCACTCAACGCCGGAGCGGATGACTACCTGACCAAACCCTTTGGAGTCGGAGAACTGCTGGCACGGATACGGGTAGCGTTACGCCGTACCTTACAACAGACTCCTGAACCTGTGTATCGAATTGACGAATTAGAGATAGACCTCGCCAGACGACGAGTGCTGGTCCGTGGAGAAGAGGTGTCTTTGACTCCCACAGAATATGATTTGCTGCGACTCTTGGTCACTCACGCCGGAAAGGTTCTGACCCACCGACAAATTCTCAAAGAAATTTGGGGGGCTGCCTATCTTGAGCAACCCCATGTTCTGCGGGTAAACGTTAGCAACCTCCGTCATAAGCTGGAAAAGGACGCCTCTCGCCCATCCTACATCCTGACCGAGGTCGGTGTTGGTTATAGGTTGAAGTCAACCTGATGTGTCAGTTTGATCCCAGAAACTTAGGTATAGTAAAGCTTCGTTCTGAGCTTCATCAGCTATAGTATGGAGGATGTCTTAATCTTTGGGGAGGCCATCAAAAGCTATTCAAGGACATCCTGAACTGTTGATGGCTTTTATCCCCGGTCAGCTCCAGCACCCCAGAAAAGGGAGCACCCCAATAATTGGTGGTATCAGCGCCGAAGCAATTCGTCATCATCTTTCTTTAGAGATTCCTCCCTCTCTCTCTTATACTCATCGTAACTTGGTTGTTCCTGAGAAATTGACCCATTTAATGGATTAACAATTTGTTCTCTTTTTTTCAGCCCTTCATACATGTTCCCATAAACTCTCTCTTTTGCACATCCCGCTATGAATAACGAGAGTAAACATATGGACGAAAGATATTTGAACTTCATAATTGGTTGTCTTCGTTGTATCGCTAACTGACAGCAAGGCTTATTAGTTTTTTTGAATTAGTTCATGTGTCGAAAACGTTTGTGATTCGTATGAGTTATGCAGTTACTTCGATAAAACAGACTCTTTAAACAGACAAAGCAATTTTCCCCATTATACCTCTCTGTCAATATCGGTCTGGTTGATGATATCCTTCTTCAGGAGACAATTAAGAGCAACATTTTTCAAGCTCAAAAGCAAATCAAAAATTTGACGGAAAGACCTTCTTTCATTTTCCTGACTGATGATGAGTTTATGGCAGGCATAAAAATGGCCCTGCTTAGCCGGCATACGGAAACATAAATTTGAGGATTGGGCCGAAGGGTTAAGCTTCCCATTCGGCCTTTATTTTTGGTGAGGTTGATGATGTGTTTTGAGATTCCTAAATGTAGATTAATCAAATTCTAGGCATTCCTGGACGGTCATCGCAACAAAGGTGGCCGGGTTGAGTGCGGCCTTGGTAATTCGTGAGACCGAGCATTGCAGTCGGTTAGCTCAAAAATAACGGTATGCATGCCCCCATCATGGTTCACCCTGCCGTTCTCTTGGCCCTCCCTGCTTGTGGCCTCATCCTCTCGTGCAGTCAGGTGGGCCAAGGGAGGGCGTTGATCCGTAGTAGAGGCTAGTGTGGCAGAGATACCTACGGAGCTTGTACAGTGATGGAGATGGTCTGCACCGGTTCGAGGTTCATGGCGTGGTCGGCTGAGTAGAACTGCAGGGTATGGACCCGCGTGCCGGTGGTCGGTGCCGAGGCGTAGACGGTGTTCCCAAGCATCCACCTCTTGCCGTCTAGGGAGTAGCGGGTGATGGAAACCCCTGAACCACCAGTGTCGGTAGCAGTCAGGTGAATGGTGGTTGGGCCGACAATGACCCCCGTCACATCGGAGATGGTGGTGGGCGCTTGATGGTCCCCCACCGAGGCCGCCGTGAAGTCCGGGTTGTGGCAACGGGAACAGTTGTCGGCCGGGTTGGGAAACTCGGTGCTGTTGTCATGGCAGAGTTCGCAGCTTACGGATGAATCCCAATAGATACCGTTGTGGTCAGGTCCCATGGCGGCGTGCAGGGTGGGGTGGCAGGCCGACTGCTGGCAGGTTTGATTCCAGGGCCCCTGTAGCCAGGCGGGAGGAGCGCTGTTGCTGCCGTGGCAGAGGGTGCACTGATTGCTGTGCTGTGCCGGCAAGTTCGCGTAGTGACAAAGGGAGCACTCCTCGTTCATGCTGACGAGGGAATGAGTGTTGGTTGCGCTAAAACCCATGGATATATCCCCGGAGCCTAAGCTTGCGGTATGGTTGGCCAACGCACCCCAGTTCCAGGTAGCGGTTGAGCCGCCATGGCAGGAGACCGCCGTGCAGGAACCGCCGCGGGGAGCTGCCGTGTAGGCGAAGGAGACGCCGTTGCCTGCCACTACGTCGTAGAGGCTATTGGCATGATTGGCCAGATTGGTGATTATGGCACCGTCGGCGGCGGTGGCCGCATGGCAGCTGCCACAACTGAAAGGGTGTTTGCCATGGTTGTTGGCTTTTGCAGGGCTCGAAGCATAGGCGGGAGGGAAGCCATGGCAGGCGGTGCAGGCCAGACTATAGCCGGAGATACTCCAGCCAGTCTTGTAGTCGTTCTGGCTCGGCGGGCCACCGGCGCCGTCCTGGTGGCAGTTGGCGCACACTGTGGTTGTTGCTAAGGGCTGTCCATCCGCCAGCAGGGGCATGTTGGCAATTGTGTGACAGGTGGCGCAATTGCGACCGGGGGTGCCCAGGTGGACCAGGGCGTGGGCGCCGCTTGTGTTACCATGGTGGATGCGGCCGCTGGGGAAGGCACTCTCTTCATGGCAGACTGTGCAGGAGGCTGTGCGCGAGGTGCCGGCCAAGCGGGCGTTGCCGTTTACTCCTGCCTTGCGGGCGAAGTTACCCGTTGTCGGGTCCGCATGGCAGAGGGCGCAGTTGTTGTGGTGGACACCGACCACAATCTCCGTGCCCCCGTGGCAGCTGTCGCAGTCGCTGGACCAGGTAAAATCGCCAGCCGCGTGGCCGTGGTTGGCCGGGCTTTTTTTGTCCCAATGGCAGGCCGTGCAGGCGGTGGAATTCGCCAGGGCAGCGATGACATCCGGCACTGTTTCGCTGGGGTTAGCGGGATTGCCGGTGAGCCGTGTTGCGGCGTGGCAGGTGGAGCAGTTGCCACGGTGTTCGGTCAGAATGGCGCTCCATGTGCTGAGGTTTGTGCCAGCATCATTGTGACATACTGAACAAGACGTGCCTGGGGCAGCTTGAGCCAGATCGCCCTCCTGAAGCTCTACCCCGTGAGTATGGGTATGATTGGTGAAATAGTTGTTGCCATGGCAAGCTGAGCACTCGCCACCGCCATCATTTGGTTGGTTGTGGCCGTCGATAATTGGCCCGTTGGGCATGGCGACGACATAGGGGAGGTTGACAGCCACTACGGTGCGCAGTTCGCCAGTAGTGGTGTTGTGACAGGAGGTGCAGGCATCATGGATCTTGTTGTCGACAGGGTTGACAGGCATGCCGTAGTCCGGAGCGAGGCGACCGGCAGTGCTAGTATGGCAGGTGGCGGTGCAACCCTGGGTGCTGAAGGCAACAACATTGGTATGGTTGGCCTTGCGGTGATCGGCGAACAGATGGATGCTATGGCAGTCCGTGCAGTTGACCGCCGTCCCCCCCTTGCTTTGTGGGGTGACCATCTGGCCGACCAGGTTGCGGGTCAGGCTGGCAGGATTGACTAGGCCGATCATATAATCGTTGGCAATCCCCTTGCTGATGGTGTGGCAGGTTGTGCAGGCGGCATGAACCATACTGTCGTTTGGATTGACGGTTGCGCCATTGCTCATGCCGACCTGCTTGTAGTGACACCAGTTGCATTGAGGGGTGTTTCCCACGGTGTTGACATGGTTGACGTTAAGGTGGATGATGCCGGGGTCTGCGCCATGGCAGCTGATACAGTTGGTGGGACCGTCGTCGAGATTAGGTGTGCTGTCTGTACCATGACCAGGTGCATAGCCCGTGACCATGCGGACGGCATTGGTCACCTGACTGATATCTTTCAACCCGCCATCTGTGGTATGGCAACTTGTGCAGGTGTCGTGCACCCTCGGGTTGTCAAAGCTGCCGTCAATTATGGCACCAACAGTGGTACCATTGGTGGAATAATCGGTATTGGTAGATGAATCCAACATATGGCACTCTTCACAGCCGTTCACAATATTCGGATAGCTCCCTGATGTAAGGGCAGGCATGATCTTGGTGGAGTGGTCAGCTTTTCGTGTCAGAGGCGTTGTTGCCATATCTGCACTCTTATGGCATTTGGTGCAGAGGCCGTTAGCCGCATAGTTGCCTGGGGTGTCATGGTGGATCTGCGGCAAGGTGTTCTGGATGTTTGGCTTCTTCGTTTTGTCGTGGCAGTCGGCACAGGTGGCAGAGTAGGTGTGATTCGGGGTGTGATATTCGCCGCTGGGGTCTGCATCGATCCCGTTCGTCTGGTCTACCCCGGTGCCGCCAGCGCCATTAGCCACCTTCACAGGGCCACCACCACCTGGATTGATATGGCAGAGGCCACATTTGTTATTGTGAACACCTTCAACGATGCCCTTGCTGTTTTCATGGCAGTCGGTGCAGGTGACAACCTCGACAAGACCGTCCTCTCTAATATAGCTGATTGTTGACCAGCCAAAATCGTTTGGTGAGTGGCCCGAACCTTTGAAACCCATCGCATGACTATGACACATGGTACAGGTCGAGGTGCCCCCTGGTTCAGTGTCAGTTATGTAATAAGCATGACTGTCAGTGCTATCAGGTACTGATCCATCATTTCTGAAGCGGGATGTATTGTTTGCCGAACTGGTGGTCAAGGTGTGGCAGACTTGACAAATACCTGTGGTGGGGGTGTTTGTGGTATCGACAAACCCACCAATCGGGGTGAAGAATTTGACACTGCTGGAATGGCTAGGGACAGAATAGGGGATTGTCACCGATTGTTTAATGAGCTGGCCATAGATCAAGCCAAATGTATCGGCGGAGGCGGAGTTTTTAAGCAGGGGACCAGTACCATCGGGGTCAACTCCTGGAATGATGGTGTCAGGGTCGATCTTTCCCTTAACCACGATTTCGGTCTGAGTTGCCGAAAGAACCGAATAGGTGTTGCCTCGCTTTGCTGTATCAAGAGCAAGGATTAAGCCGCGATCCGGGGTGGTCTTGTTTTTCTTGGCCCAGGTATCGACGGGCCAATTTGCATTGTCCTTTGTCAAAGGGGAGGTGATGGCGATGGAGGTTTGATCGTATTCCACCGAGTTTATGGTCACTTTGCCTGTCGTGATGCCTTTATTTGGTTTATTAAGATCAATGGCTCCTGTAATCAGAAAGGCCTCTGTCCCCCAATTAATTTGATCCTGGAAGTGTGGATTATGGCAATCGGTACAGCCTACACCCCAACCGTTATGGTAATTATTTTCTGAGCCAATCACTGCTGACGAGTGAGTAGCAACGGCCAGTGTCGAGTTGTCATCATGGCACTGCATGCAAATGGCATTGACAATGGCCGTATAACCGGGTGTAAGGTTTTTTAAACTAGGTGAGTACTGCCACCACAATGAATAGGTGTGGCATGTGGTACAGGTTATGGCATTGGTTGAATTGTGTGGGGCGTCAAGTACCGATGCCTGCGCGACGTTGGACAACAGCAACATAGTGACAACGCAATTTAAAATGAAGCCATGGTTTTTCATTGTAACCTCCGATCGCATGAGCGAGGATGAATGACAAGAAAACGGATCGACTCCGGAAATTTAAATTTGATGGCGTCGTATCTTTGGCTAAAGCAATAATCATTCCAAGTAGTTACATGGTAAAAGTACCTATTGAATTGTACAATAATTAAATTCCCCGCACACCCTAGTGAGAGAAGGCTCAGGAGTTAATTAAATGCTTAGCCTCTAGGCTTTTGAGGATTGATATGCAGGAAGAAGTCCACCCATTATTTGGTATAACGACCATCTTTTGAGTGTATTTTACCAAAATCAGCCAGGGGCAAGCGGAAAAAATTACGATGAGTCACAAGAAAGCTGGTTGTG
>JAQUKQ010000071.1 GCA_028718985.1 Desulfobulbaceae bacterium | reverse complement strand
CGCTTGGCGGGGTCGGAGGATAGAATCTTGAAGTTAGTTGATCGTACCGGTCCGACAGCGCTTGTCCGTAATCTGCGGGAGGCAAATGACCTTGCCCTTGCCGCAGGCCTTGTTGCCCGCTATGGGAAGAAAGGTGAAGATGGCCTGCCGATGCTCGGTGAGGTCGAGTGCGTTGGCGCGGCCGGTGCCATACGTATTGTCGGTGTGCCGTTGGAGGACTCCTTGACCCAGGGCTGGATTCGTTGAACGAGGCGTTGACCGGTCAAAACCTGCATGACACCTTAATGCAATAATCTGTTTTGGAGCAGGTATGCAGCGATACCGCAAAGGTAGCCGAACAAGGCGAGGGGGGCAATTCTCCGCGCATACCAGAAGAACTGAATTTCCTCAAGACCCATGGCGGCGACTCCTGCCGCAGAACCAATGATCAAAATTGAACCACCAGTGCCAGCACAGTAGGCCATGAACTCCCAGATAAAAGAGTCGGGGGGGAATTGGGCCATGGGGTACATGCCCATAGATGCTGCCACAAGGGGGATATTGTCGACGATTGCAGAGAGCAAGCCAATGACACTGACAATGATTGGCAGGTTGCCAATTTTCGTGTTGAGCCACTGAGCTAGGGCTGGAAGCATGCCGTTGGCCGAGAGGGTTGCCACTGCCAACAGGATACCGATAAAAAACACTACCGACGCCATGTCGATGCGTTTCAACGCCTTGCTGATCGTGAGGTGCTCCTTTGCCTCTTTCGACTTTTTGCGATGCAGGAGATCACCAGTCAGCCACAGGAACCCGAGGGCCAGCAAGATGCCGAGGTACGGAGGGAGATGGGTGATGGATTTGAATATCGGCACAAAAATCAAACAGCTCATGCCCATGAAAAACATGAAAGTCTTTTCGAACTGAGAGGTGGTGGTAATCTCTTTTTTGACTCTGTCGGGCGGGATGACGCTACCCGTAAGGATGAAGGAGGCGAGTGCCAGCGGCGCTATCATATTCACCATAGAGGCGAAGAAAAGCCCCTTGATGATATTGCCGGTGGTGATTTGACCTCCGATCCAGAGCATGGTAGTAGTCACGTCGCCAATTGGGGTCCAGGCGCCACCTGCATTGGCGGCAATAACAATGATACCGGCGAAAAAAAGTCGTTGTTTGTGCTCCTTGAGCAGACGTTTCATCAGAGTGATCATCACAATTGTGGTGGTCATGTTGTCGAGAATTGACGATAGAAAAAACGAGATGAAGCCGATGATCCAAAGCAGGCTGGATAGCTTGGTGGCTTTGATGCGTGAGGTGATGATCTCAAAGCCGCCGTGTGAGTCTGTCACTTCAACAATTGTCATGGCTCCAATGAGGAAAAAGACGATGGCGGCGGTTTCTGCCAATTTTTCAGATAGCTGCTTTACCACCTCTTCTAAGCCAAGCGGGCTTGCTAGGGAATAGAGTGTCCACATGAGGCCAGCGGCAATCAGCGCGATAGCCGATTTGCTGATTTTAAGCGGGTGTTCCAAGGCGATCAGTATATAGCAGAGGATAAAGACAGTCGCGGTCATGGTCATCATGTATCGAGTCCTTTCGTGAGCGTTATTGTTTGGTTAGGATGGGGGGAGCTGGGCGTTTTTGAGGGGAATAGAGGCTCTTCTGGAGCGCGTACCGGGAAGAATATTTTGTGGTTTTTATGGCTGGTGCTAAAGTCAGGGCACACAGGGTTATACTCGTTGACAGGCATAGAGGTTTGGTTCTTCCCTTGATGATCAAGAAGAGATCTTTGCAGCATCAAGGCCCTTAGCTGTTGCGAGAATCTTCTGTACCAGATCAACAAAAACTAAATTATGCAAAGGGGCTACGATATACCAGTAAATCCGTCCCCAGATGCCGCTGGGCAGAAAATGAGCCGTTTGCACAAGCTGATCCTGCTGGATATCGAATTCCAGCCAGGCCTTGCCGGGAACCTTCATCTGCGCAAGCAACAGAATTCGCTTGTTTTCTTTGAGGTCGGCAACCTTCCAAAAGTCAAGCGCATCGCCAACCCGAAGTTTTTCTGCCACCCGACGCCCGCGAGAAAGACCGTAGCCCCCTGCCATCTTGTCGATAAAGCCTCTCAGTCTCCACAGAAAAGTGTAGGTGTACCAGCCATGTTCTCCGCCAATGCCGCAGGCTGCCTGATAGACTGAGGCGGCAGTCGTTCCCTCTAGTGGCAGGGTCCGAACGTCACGCAGGATGGAGCTGCCAGGATCTTCATGCTCCTTGATGTCGCAGGCAACTCCTGCACTGGAGTCACACCAGCGGCTGATAACATGCTGCTGCTCAAGCTCCTTCAGGGCTCGAGCAACGGCCTGCGCATAAGGCTCGGGAGTTATATCAGGAAAGAATTTTGCCGCATGATCATTTTGGGAGATTGTTTCACTCTTCAGTCCTTCAACCAGGGCGGCGGCAAGTGCATATGGCACAGGGGTGAAAAAGATGAGCCAATACGACGAGAGGCGCGGGCTTAAAAACGGAACTGGTATCATCCAGCGTTTAAGACCCATGACCTTGGCTGCCGTCAGCATCATCTGCTTAAAGTTCATGGTCTCGGCCCCGATATCGATCATCAGGTTGTTTTCGGCTGGCAGATTGATCGCCGCCACCAGATAGGAGAGAACATCCTCAATGCTGATGGGCTGGGTAAGGGTAGTGACCCATTTCGGCGTTATCATGCAGGGCAGTTTTTGCACCAGGTTACGGATAATGTCAAAACTTGCACTGCCGGAACCGATAATCACCCCAGCTCGAAACCAGATGGTCTGAATTTCTGCTGGTTTGGCGGAGAGAATTTCGCCAGTTTCAATTCGGCTCAACAGATGTTTGCTGGCAGACTGCCTGACCCCAAGACCACCGAGATAAATAATCCTTCTGACACCTGCACGGATCGCGGCATCGCGAAAATTCTCTGCGCTTTTCCTGTCCAGGTCTTTAAAATCCTTGTCCTTCCCCATGGAGTGGATAAGGTAATAGGCGGCGTCAATACCCGCCAGGGCCCTATCCAGAGCCTCTTGTTGAAAGGTATCTCCTTCGACTATGTCTAACAGATCACGAACCTTGACACTGACCTTATTGCGGTTGCGTACCAGCAAACGGCAAACGAGATCATCCCGGTTGAGAAGACGTGCCTTCAGGCGCCTGCCGATATAGCCGGTAGCACCGGTGATAAGTATTTTCTTTGCCGAGGGCATCTTTTCTTAAGTTCAGTCAGTAGTATGCTCTAGGCGTGATTGCGTAGTTTGAGTTCCAAAGGGTGGGGTTGCAAGTAGTATTGCCGGGCAAGGTACGGCTCGTTATATTTTCGGACGTAATGATTGAGCAGCGTAACGGGAACAATCAATGGCAACAGATTATTGCGATACTGTTCAATAGTTCCCAGAAGTTCATGCTTCTCGTTTATTGACAGGACTTTCTTGAAATAGCCCATCATGTGCATCAGGACATTGCAGTGTTTTTTGATCGTGGGAAGCAAGCGCATGGCCTTCACCATCTGTTGTTCGTACTCAAGGAAGAGGGCTTCCACCGAATACTCTTTGGATTGAGCAACCAGGCGACCTAATTGCCGATAGATTTTTTCGTCATGGGCCAAGAGTAACAGCTTGTGGTCGGAGTGGAAGCCGACCAGGCCGCCTCGCGTCATCTCCTCGTCACGAAGCTTGCGCCATCGCTGATAGAGGAAGACGCATTCGATAAAATTCTCCCGTAGGGGCAGATCATGCAGCCGACCGTCATCTTCCACCGGCAGGAGGGGGAATCTCTCCATGAATGCCCTGGCGAACAGGCCGACGCCATTATTTCTGACTTTGCCATCATCATCCCGTACTTTCACCCGCTCCATGCCGCTGGAAGGGGACTTGCTCTTGAAGATAAATCCACCTAAGTTTTGTCCGGCAAGACTATCGAGTCTGTCTGCCGCCCAGCGCTGCATCCTTTCTGTATGGTCTATTCCTGTCCGCGTGGTTAGCAGGCGGGGGCTTTCCAGACCACCTGCTAGATGCATGGCTTCGCGTGGCACGGGGAGGCCACATTCCACCTCCGGACAGACTGGGATGAAATCAAAAAAGTACCCTAGAGTCTCGGAGATGAACCTGTCGTGTTGATGCCCACCGTCATATCGGACCTTCTTTCCAAGCAGACAGGCGCTGACGCCAATTTTTATTTTTTCTGTTGTTTGCATAAGAGATCCAGTTTCTACAGACATGAGCGTGTTGGCTTGGCAAATGCTGGCTGCCAATTGTCTCAATACCCGTTACTAAAGCATGAGATGTGCGGATATGGCAAGAAATCTTCCAAAACGAGCTAAGAATATATGATCCGATTTGGCCTCTGCTGCCTCTTTACAGTGCAACCAATACGATTTAGGCAAACAACCGCTAAAAATCTTCTCACGAAAAGCCGTTCTGAGCAGTTAGCGGTTTTGTCTCAAATATGTCTGCATAATGTTGTGAGTGTGCAACAGGCCCTCTCCTTCCTTGAACAAACGGGAATTGGCGCCTTCCGCATAACAACACCTCTCCTGCCGCTCTACACCCATCCTCAAGTGGGGTATTCTTTGGAGGATCTCCCGCATGCTGCGACGATTTATCAACATTGTAGGGAGATTAAAGCCCTTCGCCGGGATAAAAACATCCGCTTAAGTCTCCATCCCGATCAGTTCAATGTCCTTTCCTCGCCCCGACCAGAGGTGGTGGCAAACACTATCCGTGAACTGGAGTACCAGGGAGAACTGGCTGAATTGCTTGATGTCGAGATGATCAATATTCATGCAGGCGGTGTCTATGGTGACAAAAAGATGGCGCTCAGTCGGCTACAGAATTCGTTTTTTCAATTATCAGAAAGAGTCCGCTGTCGCCTGAGTTTGGAGAATGACGATATCTCCTATACTCCGTCGGACTTGTTGCCTGTCTGCCGCCGCCTTAATATCCCCATGGTCTATGACGTTCATCATCATCGTTGCCTGCCTGATCAGATTTCCGTAGAGGAGGCAACGGCATCCTGTGTTGATTTGTGGTTGGGACTTGGGAGGGAGCCTTGTTTCCATCTCTCATCCCCCAGGAACGGCTGGAAAATGGACTCGCCAAGACCCCACGCCGACTATATTGATCCAGAAGATTTTCCGGAATGTTGGCACAAAGTAACAGCAACCATCGAGATTGAGGCCAAGGCCAAGGAGCTTGCCGTCATGCGGCTGATGAGCGACCTGGCCAAGAAACAGCAGTCATGATCGAAGGAAATCGCGATTGTTGCCATGACAGAAGATGGGAGCGATGGGTTCTTCCCTTGTCCGGACAACTCCCCTTTCCGATGCAGCAGTAGGATCTTGAGGGCAATATTATCGTCGGTGAACTCTCTAGAAAATATCTTGTGGATTCTCGATAGACCCCGAAGATTGAGCAAACTCTTCTGTAAAACTGACTCAAGGAGATCGATGGCACGGGCTATGACTCTAACAAATGAATTTCAATGAAGAAAATCATAGCCCATAGTTTTTGTCTCATCAGCTTCTCCCAACTTCAAACCTCCTCATGTGGCATTTACCTGCCCCCCCTATGCCCAGTGCCGGGGCCAGTTTCATTATGATGTCTCGTCTCGCAGGTCTCCGCGTGAAAAGGTTTGTCAGTTGCGGCAATATTTTGTACGTGTAAGAGGAGAAGCCGATTCGTTTACCGTAGGCCTGAACAAGACATAATCAAGGAAGGAGATCAGGAGTGACGTTTCATTGCAAGAATTTTGATATCAATGCCGATCGTTGCAACAAACTGAAGGGTGAGTGCATCCCGGGGCGTCGAGGGTGTGTTCTGGAAGGGAAAGTGAAGCTCAGTGAAGAACTGCAAAAAAAGGTGGACGCCCTGAACGATAAAGGGAAAGCGTAAAACGATAGGCAAGATTATTGCGGTCGGTTTTCTTCCTGTTGTTCGGCAAGAGGGAGATCCTGGTTCCCTGGTGTCTCCTGGCGGACATATTGCCCGTCGTTAAACACCCCTTCGAGGACAGTGCCGTCTGCCGAGGTGTAGATGCCCCGGCCATCCTGCAAGCCTTTGCGCCATTGTCCGACATAGACAGCGCCATCGGCGGCGGTGAAGGTTCCCATGCCGTTAAAGGTGTCGTCCGAGAATTCGCCTTGATAGAGGCTGCCGTCCGCCATGGAGAGAGTGCCTTGTCCATTTTTGTGGCCGTGCTGCCAGTTGCCAGTGTAGGTTTGATTGTTTGCTAAAGTTAGTGTGCCCAGTCCGTGGCGCAGACCCTTTTCCCAGAGGCCATCATAACGGTCTCCATTGGCGTAGGTCATGACACCTTGCCCTTGGAACAGATTGCCTGCGAAATTTCCTTCGAACTTGCTGCCATCGGCGTATGTCACCGAACCAGGGCCGTTGAGCTCTCCCTTACTCCAAAGCCCTGTGTAAAACTCCCCCGCACGATTAAACAGAGTTCCTTGTCCGTCAAAGGCGCCGTTTTTGAATTCGCCAACGTATTTGCGCCCATCAGCGGTGGTGAGCCCCCCTTGACCATTGAACATGCCGTCCTTGAATTGCCCGACGTATTGCTCACCGTCGGGGTAGGTGAAGGTGCCTTCTCCGTTTTCGACCCCATTTTGCCATTGGCCGTTATAGGATTCACCATTTGCATTGCTGAAAATGCCTTCGCCACTGAACATATTGTTGGCGAATTGCCCTTCATAGCGGCTGCCGTTAGGGTAGGTGGCTACCCCCTGGCCGAACAACTTACCGTCTTTGTAATTACCAGTGTGGATTCGGCCATCGGCAAAGGTGTGGGTGCCGGGTCCATTGGCGTTCCCTCCTGAAAAAAGGCCGGTGTGCTTGTTGCCATCGCTGGAGATATAGGTGCCTTGGCCTTCTGGCAGGCCGTTTTTGAACAGCCCTTTGTGTTGGCTGCCGTCGCTAAAGAGAAAGGTGCCGGGACCTTGGAAGGCATCGTTCTCAAACTGACCGGTGTATTTCTCGCCGTTGGCGCTTGTCCAGGTTCCTTGCCCATGCTTTTTGCCATCTTTGAATTGGCCGGAATATTTCTCCCCATTGGCGTACGTTGCCTCACCTTGGCCGTTAGGCAGGTCGTTATGAAATTGGCCTGTATGCTTGCCGCCATCGGCAAAGAGCAAGGAGCCTTGGCCATCTTTTTTGCCATTGACAAAGTTGCCGGTGAAGATGGCATTTTGGTAGTGCAGGGTGCCTTTCCCATGAAAGAGACCGGCTTTAAATTCGCCAGAGTAGATCTGACCGTTGGCGAAAGTCATGGTGCCGCGACCTTCCATGGCGTCTTTGCAGAATTGACCGACATATTTTGACCCGTCGGCGAAGGTCATGGTGCCCTGCCCATGCTTGGCACCTCCTTGGAATTGACCGGTATATTTTCGACCGTCAGGATAGGTGATAGTGCCTTCTCCGTCTGCTTTGCCATCCTTGAATGAACCGGCATAGATGGAACCATCGCTTCTTGTTCTAGCTCCGCTGTCTGGGTGCTCTTTTTTCTGTTCGCAAGCGCAGAGGGTGAGCAGAAAAACGCAGGTGATGGCAAGCAGGGAGAGTCGCTTTTTTTTGGTCATAGCAGAGGTGACGGCTCGGGATTTTGATTTTTTTTGTCGAAAATTAGCGCTCTTTTATGGGCATTTGGCTGTGTGTCGAACAACGAAGTTGTACTGTACCTATAAGGATAGCATAAAATATTTCAAAATTTGTAGATTATTTCGTGTGTCGTTAAATCGATATGCGTTATTCTGCTACGGTCATGAAAGGAGGATGTTGATGAAATATGTCGGAGCACATGTCAGTATTGCCGGAGGGGTGGAAAATGCCCCTGTGCATGCAGAGCGAATTGGCGCTAAGGCCTTTGCCATGTTTACGAAGAATCAGCGGCAGTGGCAGGCGAAACCGCTTGAGGAGAAAAGCATCCGTGCCTTTCGGGAGAATCTGGAGAGGATCGGGATCAAACCTCAGCACGTCCTTCCGCATGATGGCTATCTTATTAACCTTGGCAATGCGGATGCCGGAAAACGACTGAATTCACTGAATGCCTTTATTGATGAAGCGCAAAGAGTGGAGCAGCTTGGTCTGTCATTTTTAAATTTTCACCCTGGCAGTCATTTGCAGCAGATCTCCGAAGAGCAATGCCTTGATCTGATTGCCTTGGGGGTGCGGCAGGCCATCGAACAGACGAGAGAGGTGATTTTTGTGCTGGAATCGACGGCTGGCCAAGGGTCAAATGTTGGCTACACCTTTGAACAACTTGCTGCCATTGTCGAGCGGGTAGGGGATAGGAAACGGGTCGGGGTTTGTCTTGACACCTGTCATCTTTATGCCGCAGGCTACGACATCAAGGAAGAGTATCAGCAGGTTTTCGCCAATTTCGAGCAGGTGCTGGGGTTCGATCTTTTGAAGGGGGTTCACCTGAACGATTCGAAGTCGACCTTGGGGCAGAAGCTTGATCGCCACCACTCTCTCGGGGACGGGCATCTCGGCTGGAAGGTTTTTGCGCAGATCATGCGAGATGTGCGTTTTGATAATATTCCTCTGATCCTGGAGACGATCGATAGCGATCGCTGGCCGGAGGAGATCAGGCAGTTATACCGGTTCGTTGAGGAGGAGTCGGACAACTTGCAATAGCTAAGGGCACTCAATTGCATTGAGGCCTTTTTGTTGGAGATGATTGAGAAATGGTGAAGTCTGATGAGATCTGGGACGCTTTGGGGGAGCTGCCCGCAGAAGAAGCCCTGCATGTGATTACGAAACTTTTTTTTATGTATGAGGAAGAGCTTTCGCGGCAACCATCCAGCCCTGAAGCGCTCACCTTTTTCAAAAGGTTGTCGGCGGCTATTTCCCAAACCAGCCAGTGCAATTTGAACAGAAGATAACGGGGTCGGATAAGCGGCCCTTAGTTGGCGTCTGCTCAATTCGAATTGATGGCCATCAGGTGAATATGAGATAAACTTATTGATACTGCGCAGCTCATTCGACCCCGATGGACTGCGAAGCGGGGCCATCATGCTGTTAGCCTTGAGGGTGCTTGCTGATTTCGACTTGCAAGGACGGGTCTGTTCCATTGCAAAAATACCTACCCCCGTTTATTTTTTGCTGGTTTTTGCTGATTTGTGCTACACTGGGCTAAATTGAGCAGTCAGTCACTTTCTTTTAACTCCTTAGAAAATGAGTAAAATATGTCTATAGATATCGTTGCCGAACTTGACCGTATTATTGCCTCTGATCAGCATGACCCTTTTCAGGTTCTCGGTTTCCATTTTATCGACCGCCAGAAGCCGTCGGCGGTGATTCGAACCTTCCAGCCGCTGGCAGAATCTGTTCGCCTGGTGTTTGGTTCGCAAAAGATTGATATGTACAAAATGCGGCCAGAGGGCTTGTTTGAGACGGTTATCTCGCTTTTTACAGAGCCGCTTGACTATCATTTCGAAAGTACCCTCTACAACGGTACGGTCAAGATCATCCATGATCCCTATCGTGCTTTACCTCAGCTGACCGAGTTTGACAGTCACCTGTTCAACAATGGCACGCACTATCATATCGATGAGCGTTTGGGCTCTCATGCCATGACGATCGATGGCCTAGCCGGGGTGTTATTTCGTGTATGGGCACCAGCAGCCAGACGGGTGAGTGTGATCGGTGATTTTAATTACTGGGACGGTCGTGCCCATCAGATGCGGGCGATCGGTTCAACTGGGATCTGGGAGTTGTTTATCCCAGACCTGCAAGAGGGGGACCTCTATAAGTACGAAATCAGAACTCAGAACATGGAGGTGCTGGAGAAGATCGATCCACTGCAGTTCTCCGCCGAGCTACGCCCCAAGAGCGCCTCTATGGTTACCGGGCTCGGGGGGTACGAGTGGCACGATCAGGATTGGGTTGCTCGTCGCGATTCGACTTCGATCTATAAATCTCCCGTTTCTATCTATGAGGTGCACCTTGGCTCCTGGCGTCGTGATCCGGCGAATGTGGACCGCTTTCTATCTTTTCGCGAGCTGGTCGATACACTGATCCCTTATGTCAAGGAGATGGGCTTTACCCATATCGAACTGATGCCGGTCATGGAGCATCCCCTGGATGAGTCCTGGGGCTATCAGGTAACTGGCTATTTCTCTACCAGCAGCCGTTTTGGTACACCAACTGATTTTATGTTTTTTGTTGACCAATGTCATCTCAACGGCATTGGCGTAATCCTGGATTGGGTGCCGTCGCATTTCCCCACCGATGGTCACAGCCTTGGACGTTTCGATGGCACTGCCCTCTACGAACATGAGGACGAGCGTCAGGGATTTCATCCAGAATGGGGTACTTTTCTCTTTAATTACGGGCGAAAGGAGGTCATGAGCTTTCTGATCTCGAACGCCATTTTCTGGTTGGAGAAGTTTCATGTCGATGGCCTGCGGGTCGATGCGGTCGCCTCGATGCTTTACCTTGATTACTCACGCCGCGAAGGGCAATGGCTGCCCAATCCTCATGGCGGCAAGGAGAATCTTGACGCCATTGAGTTCATGAAGCATCTCAACAGTGTGGTCTATGGGCGTTTCCCAGGCGTGGCGATGATGGCTGAAGAGTCTACCAGTTTCTACGGGGTCTCGAAACCAACCGATGCTGGTGGCTTGGGCTTTGGCTATAAATGGAACATGGGCTGGATGAATGATACCTTGGCGTATTTCGCTCGCGATCCTCTCTATCGAAAATTTCACCATAATGCCTTGACCTTCTCGCTGCTTTACGCCTTTTCCGAGAATTTCGTGCTGCCGCTGTCGCACGACGAGGTGGTGCATGGTAAGCGCTCACTTCTTGCCAAGATGCCGGGTGATGAGTGGCAGCAGTTCGCTAATTTGCGTTTGTTATTCTTCTATCTGTGGACCCATCCAGGTAAAAAAATCCTCTTCATGGGTGGTGAGTTCGGGCAGCTCTCTGAGTGGTATTGTAAAACCAGTCTCGATTGGCATTTGGTCGAAGAACGTCCAAGGCATCAGCAGTTGCAGGGTTTTGTCAAGACACTCAATGCCTTTTATAAAGAGCACCGAGCCTTATGGGAAGAGGATCACAGTTACAGCGGCTTCCAGTGGCTGGATTTTAAGGACGTCAATAACAGCATCATCAGTTTTGCCCGCAAGGCAACGGATACGCAAGATCATCTCGTCTGCCTGCTGAACTTCACCCCACAGGTTCATTACGACTATAAGGTCGGAGTTTTGGCCGATGTCCCTTATCAGTTGGTTTTATCATCTGATAATGCTGAGTTTGGCGGCAGCAATATCGATAATAACGGAATCAAGATGCCAATCCATGAACCATTCGGTGAGGCGCCCATGCACATCAAAATCACGGTGCCGCCGCTTGGTGGGGTGATCTTCAGGCCGAAGAGGTAGAGTGATATGAGTGGGGTAGACCACATCCAGCCCTCTGGAGACAGAATGAGAAAGGCCATCAAATGGTTGAGCGATGCCGTTTTGTCTCATCCAGACAAGAGTCGCCAGCGGCTTCTGGAGGAGGCGGAGATCCGTTTCGACCTCTCGCCAAAGGAGTGTGAGTTCCTGAATTGTAATTTTGGGGAATTCCCGAAGGAGGGGTGAGGGGTGCGGTGGATCGGTTGTTTGACCATGTGGGTGAAACTGCAGGGGACTTGCGAGGTAAAGCGATGAGAAATAAACCAGGCGATCCTATCTCCGTACGTTTATCTGTGCTTATCAGCGCCTTGCTCCTACTGTTTTCTTTCCCAACTTTCGCTGCCGGCCAAGAAAAAATTACTATCGGTCTTTTGCCGGAGATGAATGTCTTTAAGCAAAAGAAGCGCTTTGAGCCTTTGGCTGAATATCTGTCGACAAGAATGAAGGTCAAAGTAGAGTTGTCCATGCTCAGTCGGTACGGCAATATCATTGAACGATTCAAGGAGGTCAATATCGATGCCGCTTTTCTCGGATCTTTCACAGGGGCGCTTGCGATCTCTCAACTTGGTGTTGAACCGATTGCCCGACCGATAAATGAAGATGGTGCGAGCACTTACTGTGGTTATCTCTTTACTCGCAAAGATTCGGGAATAACCACTGTTGCTGACATGAAAGGGAAAACCTTTGCTTTTGTTGAGAAAGCGACGACAGCGGGGTATGTGTTCCCCTTGGCCTACTTGAAGCGGCACCAGGTGATAAATCTTGATGACTATTTTAAGGCATATTACTTTACAGGCAGCCATGATGCGGCGATTGAAGCCGTTTTGAACGGGAGGGCCGATGTCGGTGCCACGAAGAACACCATCTATAACTTCGTTCGTAAGACCGACCCCAGACTCGATAGCGAGTTAGTCATTTTGGCGACTTCTCCGAAAGTCCCTTCAAACGGTCTTTGTGTCAAGCCAGAAATGGCATCGGCCACAAAAGAGAGATTACGTCAGGAGTTGTTAACCCTACATTTAAGCCAAGAGGGATTGGTGGTGTTAAAATCTTTGGGATTTCAGCGATTCGCAAAAACGTCCAAAGAAGACTATCAGCCCGTTTTTGAGTTGTCTGAGGAGGCCGGAATCAACCTGAAAGAGTACCGCTATGTCAACGAATGATGGTGATTGTCTTGTTACATCGCGCTGCCGGCACTACAGGATGTTGGTGCTTTGGATGTTTTAGCCTGCTTGTAGTTTAATATGAGTAGCTACCAATGAAGAGACACATTATTTTTGCGTTCCTCCTAGTTTTCTTAGTTTATTGTCTTGGCTCCGCTGTTATTATTCAAAACCTCCTCAGTTCGACCGCCAGCCTGCAAACCCTAATCAGCCTGCACGAAATTGAAGACATACGGCAGAACCTGAACCTGCGTGTCCAGAAAATTCAGTCGTTTGTCCACCTCTCAGCCCTTGATTTTTCCTATAACCTTGATGCGATTGTTGCCAACATTGATGGAATGGATCATGCCGTTCATGGTTGTTACGGCTGTCACCATGATGCCGCCGTTAACAAGGAGATTCACTACACCGAGCAGCTTTTGACCGATTATCAGGAGAAACTGAGCTATCTCATCACCTCTGGTAGAGAGGGTGAATGGCGGAGGGTTAATCAACAACAGGCTGAAAAGATAGCTGAAACCATCACCTACCGTATTCAGGATATGGTCAACCGTGCGGCGGCATCCCTGCAACGCAAAACTGACATGGTGATGCAGCAGATCAGGAAGACCTATCTGTTCATGGGCGTGACGCTGATATGCTCATTACTAGTGATGGGGGTCATAGCCAGGCATCTTGCGAAAAAGGTACTAACTCCTGTGCAGCAATTACTGGTCGCGACTCAAAGACTTGCTGACGGAGACTTGGGCTATATTACAGAGAGTCAAGGGAAGGATGAGTTTTTTCAGTTGCAGCAAAATTTCAATACGATGAGTCTCTCCCTGGCTAGCCAAAAGAAGGAGAACGAGAGTCTCACTCAGGCCCTGCAGAGAAAAATCGATGAACTGCAGAACACGAAGGATCAACTGGTCACCGCCGAAAAGCTGGCCTCGCTCGGCAAACTTGCTGGGGGTATATCGCATGATTTTAACAATATCCTTTGCGGTATTCTTGGCTACATATCTCTGCTGAAGCGCCAAGTAAGCAACGACAAGACGGCGACGGAGACTCTGAAGGCCATTGAAAATGCCTCAAGACATGCTGCGCAACTGGTCGCAAAACTTCAATCTTTCGCTAACAGCAAGGAGTGCCCGCAACACCCTGTTAACCTCAATGAAGTTGTCGTTGCTGTCCAACAGGCTCTTGGTGGACAATCTTGTGCTAAACCTTTTCGGGTCCGTCTTGACTTGGACGATGATTTATCCATGGTAATGGGTGATTTTGCAGGACTCAAGGAGTTGTTGTGTGGTGTTTGTGAGAATGCTGTTGAAGCTATTTCGGAGAACGGATGCATTGAGATCAAGACCGAAAATATCCCCGCCCTGACGCTGCCTGAGGCGATGCTGCCAATGGCGGATCAGCCTTGCGTCAGGGTTTCGGTTAAGGATAATGGCAAGGGAATCAGCGAGGGAGACCTGAAAAAGATCTTTGACCCCTATTTCTCCACCAAGGAAATGTGTTCTCAGAGGGGAATGGGCTTAGGAATGGCAATTGCCTTCTCTCTTGTCAAACAGCATAATGGACAGATTTGCATAGACTCGAAAGAAGGAAGTGGCACCCAGGTTGATGTCTATTTCCCTGCTTTGCGAGGAACTTCTTAATCTCATTTCGTTTCGCCCACCGTTGTTTTCCTCTGTCTAGAGGCCGCCGCCAATCACGGTCGCTTACAGGACCATAGGGCTTCCAGGGACAGCCGTCATGTTTGATATAGGGCGTGATAGGCTTTGGACCCTTTCCCATAAAAACATCAAAGGGCAAAAAAAAACCCCGCAAACCTTATCGGTTTGCGGGTAAGAAATTTCTTTGGCTGTTTTCAAACAAGTGACTGGCTGGGGAGCAGGGATTCGAACCCCGAATAGGCAGAGTCAGAGTCTGCTGCCTTACCATTAGGCCACTCCCCAGCACAATGGTCACAGTGGCCGCAAAAATAGAGGAATAGCCTGCGCTTGTCAAGGAAAAAGATGGGTCCCTCTACGTCAGCAGGTCGTAGTCTTCGAGTCAGCGGACAGTGTGCTGTCTTGAGTGATCTGCTTTTGGTCAATAAGTTGTGCGTCTGTTGACATCATCTGCCGGCTTTCGCCTGCATTGCCCTTTCCTTTCATGATGCTTTTGCCAATCAACTGGTCCCTTCAGTTTTTCCCCTGAGCACTCTCTCACGTTTGTCTTTTTGCTGTAATCCGGCAACCAAAAACATCTTGCTTTTTTCAATGAGCAGGCTATTGTGACCACCTGGTCATAATGATGCAGGAAAGACTCTCCTCCCCTACAAATACCTTTAGTAAGCTGCCCGCCGAAAAAAAAGCGAAGATTGAGGCTGCCTTGCTTAAGGAGTTCGCCGATAAAGGCTACCAGAAGGCAAGCCTGAACACGGTGGTCGGTTCACTTGGCATTGCTAAAGGATCGCTGTACCAATATTTTGCCAATAAAGAGTCTATTTTTTTATATATTTTTGATCTGTTTACGGCGAAGGTCAAAGGGATGCTGCAGCGCTCATCAGGACACGAGTTGCCACAAGCTGATCTCTGGCAGGCGGTGCGGCGGACGATGTTTGCCGGCATTGCCTTTATCGATCGGTACCCTGATTTCTACCAACTCTATCTCAATGTTCTCTTTGAACATGAGGTGCCGCAGCGAGAGGAGTTAATCTCGAGAGTCAGGCTGTTTCCCATGGAGTATTTTGGGCCGTTGGTAGCGCTTGGTCAAGCGCAGGGCCGTATTAGTCGTGCGGTGCCGTTGTCGATGGTTGTTTTTTTGATTGATGCGTCACTCGATCGATTCTTGCAAGGCTATGCTAGGTCTTATTTGGATGGAGGGTTGGGCCTGGCGACAATGGGCCCTTCGGAATTGGTGGCTGAGGTAGATTTACTGATAAAAACACTGAAAAATGGTTTGGGTAGTCACGAAGATCAAGGTTAGAAGGCACGAGGGGACAAATGGAAGAGATGCTTGCAATGTCAGGGTTGAATGATATTTTATGCAAAATTAAGGACGGGGAGCGCTTGAGCATTGATGATGGCGCGAGACTCTACCGAAGTTCGGATCTCTTGGCAGTTGGGTATCTTGCCAACCTGGTGCGGGAGAGGATCAACGGCAATAACGCCTATTTTATCTATAATCAACACATCAACTATTCAAATATCTGCACGAATTTGTGTAAGTTTTGCGCCTTTGGCAAAGATGCTTCTTCTCCCCTGGCCTACGAGATGAGCATTGCCGATATCCGCAAAAAAGTCGAGGATCGTCTGGATGAGCCGATCACTGAAATCCACATGGTGGGTGGCATTCACCCGGAACTCCCCTTTAGTTACTATCTGGACGCCTTGTCGGTGATTAAGGAGGTTCGGCCTGATGTTCATATCCAGGCCTTTACCTGTGTTGAGATTGCCCATTTGGCAGGTCTTGCCGGATTATCGGTTGCTGATACCCTGCGCGAGTTGACTGCAGCAGGCTTGGGGTCGATCCCGGGCGGCGGTGCTGAGGTGTTCAGCCCTAGGATCAGGGCCAAGACCTGCGAGAAGAAGCTCTCCGGTGAAGGGTGGTTGGAGGTAGCAAAGACCGCGCATCGCCAGGGGATAAGGAGTAACGCAACCATGTTGTATGGCCATATCGAGACGATTGAAGAGCGCCTTGAACATATGGATATGTTGCGACAGGCGCAAGATGAGACGGGCGGCTTCATGACCTTCATCCCTTTGGCCTTCCATCCGAAAAATACTGAGATGGCCGATCTTTCCAGAAGCTCTGGGATCGAGGACTTGAAGAATATTGCTGTGGCGCGTTGTTTTCTTGATAACTTCCCGCATGTCAAGGCCTACTGGGTGATGATTGGCATTAAGCTGGCGCAAGTCGGTCTCTCCTTTGGTGCAGACGATATCGATGGCACGGTTAAGGAGGAGATCATCACCCACATGGCCGGTGCCGAGACAGAACAGGCCCAGGCCAGGCGGGAACTGGTAAGGATTATCCGCGAGGCGGGCCGCACGCCAATTGAACGCGATACGTTATTTAATGTGATTAAAACTTATTAATGCGACGCCATGAATGCGATTGATCAAAAAATAGTGGCTGGTGAGCGAATCAGTGTTGAAGAGGCCACGAGCCTGATGCAGGATGCCGATCTCTATCGTTTGGGTTTTTTGGCCAATACGGTGCGCAAGCGGATGCATCCCGAGCCATTAGTCACCTATGTCATAGACCGGAATATCAATTATACCGATATCTGCGTTTCGGCCTGTAAGTTTTGCGCCTTTTTCAAAGCCCCGGAGGATGAGGCAGGCATGGTGCTCTCCTTTGCAGAGTTGGGGCAGAAAATCGCCGAGACCAAGGCCCTAGGCGGCACTCAGATTATCTTGCAGG
>JAQUKQ010000070.1 GCA_028718985.1 Desulfobulbaceae bacterium | reverse complement strand
ACCGTCAGATTGGCAAGACGGCAGTCTGCGTTGACGCCATCATCGCCCAGCGTGAGACAGGCGTCCATTGTATCTACGTCGCCATCGGCCAGAAAAAATCCACGGTCGCCTTGGTTGTTGAGGCCCTGCGTAAGAACAACGCCATGAGTTATACGACGGTTGTTGCCGCTTGCGCCTCCGACCCGGCGCCACTGCAGTACGTTTCTGCCTTTGCCGGTTGCGCCATGGGTGAGTATTTCCGTGATAAAGGCGAGCATGCCTTGATTATTTACGATGATCTCTCCAAGCAGGCAGTCGCGTATCGTCAGTTGTCACTGCTGCTTCGTCGACCTCCGGGACGTGAGGCCTTCCCCGGCGACATCTTCTTTAACCACTCACGGCTGTTAGAGCGGGCGGCTAAGGTTAGTGATGAGCTGGGTGCGGGTTCTCTCACCGCATTGCCCATCATCGAGACGCAGGCCGGCGACGTTTCGGCCTATATTCCGACCAACGTTATCTCGATCACCGATGGTCAGGTATATCTTGAGCCCAGTCTGTTCTTTGCGGGTGTTCGTCCAGCAATTAACGTTGGTCTCTCAGTATCCCGCGTCGGTGGTGCTGCTCAGGTAAAGGCTATGAAGCAGGTCGCTGGCACCTTGCGTCTTGATCTGGCCCAATATCGCGAACTAGCTGCCTTTGCTCAGTTTGGTTCCGATCTCGATGCTGCAACCCAAGCCCAGTTGACTCGTGGTGCCCGCTTGGTTGAGATTTTGAAACAACCTCAGTATCAACCTCTGCCCATGGAAAAGCAGGTTACTATCCTGTTTGCCGGGACCAAGGGCTTGCTAGATACTCTGCCTGTTGACTCCCTAGGCAGATTTGAGAAGGAGTTGTATGCCTATATCGATCAAAAAGATCCTGCGCTCTTCTCCACCTTGAAAGAGAAGCAGGCAATCGATGCTGATCTGCAGACCAAGATGACCACCACTATCGGTGCCTTTGTTCAAGAGTTCAAGAGCGCTAACGGGATCAACTGATTGATTTAGGGAAACGACGATGGCCAGTCTTAAAGACGTAAAAAGCAAGATAGGCGGTGTTAAGAAGACAGCGCAGATCACCAGCGCCATGAATATGGTAGCAGCGTCCAAGTTGCGAGGAGCGCAAAGCAAGATGGAGAAGTTTCGCCCGTATGCCGCTAAGTTCAATCAGGCGATGGGTAACCTCTCTTCCGGCATGGATTCCGCGCAATTCCCGCTGATGGCGGTACGACCGGTACAGAACATTGAACTGGTGATTGTGACCTCTGATCGCGGTCTGTGCGGGAGTTTTAATGCCAATGTCATAAGTAGCGCTGAAAAGTTGATTAAGAGGTATACCGCTGAGGGTAAGAAGGTCTCCTTGGTCTGTGTCGGGAAGAAAGCAATCGGCAAGATGAAGAAGACAGGTTTAGTCCGCAAGCAGTATGCCGATCTCATGGGATCCTTTCAGATGTTCAATGCCAGAGCAATCGCCCAGGATGTGGCAGAGAACTTTTTGATGGGCAATACCGATCAGGTGCAGCTCGTTTATGCTGAGTTTAAGAGTGTGGCTGTGCAGCGGCCGACGACGGTAGCATTACTGCCGATTCAGCCTGCTGCGTCTGACGCTGAAGTGGCGGCTACCAGCACCGGTGATTACCTCTATGAGCCCAGCCCGGATCAGATCATGGAAGTCCTCCAGCCGCTTTACCTGAACGTCATGGTTTATAGCTCCATGCTGGAAGTTGCGGCCGGTGAAAATGCGGCGAGGATGAGTTCTATGGATAACGCCACCAAGGCGTGTAAGGATATAATTCACAGCCTGACCTTGGTGTATAACAAGGCGCGGCAAAGCAGTATTACCGCCGAGTTGATGGATATTGTCGGCGGTGCCGAAGCCCTGAAGGGTTGATATTACTAATTGTGGCCTGAGCTAAGGGTTCAGGTCAGCAAGATTCAATACAAGCGAGTGTTGAGGAGGCAGATTGCCAGATGAGTGCAGAGCAAACAGCAGGAAACATAGGTAAAATTGTACAGGTCATTGGACCTGTCGTCGATGTCGAATTCAATGCCGGCATGCTGCCGAAGATTGGCAACGCGTTGATGATCAGCAATCCAGGCATCAACGATGTTGTTGACAATCTGGTTTGTGAGGTTGCCCAGCACCTTGGCGATAACGTTGTGCGCACAGTTGCAATGGATCAAACCGATGGTCTTCGTCGTGGCCAGGAGTGCCGTGACTCCGGAGATTCGATTCGAATCCCGGTAGGACCTGCTGCTTTGGGACGGATCATGAATGTTGTTGGCCGTCCGGTTGACGGTCTCGGCCCGATCAACTCCGAGAAGACGGCGCCGATCCTCAAACCTGCTCCTTCTTTTACCGATCAAGATACCGAGGTGCACGTTCTTGAGACAGGCATCAAGGTTATCGATCTGCTTGTTCCTTTCCCACGCGGCGGCAAGATGGGCCTGTTTGGCGGCGCCGGCTGCGGCAAGACGGTTATCATGATGGAGATGGTTAATAATATTGCCATGCACCATGGTGGTATCTCTGTGTTCTGCGGGGTTGGTGAGCGGACACGTGAGGGGAACGATCTGTATAAAGAAATGAAAGAATCCGGCGTACTGCCCAAGGCGGCGCTGGTTTATGGCCAGATGACCGAGCCTCCTGGAGCCCGCTCGCGTGTCGCCTTGACCGGTCTGTCAGCGGCAGAGTATTTCCGTGATGAAGAAGGTCAGGACGTGTTATTCTTTGTTGATAACATCTTCCGTTTTACCCAGGCTGGTGCCGAAGTGTCGGCCCTCTTAGGTCGTATCCCTTCAGCGGTTGGTTATCAACCGACTTTGGGTACTGACCTCGGTGAGCTTCAGGAGCGCATCACCTCCACCACCAAGGGATCGATCACCGCGGTACAGTGTGTTTACGTTCCTGCTGATGACTTGACCGATCCTGCGCCGGCTACCACCTTTGCTCATCTCGATGGTACCGTTGTTCTTTCTCGTCAGATTGCCGAGCTTGGTATCTATCCAGCGGTTGATCCGCTCGACTCGACTTCGAGAATTCTCGATCCGAACGTCGTCGGTGAGGAGCACTATTATGTAGCTCGTGAGGTTCAGCAGACACTGCAGAAGTATAAGAACCTGGCTGATATTATCGCCATTCTTGGTATGGACGAGTTGTCTGAAGAGGATCAACTTACCGTTAATCGGGCTCGAAAGATGCAGCGTTTCCTTTCGCAGCCTTTCTCGGTAGCTGAGGTATTCACTGGTATGGCCGGTAAATTTGTTAAGGTTGCCGATACCGTTCGTAGCTTCAAGGAGATCTTGGAGGGCAAGCACGATGCCTTGCCTGAGACTGCATTCTATATGGTCGGCTCCATTGAAGAGGCTATTGAAAAGGCCAAAAAACAAAACTAAGGAATTCCGATGGCGGATAGAATACAGCTTGAAGTCGTGACCCCGACTGGCCCGGTGGTCAGTCAAGAGGTTGATATAGTGACCGCACCTGGCGTTGATGGTGAGTTTGGTGTGCTTGCCAACCATGCCCCCTTTCTGAGCACGATTAAGATTGGTGTGATGACTTATAAGCAGGGCAATACGGCAGAGGTCTTGATGGTGAGTGGCGGCTTTTGTGAGGTCTCCAATAACAAAATCACCTTTCTGGTGGAATCGGCTGAGCGCGGTCGTGAGATCGATGTTGATCGTGCATTGCGCGCCAAGGAAAGGGCTGAAAAACGCCTGGCAGCTGCGCAAAGAAAGGAGGAGGCAATCAGCCAAACTCGCGCTGAAGCGGCCTTGCAACGTTCCTTGGCCCGGCTCAAGGTAAGTCAGCTTGGCAAATAAGTAGTTCAGGCATTTCTGATAAAAAAACCGCACCCCTTTTTGCTAAAGGTGCGGTTTTTTTATATCTGCAGTGGCGAATCAGCGTCTGAGTGGCTACTTTTCAGCTAGATTTGCCTCCACGACAAAATCCCCATGTTCGGTTGAGAAAGGAATGACAATGGTGGGTGCATCGGAGTGATACGCAATCTCGATGCCTTGACCGGTGATCATGGTGGGGGTTGCCAGGTCAAATTTGTGGTTCGTTTTGGCCAGTTGCGCCTTGGCCCCGCCGCAAATCATGTTGGTTAATTCTCCTACCGCATCTGCAATGTCGTCGTCAATTTTGCTTTTTGGATCTTCATAGAGCATGTTGGCTACGATATGCAGAATGCACGATTCGCTAAAACTCAAAACCATGCAACCGCTGATCGAAGAGGAAGCCATGCCTATGATGCCGGTAATGGCCCCATAGGAGTATTTGTCCTGTTTTAGAGAGGGCTTGTTGGCCTTGACTGCCGTTTGGCACATGGTCTCTAAGACATTTTTCGTCGCGTTGAGAAATGGGTTGATAAACTCTACTTTCATGAGTTTTCCTGGGTATATTTGTCGTTCGAATGGTGTGATTGCAGTTCTCTTGCGAGCACCTTCTATAGTGCCAGGAACTGTAAGTTGTTGAAGACTACTGCTGTCAATGGTCTCCATCAACAATCTGTGTAGGCTCATGAATAGGCTATAAAAAAAAAAGAAACTTGTCCAGAAATTAAAGTTTTTTATGAGAGGGAAAAATGAAAGCAGCTGAACGAATGGCGATTCCACGCCAAAAGCCAACAGAGCTCCGGCCTGAGTCCAGAGTAACCAATTTTGATGAGGTGGTGAGCAATTTTTCTGAAGAGACCGCCATGCTTGAGGCGGATCGATGCCTGCAATGTAAGAAACCCACCTGTCGTGATGGATGCCCAATTCATAATGAGATACCTAAATTCATCGGATTGCTACGTGAAGGGAAGATCGAGGAGGCCTATTGGGCTATTCGGGAGCAAAGTTCCCTGCCGGCGGTCTGTTCCAGAGTCTGCCCGCATGAGTTTCAATGTGAAGGTCATTGCGTTCGTGCCAAGAAGGGTGAGGCTGTCTCGATCGGGATGTTGGAGCGTTATATCGCAGACTGGGTCGTCACTCATGGCAAGCAGATGAGCGTTGCCTGTGCGCTGCCTAATGGCAAGAAGGTGGCAATAGTTGGCTCTGGCCCGGCGGGCATGACTGTTGCCTATTATCTGGCGCATTTGGGCTATGCCTGCACTATATTTGAAAGTTTGCCCGTGCTGGGCGGTATGCTTGCTGTTGGTATTCCCGCTTATCGACTGCCTCGTGACATCATCAATGCCGAGTTTGATGCCTTGAAGAGTTGCGGGGTCGAGATTGTTTCCGGAGTACGGATTGGCCAGGAAAAATCGTTAACACAGTTGCAAGAGGAAGGATACGCCGCAGTATTCTTGAGTCCAGGTGCTCATGCCAGCCGAAAGCTCGGTATTGAAGGAGAAGACCTGTCTGGTGTGTCTCATGGTGTCGATTATTTGCGAGATGTTAACCTTGGCAAGAGTGTCAACTTAGGCCGCCGCGTCGTCGTAGTTGGTGGCGGCAATGTAGCGATCGATGTTGCGCGCACAGCGCTTCGTACCGGCTCTGATCAAGTTTTCATCCTCTATCGGCGGACCAAGGCTGAAATGCCTGCCGCCAAGGCTGAAATACATCATCTTGAGGAGGAGGGGGTGAAGGTGGAGTATCTTGCTGCTCCCATCAAAATTCATGGAGAAAACGGCCGTGTGAAACAGATAGAGTGCCTGAGGATGCGTCTTGGCGAGTGCGATACCTCTGGCCGTTGTCGACCGGTCGTCATCGAGGGTTCGAATTTTATGGTCGAGGCGGACGCGATTATCGCCGCCATCAGTCAGGATGTTGATTCCGGTGCGAGTCAGGGGACTGAAATCACCATGAGCAAATGGGGAACGTATGTGGTGGATGAGGAGACCTTGCAGACCAGCGTGCCCTGGGTTTTTGCCGGTGGCGATGCCGTACTTGGCCCGCAGACGGCCGCCAAGGCGGTTTATCAAGGGAAGGTGGCTGCCGAGTCCATGCACCGTTTTATCGAAGGAAGAGATTTGAAGGAAGGCCGCGTCGGGTATAAGTCATAGCCTGAAGGATACTTCTTCGCAAACAAGAACGCCCCGTTGGCTGTAACAGGTCTGTAACAGGTCAATGGGGCGTTCTTGTTTGCGAGGGGTGGTATATTTTTCGCCTCTGACTACCGGGCAGGCATTGGAAAACAGAGGATGTATCAGGCAATTGCTTGACCCCTATAGCCTTGCCATGGTGAGTGAGGATGAGTAGGCCGCCACCCCGGCTGTGATGTGATCGGCAAGGTCTTCAAGGTATTTATCGTCTTGCAGGCGCTGGTTTTCAAGGGGGTTAGAGATAAAGGCGATCTCGGTGAGGATGGAAGGCATCTGTGCGCCAATCAAGACGATGAAAGGGGCGGTTTTGATGCCGTGGTTGTTGATGTCGCAGTAGGATCTGGAAAGGCCGGAGACAAGTTGAGCCTGTACCGTGCCCGCCAAGCGTGCCGATTCGTCTTTTTTTGAATTTTGCATCAGGCTGCGCAGGATGTTTTGCAGGTCACTGATCTGCCGAGTTGAAGAGGCGTTTTCAAGGGCGGCTAGGCCTCTATCCGCTTCGTTAGCCGCCAAATCCAGATAGTAAGTCTCAATGCCCTGAGCATCGGATGATTTTGCCGCATTGGCATGAATTGAGATGAAGAGATCGCCATTCTTGGTGTTGGCAATGGCCGTCCGCTCTTCCAGGGGAATGAAGATGTCGGTTTTACGGGTCAGCACGACCTCAATGCCCAACTGGCTGGAAATCTTCCGGGCAACCTTTTTTGCCACATTGAGGACGATGTCCTTTTCACGCAGGCCATTCAAGCCGATCGCGCCTGGGTCTTTGCCGCCGTGGCCAGGATCAAGCACCACCCGCTTGATACCAAGACCAAGCTGCTGGGCCAGGGTGGGAGGTGGGGTTGATGATCCTGATTCCTGGGCGATAACAGGTGGGGGATGGTTGGTCGGCGGTAGCGGTGGTGGGGGAGAGGCTGAGGCGGGGTTGCCTTTGACATCTATAATAATCCGGAAGGGGTCATCTAGGGAAAAAATCTTGTAGTCGGCGATGACGAGGGTGTCGAGGACAACGCGCACCGTCTCGGGATCGAATTGGGCGCTGCGCATTCGTTGCAGCAAGCCGTCTTTGATAGGAACAGCTTGCTGCAGGTCACGGGAGATGGCGCACTTTTGCAGGTCAACATAAAGTCGTTTCGAATTGCCGGCATCTTTTTTGAGGAGATGCCCTTCGTAGGTCACCGGTGCAGAGGTTTCGATGACCACACGTGTGTAGTTCCTGGTGGACCAGTGGCGGACATTGACAACTTCCGTTCGACCGAGCATGCGGCTCTCTGGCGCGGAGGCCGTGGCTGAGGGAGTCGTTTTCTCTCCAGGGCTAGGGGCTGGCTGATTGGCAGTTGGCGCGCTGGTCGTGGCGAAGAGCGCCGATTTTACCCGTGTAAGATCGGCAGCCCCTTGCTCGTACATGTCTCCTTTTGGGTAGACTGCAATCAGTTTGGCAAGTAAGAGGGCGGCACTTTTGGGGTCTTTCAGCTCTTTCTCGTGAATGGTGGCCGCTTGGTAGAGGGCGTCATCAGCCAGAGCTTGTTGAGGAAAGAGGGTGACGATGTCGTCGTAGAAGGAGAGAGCTTCGTTCAGGTCATCTCGGTTGTTGAATTTGTTGTACATCTGTCGGTAGAGCGCGGCCTGATTGAACAGGATGTTGGGGGCGGCTGGGTGGTAGGGGTCGAGTTGGTAGGCACGTTGAAAGCCTTGGGCGCAGAGCAGCCAGTTCTCCCGATTCGCAGCCAGAGTTTGACTGAACTCCAAGGTGTTGCAACGGGCCTGCGCCAGGCTGTAGGCCTTGGTTACTGATTTGTCCTTGCTCTGTGCCGAAAAGGAGTATGGTGGTGAGGCTAAGAGAGCAAGGGTCAGGAGCAGGGTAAGGCCCAGTCGGGGGAGTAGATTGCTGTGTAGATAACGCCACATAGTGTTGCTATTCTGGTCTCAGGCTAGAGGTGTTAATGAATCTTTTGCCCTCGAGAGTGAGCTCAGCTCAGTCTCGCAGTGGCACAGCAAGCTCCAGCTTGCAAAAAAAAGTCAAGGGTCAGAAGATCTGTTGCTGCGGCATTTCCTCTAAAAGCACGGAGAGAAATTGCCTGTTTTTAGAGCCTCTTAAAGCAGGTCGCAATTTGAATACAGTAGGAGTAACCCACGCCTGCCGGTCTCCAAACTGGAGCGTGGTGACCGGGATACTTTGTGCTGTCACTGGTTGACACTCAACGCCTTTAGCTCATAAAGCAGTGTCAGCGCCTCAATCGGAGTCAAGCGGTCGGGTTCGATGCTTTCCAATTTCAAGAGGACAGGATCGTTGGCGGCGGCGAACAAGGGCAGCTGGCAAGGATGATTTTCTTCCCTCACGGTGGTGCTCTGCGCAATGTTCGGTTTACCATACTGGTTTAATTCGCCTTTTTCAATGTTATGTAGCAACTCTTTGGCCCTGGCAATGACTGGGGCTGGTACCCCTGCTAAGGCGGCGACCTGGATGCCGTAGCTGCGGTTGGTGCCGCCGGTGAGGAGCTTGTGCAGAAAGATAATCGTGTTGTTCCACTCCCGTACGCCGATATTGAAATTTTTGATGCGCGGATTGGTGATCGCAAGTTCGGTCAGTTCGTGGTAGTGGGTCGCGAAGATGGTTTTGACACCGCGGCCATTCTTGTTGACCAGGTCTTCGGTTACCGCCCAGGCGATGGAAAGGCCGTCGAAGGTGCTGGTGCCGCGGCCGATTTCATCCAGGATGACCAGACTCTTTTCGGTGGCGTTATGGAGGATATTGGCGGTCTCGTTCATCTCCACCATGAAGGTCGACTGGCCCTGGCGCAGGTTGTCCATTGCCCCGACGCGGGTAAAGATGCGATCGACAACTCCAATCGTGGCCTTTGTCGCCGGCACGAAGCTGCCGACCTGCGCCATGAGGACGATGAGCGCCGTCTGCCTGAGTACGGTTGATTTGCCGGCCATGTTGGGGCCGGTGATGATCAACACCTCGTTGTTTGTCTGATTGAGCGAGATGTCGTTTGGCACAAAGCGACCAGGCGGCAACGAGACCTCTATCACCGGGTGGCGTCCCTCCTCAATGATAATCTCTTCACCGTCATCGACCTGCGGACGCACATATTTCAGTTTGCGCGCCGCCTCGGCAAGGCTTGACAGAAAGTCAAGGGTTGCCAGGTGGGCGGCGCTTTTGAGGATACGGCCGCTCTCTTGGGCAATCTGCGTGCGGATGCCGGTGAACAGCTCATACTCCAGGTCTATCCGTTTCTCTTGAGCACCGAGCACCTTGCCTTCAAACTCCTTCAGCTCCGGGGTAATGAAACGCTCGGCATTGGCAAGTGTCTGCTTGCGGATGAAGTAATCCGGCACATTGGCCTGCTGGGCCTTGCTGACTTCGAGATAATAGCCAAAGACACGGTTGAAACCGATTTTTAAGGTGTTGATGCCGGAGCGGGTCTTCTCCTGATTTTCGAGATCAAGAATCAGCTTTTTGCCATCGGTCAGGATGCTGACGATTTCGTCGAGCTCGGCATTGAAGCCACCCTTGATCAGGTGGCCATCTCGAAGGGTGATCGGCGAGTCCTCACGGATGCTCTGCTCGATAAGCTCAAAGAGGTCGGAGAGGGGGTCAAGTTCCTGGGCGATTTCGGACAGTATGTTGGCATTGACGCCAGCCAGTCGACGTTTGATCAGCGGCAGTTGGGCCAGGGAGTGTTTGAGCGCTATCAGGTCGCGGCCGTTGCCGCTGCCGAGGACTACCCGGCTGTTGAGTCGTTCCAGGTCGTAAACATGAGTGAGAAGGGCACGTAACTCTTCGCGCAAATCGCTGTCGTGAAAAAGGTGATTGACTGTGTCCAAGCGTTTATTGATGCGCCTGGTGTCCTGCAGCGGCGAGAGCAGGCTCTTCTTGAGCAGGCGGGCACCCATCGGTGTCTGGCTGAAATCAAGGGTGGCAAGCAGTGACCCCTCTCGTTTGCCGTAGGCAATGGTTTGTGTGATTTCAAGATTTCTCCTGGAAGAGTCGTCGATGATCAGCAGGCTCTCTGGCGCCAAGGGTGTCAGGCGTTCGATGTGCGAGAGGTCGGCCTTCTGCGTTTCGCTGATATAGGCAAAAAGCGCCCCTGCCGCTTTGATGCCGGTAGACATCGAATCGCAGCCAAAGCCGGCAAGGTTTGTGGTGCCGAAGTGCTGTTGCAAGCGAGCGCGTGCCGCTTGGGGTTGGAAGTCATCCTCGCGGCGGCGGGTGAGGCAGAGCGTAAGTGCTTGGCCGATGCCCTTCAGCAGGTTGGCAAGGGCAGGTTCCGCACTGTCAGCCAGCAGAAGCTCGGCCGGATTTAAGCGGCAGAGTTCATCGATCACGGCAGACTCACCATCAAACTCCCCGACCAGAAATTCGCCGGTGGAGAGATCTAACAGGCTAACCCCCCAGGGCTCGCCTCCCTTCGTGCCAGGGGCGGCCACCGCGGCCACATAGACGTTACTCTTGTCGTCCAAGAGACTCTCTTCGGTGATCATGCCGGGGGTGACGACCCGGAGGACTTCGCGCTTTACTACCCCTTTGGCAAGTTTTGGGTCTTCCACCTGTTCACAAATCGCCACCTTGAAGCCTGCCTTGACCAACTTGGCCAGGTACCCGGCGGCGGCGTGGTATGGCACCCCGCACAGGGGGACCCGGTTCTCGTCGTCCTTGCCGCTTCGGGAGGTGAGGGTGATGCCAAGCACCTTGGAGGCGGTCTTGGCATCCTCGAAGAACATCTCGTAAAAATCGCCCAGGCGGTAGAAGAGGATGGCGTCCGGATACTCGGCTTTGATGCCTAGGTATTGGCGCAGCATGGGGGTGAGTTTGGCGTTTTGGTCAACGGCCTCTGCCGGGGTTGGCTCTTGATCCCGCCTTTGCAAGGCGGTGAGATGGTTGGTTGTCATGGTCAGAAAGGTACCTCGTGGATCGTGGCTCGTAATGTGTCTGAGGCCATCTCCAAAATGGCGTAGGTGCCGGGACTGCCGAAGCGGCTGGTAGCGACGAAAGAGCCAGGATTGATGAACAGGATGCCGTAGCGTTCAAAGCAGGCAGGGCGGTGGGTGTGGCCGTAGACGATGCAGTCCACCTGTTCGAATTCGTCGAGCAGCTGGTCTTCGAAGTCGTAAGAGTTGCCGACTCGGTGAATCAGGCCAATGGTGAAGTTGCCCAGGGTGATGGTTTTTTTTCGCGGCAGCAGCTGACAGCTGGCGGTCGAGCACATGTTACCGTGGACGGCATGGATTTCACGATCGCCAAAGGCCTTGAGCAGGGAAGGCGTGGTCAGGTCCCCCGCATGGAGAACGACAGAGACCCCTTTGAAGCAGCGTGCTACCCGCTCCTCGAACTCTGTGGTCAGCCGGGAGAGGTGGGTGTCGGACAGGATGCCGATCGTCAGTTTCTGGTGGAGGTGCCTGCTCATCCGGCCAGACAGACTCGGTTGCGGCCTTGCGCCTTGGCTGCGTAGAGGGCTTTGTCGGCCTTGGCAATCAGGCTGTCGACCGAGGTTGCCCTCTCTCCAAAGGTGGCGACCCCAAAACTCGCGGTGATGTTGGTGCCGGTGGCGGGATGAGAGCGCAAGGCGATCTGTTGGCGCAGGTCTTCGGCCACTTCGAGGGCCTGAGTTTGGCTGGTGTTGATAAGCAGAAGGGCGAACTCCTCTCCGCCATAGCGGGCCACCACATCGCTTTTTCTGAGCTTGGTGGATAAGAAAGCGGCAAACCAGATCAAGACGGAATCGCCAAACTGGTGGCCGTGCGAGTCGTTTACCTGCTTGAAAAAATCAATATCAATCATGATAAGAGAGAGCGGATCCTTAGGGTAGCGGGAGACCCGTTCGAGTTCGTCAACTAAGCGCTCGTTGAAGTAGCGGCGGTTGTGAATACCGGTCAGGTCGTCTTTGATCGATATCTTGAGCGTTCGCTCAAAGCGTTTCGAGTTGTTGATGGCGGCTCCTACCGTATGGCCAAGGAGCGATAAAACCACCACCGTGTTGTCGTTGATTTCGACTCCCGAAAGCGAGTTGTCGACCAGTAAAATCCCTTCGACGCAATCGGCGTTGCCTTCCTGATAGACCGGACACTCCTCACATTTTTGCCGCTTTTGCTCTAGGGAAAGGTTTTGTCCGGAGCTGCACTTGTTGTTTGAAATCAACCAGCAGCGCAGCCAGCGGTTACCGTAGGCCGGACAACTGTGCTCCTTGCAGGCAGTGATTTCCCAGCACGATACCCGCTTGCGATTGATCACCGGAATGACGGCGAAATTCGTAAGCTTCAGGTTCTTGACGTAGGGGTCGTTGTCGATGATTTGGTTCCAGACCGGGACACCGGTAATTAACGGGCTAGTAAAGATGAAGTCGGCGGAGAGCGGGATGTTGAGGGCCTCGATGGCGCCAGGCGTGAAGCCGTGACTCAGTTTGCCTTGCAGCAGGCTTTTTTTGTGTTTGACGAAGAAGAGGGCGAGTCGATCAAAGGAGAAGATCTCGGTGGTCATGGCAAAAAAACGCCGTTCAATCGTGTCGATGTCGAGATCTTCATAGATCAACGGCAGCATTTCAAGGATTTTCAGGGTGTCCAAGCGTTTCGGCATTTGGTGTCCAAGAAGACGATTGTGTGGGAAGGGGTGCTTGACGGCAATATACCTGATTGCAGTGAAATTGCCAATTTCTTGTTGGGGTTGAGAGCGTTTATGGGGAGAGGGAATCGCGGTTTGCCGGTGCTTTATTGCAAGAGGCGGGAGCCTGCGGTTCCGCTTAGGGAGAGAATATCACAAAAGCTCATTTTGCTGGATGTCCGGCAAGGCCCATAGCCCTGTTAGCCCTGCCCCGGAAGGCGTTTCCCCGCAAAATAGATCATCGTCACGCCCATCATAATCAAGAGGCAGAGCATGATGGTGATGTAGGTTTGGTGTTTGATTCTGCGGTAGAGCAAGGAGCCGCTCAAGACCCCAATCAGGGTCATAGGGCCGGTGCCGACAAATTGCTGCAGCGTAGTCATGGTGGTCAAGCCGTTCGCGGCATGGCCGATGGCGGTAATGATGCCGCTCGTGAAAAAAAAGACTGAGAGGGTGGCCTTGATCTCGTCTTTTCGCCAGTTGGTGCGGGAGACGTAGATGACGGCTGGTGGTCCACCGGCGGAAAAAACGCTGCTGATGATGCCGGTGAAAAAACCAGCGACATAGCCCCAAGTGCTTCCGAGACTTTGTGGCAGGGGCCGGACGCACAGGCTATAGACCCCGTAACTGGCAATGAATACCCCAAGGCCAAGTTGCAGGAGGTCGGCATCGAGTTTTTTTAAGAGGACGGCACCAAAAACAATTCCGGGAACCGAGCCAATGAGCAGGGGCAGGATCTTCTTGCTGTCGACGTGGCTCTTGAGCTGCAGGGAGAGGGAGGCGGTGATGATAAGTCCGTTCAGCATGCTCAAGGGGACAGCGGCTTTAATGCCGATGAGCATGGTTAAGAGCGGCATGGCCACAAGTCCTGCCCCGAAACCGGAAACGCCCTGGGTGAAACCGGCCAGCAGAAAAATGAGCGAAAGGGAGAGCATGGGCTGTCTAAAATTATATTTGCTATTTTTCCTTGGCTAGGCAATCATACCTAGAAGAAGTCTCAGTGGCTGGTGTAAATTTATGCAAACGTTATCAGAGGGAGATTGCCGCAATGTCGAAGAGATTTAGTATTCGCTGGAAAGTGTTGTTAAGTTCTTTTTCGGTGTTGGTCCTGTCCGTGTTGCTGATCACTACTTTTATCTCTTTTACCTCGAAGCGCAACATGGAAAAAGAGCTAGGAGCCTTTCGAGAGGCCGAGCTGATTCAGGCCAAGGCCAGCCTGCAGGCCTATGTCGAGATCGCCTACTCCGTGCTCGATCAGGCCTACGCCGAGTTGAGCGCGGCCGGTAAAATTCCGGAAAAGGCAGATAGTGCCACACTGCGGCAGGTCATGGCCCCGGCGCTTGCCACTGTCGAGAAGATGCGCTACCAGGATGGTACTGGCTATTTCTGGGTGAATGACGTAGCGCAACCCTTCCCGATGATGATCATGCATCCGATTGCCCCCAAGTTGAACAACACCGTCTTGGATGCCGCCAAATACAACTGCGCCCCTGGCAATCAAAATCTGTTCAACGCCTTCGTCGCTGTCACTGAGAAGAGTGGCAGTGGAGTGGTCGAGTACCTGTGGCCCAAACCGACCAAGGAGGGGGTGAGCAGCAACCAACCGAAGGCCTCCTTCGTCAAACGGCAGAAGCAGTTGGGCTGGATCATCGGCACCGGCGTCTATGTCGATGACATCGAGCAGGCGGTGGCAGACAAGCGCCAGATGCTTGAGGCGCAGCTCAAAAGAATCATCCTCTCTATTTGGCTGCTGACCGGGATCATCGCTATTTTGGCCTTCTGCGGATTCTGGTTTCTGGCCAAACGCCTCTCCGATCCCATTCTATTGTGCGCTGATTTCGCCAATGAACTGGGGCAGGGCAATCTCGATGCGACGCTCATGGTGAGCAATCAGGATGAGATTGGAGATCTCAGTTCTTCGCTCAGCCACATGGGCGACAGCCTGCGGCAGATCATGTCAAGCATCTCCACGACCTCCTCGACGCTTACCGATGGCGCTTCCTCCCAGGCCTCGGCCCTTGAGGAGACCTCCTCGTCGCTGGAAGAGATCTCGGCCATGGTCAGGCAGAATGCCGAAAACGCCGATCAGGCCGATTCGCTCGTAGCCATGGCGCGTGGCAAGGTTGCCGAGGTGCATGCTGCGATCGGCGACTTGACACGCTCGATGACCGATATCACGGTCGCCAGCCACGAAATCCAGAAAATTATCGGCACCATCGATGAGATTGCCTTCCAGACCAACCTCTTAGCCCTGAATGCGGCGGTGGAGGCGGCACGAGCCGGGGAGGCCGGGGCAGGGTTTGCCGTGGTGGCCGATGAGGTGAGGAATTTGGCACAGCGCTCTGCTGAGGCGGCAAAGAATACCGCAGAATTGATTGGCAGTACGGTGCAAAGGATCGAGACCGGCAGTCAGATCACCAAGAGCACCGGCCAGCAATTTGCCGAGGTCAGCCACGATATCAACAAGGCGAGCAAATTGATCAGCGAGATCAGTCAAGGCTCAAAAGAGCAGGCGCAGGGCGTGAGTCAGGTCAATATTGCGATACTCGAGATCAGCCGCGTCACTCAAGACAATGTCGCCACCTCGGAGGAGCTGGTGAACATCTTGCGGCAGTTCAGATTTGGCCAGGAGTAGGGTGAGCAACGCTGTTTGTTGCGCACGCGGTGTAAAGGGCACTCACCCCGCCCAAAGCCTGCAAATCAGCACAGAGCCGATAATGCCGGCGGCATCGGCGCAGAGGGCGGCGGGCAGGGCGTGCCGGGTGCGCTTGATGCCGATGCTGCCAAAGTAGACGGCCAGCACATAAAAGGTAGTCTCGGTTGACCCCTGCATGGTAGAGACCAAAAAGGATAGAAAGCTGTCCGGATTTTTGGTGACGATCTCACTCATCAGCCCAAAAGCACCGCTACCGGAGAGTGGACGCAGGAGCGCCATAGTCAGGGCCTCGGCCGGCATGCCGATCAGTTCGGTTGCTGGCGACAACACCTCGACCATGATCTCCATGGCACCGCTCGCCCGCAACATGCCAATCGCCACAAAAATTGCCACCATAAAAGGAATGATTCGTACTGTGGTAGTAAACCCCTCCTTGGCACCGTCTGTCATCACCTCATAGACCTTCACCCCCCGCAAGTAACCATAGAGCAGAAATCCTGCGATCAGCACCGGAATCAGCCAGTTGGAAATGGTGTCGAAGAGCTTGGTCGATAGAGCGAGTGGGGCTGTTTGCTGGCTCAGTTGGTAGGCGATGCCGCCGAGGAAGGCAAAGCCGAGCAGAGAGACGAAGAGCTTTCCTGCCCGGCTTGGTGGGTAGAGATCGCTTGTTACTGCCTGTTTTTTTTCAGAGGCCGCTTTCTGCTCGACGCACTCTTGGGCAGGCAGCGTGATGTCGGGGCTGGAAAGCAGTTTGCAGGCAACGATCGCCACACTGGTTGAGAGGATGGTGGCAAGGATCGACGGCACCAGGATCGAAGCCGGGACGCTGGCACCTGCTGCCGCCCGCACCGTGATCACTCCGAGCGGCAGAATGGTGACGCTTGAGGTGTTGATCGCCAAAAACAGACACATGGCGTTGGTGGCGGTGCCTTTCTCGGCCGAGAGGAGCTCCAGCTCCTGCATGGCCTTGATGCCCATTGGCGTAGCGGCATTGCCGAGCCCCAGCATGTTGGCGGCCATGTTCATGATCATCGCAGCCATGGCCGGATGCTCGGCCGGCACATTCGGGAAGAGTCGCACCATCACTGGCCGCAGGCTGCGCGCCACCGACTGCATCAGCCCCCCGGCTTCGGCGATCTTCATCAATCCCAGCCACAGGGCCATGGGGCCGATGAGGCCGAGGGCCAAGGTGACAGCACTCTTGGCCGATTCAAACGAGGCCTTGGTCACCTCGCTCATAGTGCCGGTGTAGGAGGCAGTGACCGTGGCGATGAGGATCATCGACAACCAGATGATGTTGATGGTGGAGGGCTTTTGTTGCATGGTGCGGCATTGTACGAAGGAAAGGGGGATGGGTCAAAGGAAAAAAGAAGGCGTGTGGAGAGCAGAAGCGACATTATCGTGATAATGTCATGAGCGTTATGGAATCGCCAGAAATTATATGCCCGGTTGCGGGAATGCTCGTTGGCGAGAGAGAAAGGGTGGGCGGACCTCAGTGCTGTGCGGTCCTTTATTGTGTTGTGCCGAGCCCCTGCTTTCGGATTTTTCGGTATGGTGATATTCTCAACTAGCTGATATATAGTAAATTTTATCTTCTTTTCCGGATTTTAGGCATGAATTCCGGATTGTCGATCCATTTTACTGTTTTTGGGGAGATATTATTTTTTTGTACGTTATGAAAATGCCCGGATCTGGTAGGTTGGCGTGCTGGGAGGC
>JAQUKQ010000069.1 GCA_028718985.1 Desulfobulbaceae bacterium | reverse complement strand
ATACGCCACTGAAGACATTGCACAGGATAGCAGGTTTGTTAGGCAGAGTAATGGCACGGTTGTTGACACAAAAACCGGGCTTATGTGGGCAGCTGGCGACAACGGGGAAGACGTCAATTGGTCTACAGCGGCATTGTTTTGCGAACAATATGCTGGAGGTGGTTATACTGACTGGCGTTTACCCACTTCTGAAGAACTTTCTACCCTCTACACTCCAGAAAAAGTCAACAAGGATGGTTTGTTTATTTCTGAGTTGATACGTTTATCAAGCATCATGATGTGGACCGCCGACAGGCACGCCTGCAAGGCGAAAACGTTAGACTTTACCTCAGGGTTACTTCTGACGATCGTTGGGTCACGAGCAGACGTCTCAAGGGTTTTACCGGTTAGGGGTGTCGCTAAAAAAAACGTTAAATGATTGAGCGTTGCATTGCTCAAACCGCAGGCAACTTGAAACGTAAATTGCTGATAGACAAACGGACCTGACACGGGGCGAAGGTCACCCATCGGTTATCTTGCTTGCTGACCTTGAAGAGCAACTGTCTATGAAGGCTTCTCTCCAAAAAAACGGAGACGCAAGGCGTTCGATACCACAGAGACAGAGCTGAGTGCCATTGCCCCGCCGGCGATCATAGGGTTTAAGGCTGGACCGCCGAAGAGGGTAAGGGCGCCCGCCGCAATTGGGATGCCTATGACATTATAGGCCAAGGCCCAAAACAAATTTTGTTTGATGTTTCGCATTGTCGCCCGGCTTAAATCGAGGGCAGTGACTACCCCACGTAAATCCCCAGCCATCAGGACAATGTCACCGGACTCGATGGCGACATCAACACCAGTGCCCATGGCGATTCCCACATCGGCAACCGCCATTGCCGGTGCGTCATTGATACCGTCCCCAACCATGGCGACTAACACTCCTTCCTGCTGTAGCTTCTTTATTTGTGCTACCTTATCTTCCGGTAATACTTGAGAGATTACTTCGTCTATTCCAGCCTGTTTGGCAATGGCGCGGGCTGTGCTTTGATGATCACCCGTCAGCATGATAACTCTTAAACCCATGTCCTTGAGTCGTGCCACTGTCTTTGGTGTCTCTTTTTTGATCTGATCAGCGACGCCGAGTATGGCGACGATTGTGTTGTCGAGGGCGAGGTAGAGAGCTGTACAGCCGTCTTGGGCTAATTGGTTAGCCTGTTCGGCGAATTCATTGTCAATACCACTGATTTCTTTCTCATCCATCAACTCAAGATTGCCAAGGAGCAGGTGGTGCCCATCGATCACCGCAGTCACGCCTCGCCCAGGGATGGCTTTAAAGTCTTTTACTTGTCTCAGCGTTAGTCCGTTATCCTTAGCCTGATTGACGATAGCTTGGGCCAAAGGGTGCTCGGAGACGCTTTCGGCGCTGGCAGCCAAGGCGAGAAGATTGTCTTTATCAAATGTTCCGCCCTCCTTTCGCAGCAAGGCGACTAAGGCCGGTTTACCATAGGTGAGGGTGCCGGTCTTGTCGAAGACGACTGCCTGGATATGTTGGGCCATCTCCAAGGCTCCCCCGCTCTTGACTAATACCCCAAGCTGGGCACCACGACCAGTTCCCACCATGATGGAGGTCGGAGTGGCGAGCCCCATGGCGCAGGGGCAGGCAATGACCAAGACAGCGACAAAGGTTCGCAGGACAAAGGCAAAATCAGCCCCGCCTAAAAAGTACCATGCCGAGGCGCTGAGTAGGGCAAAGATCATCACCGTTGGCACAAAATAGAGGCTTATCCTGTCAGCTAGATTGGCAATTGGTGCTTTGGAGCCCTGTGCGTCCTGCACCATCTTGACAATGCGGGCAAGTACCGTATCTTGGCCGACTTTTTGAGCCTCTACGTGCAGCATGCCATTTTTGTTTAAGGTAGCGCCCACCACTTTGTCACCAATATTTTTTGTTACTGGTATACTCTCACCGGTCAGCATCGATTCATCAATTGTAGACGTACCCTGGCGAATTACCCCATCTATCGGGATCCGCTCGCCAGGACGGATCAGGAGCAAGTCGCCGACCTCAATTTCCTCGACCAGGACTGGGATTTGTTTGTCATCATGCAGCAGTGTCGTTTGTTCAGGAACCAGTTGCAAAAGTTGATGGATGGCGTCAGAAGTTTTGGCCTTTGCGTTACTTTCCAAGTATTTTCCCAAAGAGACCAAGGCGATGAGCACCCCGGCAGATTCAAAATAGAGATCCATAACCCGGGCCATGATGTTCATCCCAAGGGCGATCTCAATTAGATTCCAGAGACTGTAAGCAAAAGCGGCACCGGTACCCATGGCGATCAGGGAGTCCATATTGGGTGTTCCGCGCCAGAGGTTGGGGAAGCCGTTGACATAGAAGTGCCGTTCAGACCACATGATCGGCAGAACCATGAGAAGTTGGAGCAGGCCAAAGTTCAAAGGGTGTGCATGAGGTGCGATGAGGTTGGGCAGTGGCAAGCCGAGCATCTCGCCCATGGCGACTAGCAGGAGAAGGGTGGCCAAAGTGAGTGTTGGTATCAGTCTTTGCCGCATGCGGGCTAAACGTTCTTGGGTTTCCTGCTGACGTTGAGCCACGATGTTGTCTTGCGATGAAATAACCTGCGTGCTGAAACCGAGCCCTTTGATGGTGTCGCGAATCAAACGCTGGGAGATCTTTTCCTGCTCAAAAACAACCAATCCGGTTTCACTTGAAAGGTTGACTTCAGCCTTTATGACCCCTGGCAAGGCACCTACTACCTTTTCGATTCTGGCCGAACAAGAGGCGCAATGCATTCCATCAATTTGTAGACGAAGAGGGGTCTCCCCCTTTGAAAAGGTTAGTTCGAAACCAAGGTCTTTCAGGCGTCGGACGACACTTTCCAAATCGACTAAGGCGGGATCCCAATGCAAATGCAGGGATTCATCCGCAAGGTTTACGGTCGCAAGTTGAACACCCGCCATCGAATTAAGGACCTTTTCGATGCGAGAGGAGCAAGCTGCACAATGCATGCCGTGAATCAAGCCCTTACTTTGTTTGATTTCTGGTGCCATTTGGTGCATCCTTATTGTTGGGGTCTGGCAGGTGTCAGCTAAAATACTCTTGCCAGGGGATAGAATCACTATTATTCATGATAAGGATAAAACGAATTTATACAAACTGACACGCCTAACAGCATAAGGAGAAAAGACGATGCCATCAATTATGATCTCCGGCATGAGCTGCCAGCATTGCGTAGCATCAGTAACCAAGGCCTTGAGCGAAATCAAGGGGGTGACCAATGTCTCGGTCGATCTCGATAAAAAAGAGGCAACCTATAGTGAGAGCAGTCCGGTAAGCCATGAGCTGATCAAAGAGGCCATTGCAAAAATTGGCTTTGAGGTCGTTGGTTAATGATGCATTAAGGGCTTTTTTCAAGCGTCCTAGACGACAAGTTTGCAGCGTCAACTGGGCTATGGCTAAAACATTTCATAACCTATTGCTAATCTGACTGCTTTGTCTATGCTGCCAACCATTTCAATTGTCATTCCCGCTTACAATGAGCGTGGTAATATCATGCCTCTGTGGGAACTTCTTGCCCCTGTTTTAGAAGTGCAGACGAAGAGCTGGGAAGTTATTTTTGTCGATGACGGAAGTGATGATGATACTTGGCAAATCATTGTATCACTCAGTAAAGGGATTCCAGGTGTTCAGGGGGTACGTTTATCCAAAAACTTTGGTCATCAATATGCCCTCCTTGCCGGACTTAGCCGGGCAAAGGGTCAGGCCGTCATAACGATGGATGCCGATTTGCAACACCCAGTTGATGTTCTGCCAAAATTAATAGATGCTTGGAAAAATGGATATAAAATTGTCCAAACCATTCGCCAGGAACCGCAAGATTTTTCGTTTTTCAAAAAGGTGTCATCAAAACTTTTTTATAGAGTTTTTTCCTATTGCTCTGGGGTTGAAATCAGGTCTGGTATGGCTGATTTTCGGCTTCTTGACCGACAGGTCTTAGACGATATCTTGCAGATGGGAGAGCGCAGTATCTTTTTAAGAGGCCTTGTACAGTGGACAGGATACCCCAGGTTTGATGTTCACTATCAAGCCCAGCAAAGGTATTCCGGTTCAACAACGTATTCAGTTACACGTATGCTAAGATTTGCATGGCATAGTATTGTTTCCTTCTCGACAATTCCGCTACGTCTCGCAATCATCCTTGGTTTTTTGACAAGTGCGGTCGCTTTTTCAGGGATTATCTATGCGCTGTACTCGAAGTATATTGCGCAGTCTGCTGTGTCAGGATGGACTTCGTCAGTGTCTATTATCTCTTTTTTGATGGGAGTGATGTTTATCCTCCTCGGATTGATTGGCGAATACGTTGGAAGAATATTGCTGGAGGCAAAAGGGAGACCAAGATTTATCGTTAGCGAGAAAACCCCTGTAAACAACAGCTTGCGAATGTCAAACCTGCAATGAAAACCTCAAAATCTCTATGAGGCACAAAGCTTTCGCTTAATTTCTACAAGAGCCCTTTATGCTTGGTGTTGAGCAACTTTTAGGCCAGCGAACCCTCATTGTCAATGCGGATGATTTTGGGATTGCCAAGCAGGTAAACGCTGGGATCATTCATGCTCATCGCTACGGGATTGTTACTGCGGCCTCTCTCATGACGAATGGAGATGCCTTTCAGGATGCAGTTGCGCTTGGGCGAAGTTTCTCCGAGTTGGACATTGGTATTCACTTGACCTTGGTAGAAGAAAAGCCGGTTCTTGACCGTAGCGCTATTCCTTCTCTTACTAAGAATTCTGGCTTGTTGCCCAAGAATGTCATCTCCTTTGTTCTGGCAATGTCAAAAGGAGAAATATCTCTTGCCGATGTTCGCAAGGAACTTGAGGCACAATTTTCCAAGGTTATAGAGTCCGGGATCGCTCCCTCCCACATTGATTCACATCAACACCTTCATCTGCTTCCTCAGATACTCCCGGTGGTTGTGGAACTTGCCGAGCAGTTTCAAATCAAATATATTCGTTTGCCTCGTGAACAGTTCACCTCGAGAATGATAGTCTCTCGAAGTCAATACCGAACCTTTCAATTGTTGCTGCTGCGTCTGGCGTGTAAGTTGACTAAGAGGTTCCAGATAAAGACAACGGAAAACTTTGTCGGTTTTTTTGATGGTGGAAGACTCTCTTGCATGTCACTTCATGACATGCTCAAAAGTTTGGCGACTTCTGGATGTACCGAACTTATGTGCCATCCTGGCTTTACTCCTGGTAGAAGCTATCAACATTGGAAGTATAATTGGGAGAATGAAGTTGCTGCACTCTGTCATAAATCTCTGCCGCAAACACTTAGGGATCTCGGCATTAGGCTTACTACGTTTAGGGCTCTGGGACCTTAACTTACTAAAGTTCTTTCATCTTATAGATGATATGCCCTGCCATTTCTGTATCGATGGTGTAAAAAAGATCTAGATTGTAACGCAATATTGTATCTAATGTCTTATTGGGCTGCGGCCATTTGTCTCGTCGCCAAATGATAAACTTGGGTCGTTTCTCCAAAATTTCTTTGAGCTCATTTTCTCTGGTTGCATCTGGTCCGTCAATCGCTTGGAGCATATATTCTTTTTCTAAAAGATCACTTGGGTGAATATATTTTGTGGGATATTTAGCACCTGTTTGCCAATAGACTATTTGACAGCTGTTCATCATGAGAATGTATCTATTTGCAACTCCAATTTTGTTAAGATATGCACTTATGTCTCCACAGGGGTCGTCAATTGTTTTACTTTCTCCTATGAGATGATTGATGACTTTTGAATGTTTAGTCATAAGGTTTCCTTGGCCACATAAGAAAGGGAGTAGCGCGAGAATTGAAAGTGTTGTCGTCCAGTAGACTGCGGAGATCTTACCTCTAACCTTCATTGATTTGGCAATGGTGTCAATCGAAACTCCGGCCATTAGCGTCATGATCGGTGTTGCCATGATAAGATAGTGGTAGGCGAAATTAGTTCCTGTATAAAAAATTGAAGCAAGCTGACTTGCTAAGATTGCTATTATTGCAACAGAATATCGACGAGTTGCGAGAGGTCCTTTCAATGGCAATAACAATAAGGCAATTCCGACCAGCATCCAAAGGAGGTAGTTGCCGTTAAGAAAGTCTTCGCGAATATTCTGGGCAAAGATTTGCCATTTGTCGGAAAGAGTTAACTCTTGGCCAACATACCCTAGCACTGCAGTGACGTTGGTATTGATAAAAAGAGTCAATTTGTCGTTTGCAGCATATGTTGTCAGAACCAACGCCAAGGGGGAAAGCAGTCCTGCCGAAAAGTATAACAACCTGACACCCCGTTCTTTCAGCGAAGTGTTAGGCATCAAGAGTCCTGATAAGATAAGTACGCCAAATGCAATGGCGTCAAAAACCATGTTCGTTCTGATCAGAGAGCCTATTCCCATCGCCAAACCGATGGCTAAAGAAATGTTGCGGTCTTGCTTAAACGTCATGAGAAAAAGAAACAAACAGGACGGAAGGAGTAGTATATGCTCTGGCATCGTGGCAAGTCCCCAGCGTCGGGAACTGACATGCACGATAAGCAGGAGTCCAGCGGCAAGGCCTGCTTTGCCATTGGCAAGTCGAGTACCTGCTTTAGCGAGAAGAGTTGCGGCAAAGGCGATGAGCACGATTCCTCCTGCCCTAATAGCCAAGATTGATTTGCCAAATATCAGTATGAAAAGAGAGTAAAAGAGGAAGTCGATAGGAGGTTTCATTACCCAGGCGGAGACATAAGGTAAGTTGCCATCTAGAATGCTTTGCCCAAGGAGAATCTGACTGCTTTCATCCCAGTCGAATACTGAACAGTAAAAAGAGGGAGTGCGAAGGATGAGTGCAGCACCCAAAAAAAGAAAAAATATAGTAAGATCTGAACGGACTTTTCTAGTTTTACACATAGAAGATGAAATGCTATAGGTGGTAGTCTTTGGATATTGACTTGTTTAGCGTATTATACTCAGTGCATCCAGGAGTTTACAATTATTAAGGGACTATTAATGAAAAAGAAAGCGTTGATTACTGGTGTTACCGGCCAAGATGGTGCATATCTTGCCGAATTTTTGATAAAAAAAGGGTATGAGGTCCACGGTCTTAAACGTCGAAGCTCTCTGTTTAATACCGATAGAATTGACCACCTCTATCAGGATCCGCACGAGAAGACTCGAAATTTAATTCTTCATCATGGCGATATGACAGATTCCTCAAGCCTGATCCATCTTGTGCAACAGGTGCAACCGGATGAAATATACAATTTAGCGGCACAATCTCATGTGGCAGTCTCTTTTGAGGAGCCAGAGTATACCGCTGATTCCGATGCCCTGGGCACGCTTCGCTTGCTTGAGGCTATCCGCATTCTTGGTTTGCAAAAGAAAACGAAATTTTATCAGGCCTCTACCTCAGAGCTCTTTGGTAAGGTGCAGGAGACACCTCAGACGGAGAAAACGCCATTCTATCCGCGCTCGCCCTACGCAGTAGCTAAGATGTATGCGTATTGGATCGTAGTCAATTATCGAGAGGCGTATAATATTTATGCCTGTAACGGCATTTTGTTCAACCACGAATCTCCGGTTAGGGGCGAGACCTTTGTGACAAGAAAGATTACCCGGGCTTTGGCCCGGATTGCCCTGGGTTTGCAAGAGTGTCTATTCCTTGGCAACCTTGATGCAAAAAGGGATTGGGGGCATGCCAAAGACTATGTCGTTATGCAGTGGTTGATGTTGCAACAGCAAGAAGCGGATGATTTTGTGATTGCCACCGGGAAACAACATTCTGTTCGAGATTTTGTTGATCATGCCGCCAATGCGATGGGCATAACCTTACGGTGGGAAGGTAACGGGGTTGATGAAGTTGGAGTTATCCAGGAGCTTCGGGGCGAGGCGGATGGTATTTGTGCGAAACGAAAGCAGATACGTCCTATCGTCAACGATTTGAAACCAGGCGATATTGTCGTCAAAGTTGATCCTCGTTATTTCCGGCCAACGGAAGTTGAAACCCTCTTGGGCGACCCATCGAAAGCAAAGACCAAACTTGGCTGGGAGCCACGCATCAGTTTTGAAGAACTGGTAAAGGAGATGGTCTGTTCTGATTTGGAAGAGGCTCAGCGGGACGCGCTCTGCAAGAGTGAAGGGTTTAAGTCTTTTAATTATTATGAGTAAGTGCGATCGGTGCCAGATGAAAATCTTTTCTCCAGATTCAACAATCTACGTCGCCGGGCACCGGGGTATGGTGGGTTCGGCTATACTGCGGAAGTTGCAAGCTGATGGGTATCACAATATCGTTACACGCACCCATGCTGAACTAGATCTTACCGACCAGCATGCCGTTCGTGATTTTTTTCAAACCGAGAGAATTGATCATGTGATTTTAGCTGCGGCCAAAGTTGGTGGCATCCATGCCAATAAAACGTATCCCGCTGAATTCATTTATCAGAATTTAATGGTGGAATGTAATGTTATTCACCAAGCCTTCAAAGTTGGCATCAAGCGGCTTTTGTGTCTCGGCAGTTCGTGTATCTACCCTAAATTTGCCCCACAACCAATGAAAGAGGAGCATCTCCTCACGGGCCTTCTTGAGCCAACAAACGAGCCCTACGCCATTGCAAAAATTGCGGGAATAAAGCTTTGTGAGTCATATAACCGCCAGTATGGGACGTCGTATCGGTCTGTTATGCCGACCAATCTCTACGGTCCAAATGATAATTTTCATTTGGAGAACAGCCATGTTATTCCGGCTTTGATTAGAAAATTTCATTTGGCAAAATTGGTTCAACGAGGCGATATAGAGGGCATAAAAAAAGATGCGGCGATTTTTGGTGCTATTCCGCAATTTTTGAAGGAAACCCTTGGGTTAGGAGGCGATCTCTCCTCTTCACCGGTACAACTGGTGAGGGGTAAAGTGCCAATCGTTGAAGTATGGGGTACTGGGAATGCTCGACGAGAATTTTTACACGTTGATGATATGGCTTCTGCCTGCCTTTACGTCATGGGACTGAAACAGGCGTTGTTTGATCCTTCGTCCGCACAGCATCCTCAATCTTTCGTTAATATAGGAACCGGCAGGGATCTGACCATTCGCGAGGCGGCAGAAATGGTAAAAGAGGTGGTTGGCTTTAATGGAGAGATAACCTTTAATGCCAGTCAGCCAGATGGAACGCCACAAAAATTGTTAGATACGACAAGATTGACGGAGCTAGGCTGGCAGCCAACATATAGCTTTAAGGATGGTTTGCGTGACGCTTATCGATGGTATCGTCAGCAATAAGGGTGAAAACAAGGTGGTTAGTGGTGTGCATACGTGCCGTCAATAGGTTGTCGCTTGTCCTCCGTTGAAATTAAATCGTAGCCCCAGGTCTGTTACTTCTGCTTTTTCATTGCCGAAGGCATGAAGACCGATCTCATTTGGAGTTTGGCTGGCAAAGTTCGAGGTGGTGAGTGTTGGGTCACTGACGCAGGACAATTCTCCACCTGAGCAGTCCGTCCCGGAGAACGATGTGCTCCATTTGACGGCCGATAAATTGCTGTAGCTCCACTCCGTCGTTCCTTTTTGATTCCAACTTGGACTGCCATTCGGGCTGCCTGCAAAGACGTAGATTAAGTTTTCCCTGTTTAAAGTGGTGGGGTTGAGCTGCTCTTGAACTCGGACAACGAGCGTAGCCCAGCTGACCAGTTTGCCGCTGCTCACCAGACTTGGGCTTGTTGGTACACTACTGGCTAACTGCTTGCCAATGATGGTTTTGGCACCGTTACTGGCCTGTCGCCATAGTATGATATACGTTTTAGATGTGTCCGAGCCGCAGAATGTGGCGAGATCAGTGTGGTCTTTGCACCAGAGATAGGAAGCTCCATAGAAACTGTCGTCGTTAATGCTGGAGGTTGGGCCTGTATTGAGCCGGAAGGAAATTCCCGCTAAGACATCATGATCGGTGCTCAGTCTGAATTTGGCTTGAACCTCGTAGGTCAGAAAACCTCCCGAGTCGTTCCATGTGTCTAGTAGGTTTGGCAAGGTGCTACTGGCGTTCGTCCAGTTCATGCTAATCTGAGTGTTACCTGAGCCGTCATTGAGTGCTACTTTGTTGTCACCACTATCAAGATCAGCGCTACCTGTGACTTCCCAATTATTAGTGTTTAGGGTGTGGCCTGTGCCAGTAAACGGGATACTTTCGCCTGCGGCATTTGGTACTTTGATGATGTAATTGATTGATCGGGAGGCCAAACCATCGGTAGGTGATCCTTTGGCTGAGAAGCGGTATTCGTGGAAGCCAGGAGATGTGCTGTAGGTGAAGTTTTGTAATTGAAACTGGCCGGTATTGCTGACAGTGTAAGGTGTGGACGCAAGTGAGGCTAGTAGGGTGTTGCGGGCTGTGCTATTGCCTGAATCGATCGAGGTGAGTTGCTTGACGGCAAAATGGCCACCTGATTCTGCCAAATAGTAGGCTTTGGTATCGCTCATTGACGCAATCTGATTCAGGTTAGAGGTCGAGACGTAGGAGTACATGGTTGTGCCCAGTGTGGCAATAATGGTCATCGCGATAATAGTGGCGATAAGTATCGATCCTTGCTGCCCTGCGGGGAAGACACGGATAAAAAAGCAGAGATTCAGCCTTTGATTTAGGTGTGAGCGAATTGACATAGGGATATAGGCAAATTGAGTTGTAGTTACATGGGGAAAGAGACTCTTTTATAGGTTTCGTGGGGCCACACGGGTGGTAAACAACTGAGCTGAATTGTTTGGGCCATTTAAGGTGATTGCGACTTGGACAAGTGTGCGGGTGTTGCTCCAAGTTGTTTGCGCGGACCCGTTGTACGTGTCGTAATAAGCCAGTGCCAAGGCGCTAACCTGATCCACGAGAATATCAGTCGAGGCCCCATCGTTCATGGTAATTGTCGAGCCGTTCTTCGTCACGGTGTAGGTCTTGTCCTCGGCATCGGTATTCCCGTGCTTGGCTTTGAACGTAAACGAGGTGGCCGACGCGCTAGTCACAGACTTGATTACCCTGAACTCTCGTGAAAGTCGCAAGAGGGCCAGTTGGCCCTTAGAGGCGGTAGCTGCTGCATCCTTGCTTAGTAAAAAGCCGTCGATGACGTTAGAAATGCTCGATACCCCTAGCGCTCCGATAATTCCTAAGAGTAGGATAACCATGATCATTTCGAGCAGCGAGAAACCACTATGGCCTGTAACGATTGATCTGAACGGGGGCGGACGAAGTCTCATCATCTTACCAGATTACGAAGAGTTCAGTCAGGATCAGACCGCTTGACTGATCCTTAATAGACACCTTGAGGACTCCATCCGCTTCTACTCCAGGCTCTTCATTGTGGCTTGAAGCATTAAACTTGATGTAGCTATTGCTGACAACCACGTAGGTTCCGAAGTTGTTCTGTTGGCTACTGCCAGTGGCACCAATAGTACCTTTGAAGGAGTCAAAATTGAATGTGCCGAGGTCTTTGGTGGCGGCGAAGTTGGCTCGGATATTTTCCATCGTCTGCTGTAAAGACATGGTCTGCTGGAGTCGAAAAATTGGCTGGGAGCTACTGGTGAATGGGACACCAACTACCGTTACCAGCATGGAGGAAAGAATGCCAAGAACTACTAAGGTAATGATAATTTCGATTAGGGTAAACCCACGTTGGCCTCTATGCGGTTGTTTTGGATATTTGGTCATTGGATGAATCCGGTGTTTTTTGTTACGGTGAATGTCCTACTGCTTGTGCCCTTGCTGACCGTAACTGTGATGCTGGTATTGCCTGGACTCCCCCAACGGTTTTCGAACATGAGGGGATTGATGCTTGATGTAAACGATACCCCAGGAGGTAAGTCGCCCGGGAGGGTGTCGTTGACGTCTGTTGTGTCACGCCGAAGTTTATAGGGTGAAACGGCAAAGTTGATTCCCCATGACACATCGGAGTTCATCGCCTTCGTTTGGGCGTAGCGTAGATGATTTTTGACGATCTCGATAGCGCTGGCAACCTTTGCTTCATCACCAAGAGTATTGGAGCGAGAGGTCGCAATAGCCGAGAGTATCCCCAGTAACAGGATGACGGCAATGAACTCGATCAGCGTAAATCCTTTGTCGTTACCGGCATAAGAAAGTGGGTTGGGCTGCGTCATTGTTGCTGCCTCTGTCCTAGTTGGAAAGAAGAAAATTGTGATCTGTTGCCGCATAAGACATTTTCCCACTGTTTAGCAGGGGCATCGGTAACCCTACAGCAGGTTGTCGATATTACATTCTCCTCCAATATCGCCGCAAGAATCAATCCTGCTTAACAGTTCAATAATAGTACACATGTAACGGAGAGTGTAGCATTATTGTGCAGTTAAAGAAAAGATTACGTTATGGGGGAGAACGGCAAATGATTTTGTTTGAGGTGGCAATTGCGTGTTCCTCGCATTTTTTTGAATTATTTTTTATTGAGTTGATATTTCTAAAAAATGTAGTGTATAATTTTTTTACTGCTTGTTTCCGAAGGCTTTTTTGGTTTAGGAATCATTATTGAGAGACATTTTACAAAAAGGAGAATTTGCATGAGAGTTAGGAATATTGTTAGAAACCAACAGGGATTCACCCTAATCGAAATTATTGCTGTTCTGGTCTTGATTGGTATCCTGGCGGCAGTGGCCGTGCCTAAATATATGGATATGCAGACTGAAGCGCATAATGCCGCAGTTCTCGGGGCTGTTGGTGCCGGAGCGGCAAATCTCTCGATTGCACATGCAAAATGTATCGCTGGCGGCAATACGGTTACGGCGCTTAGTGCGGCTGGAGCATTCACTGCCTCACCTGGACCGTGTGCCTCTGCTGATACGGTTTTAGGGGATTTTACTGTGACATACGGAACGACGTTGACCGGTGTAACAGTGACAGTTACTGCTGGCCCAGCATGGTTCGTAGCAGCTGATTATAATGCGGCACCCTATGTGAAGACCGTAAAATTACAGTAGGAGTTTTGAGTGATTTGATTCAGAGTTCCTTTTTTCTCTCTCATTGAGAGAAGTTGACAGTTCCCCCCAGAGATTTTCTGGTGTTCTGAGCAATAAAGGCCATTTTGCTATAGTGCTTGACTCTATAGTAAAATGGCCTTTATTATTTGGTGGAAAATCAGTTTTATGTTCATCGGCGGCGCTGTTTGTCGCCAGCGGTTGTCTCCATCCTCTTGCTGCTTGCCCATGGAATATTTCACCCTACTTCATCTACAAAAAGAACCATTCTCGAACTCTCCAGATCCCGAGATGTTTTTTCAATCGGCTCAGCACCAAGGTTGTGTGCAGAAGCTGGAGTTGGCAATTCGCTTGAGACGAGGGTTGAGTGTGGTTGTCGGAGATATCGGGACTGGCAAAAGCACTCTGTGCCGTCAGCTTATCCAGGTCGTCACCAAGGGGAACACCTCAATACTTCCCTACCTCATCTTAGATTCAGAATTTACGACACCGCTGGAGTTTCTCCGTACTATTGTCAAAACCTTTGGTCTTGATTGCAACGCAGAGGAAAATTCGGAGTGGCAGCTCAAGGATACGATTAAAAAATATCTCTTTGAAGAATCGATTCAGAATCAAAAGATTCCTCTCCTTATTTTAGACGAGGGGCAAAAACTTCCGGGCTTTGCTGTAGAGATCCTCCGTGAATTCCTCAATTTTGAAACTAACCAGTACAAACTCCTGCAGATCGTTATCTTTGCTCAAAAGGAGTTTGAAGAAATACTGAAACAGAAGGCCAATTTCGCCGATCGTATTACCACTTATCAGTATCTTCAGCCCCTAAGCTTCCACGATACTCGTTTAATGATCGATTTCCGTCTAAAGAAATCGCATACTGAGGATGGGCCAGTACCTAAGCTTTTTAGTCCTGCCGCAATTTTAGCTATTTACTGTCTGACCAGGGGGTACCCCCGTCGTATCGTCATGCTTTGTTCGAAGGTCATCATTACGATATTAGTTACACAAATAAAACAGGCTGGAGTTTTTGATGTCTTACGTGCTGCCAGGGATAGCTCGAGTAGCAGAACTAGCGTCCTCAATCGAATTTTACTTATGTGTGCTGTTGTGGTTTTGTGTGTTTTAGCCGCCGTATTCATCGGCAAGGACAAGATGCCTGACGGAAATGGGATTATTTCTGCCATGCGAGAAAAAGCTCCTGCTTTGGAGAAGGAGGTGCGGTCTTCTCATGGTCAGAACCTCTCTGCTCAGGGGAAAAAAAGTGAGGCGTCAACACTTGCTGTGGCGCCCTCTGCACAGTCCTCTTCACCTTTAATTCTAGGGAGTGTCGCGGTCGAGAAGGGCGTTACTATCAGCAAGATGATCGCCAGGGTTTATGGCCGCTATTCACCTTCAAAATTGGCTATGGTGCTGGCCGTCAATCCTCAGATAACCACCCCTGACGATGTCGAGGTGGAGACGGTAGTTCATTTCCCGGTTTTGCCTGATACCGAATTTTCTGCACCAACCGATCGAATAAGGGTTGAATTGCAAGAGGCCAGGGCTTTGGCAGAAGCCTATGACACTGTTAAAGGATATCCTGAGAAAGCGCCACCCTTGTTGATCATGCCAGCCAAATCGGCAGAAGGCAATTTTCGTTTTCATGTTATTTTGGATGAATCTTTTTTAAATGAAAATGCCGCTTATGAGCAAATAAAGGAACTTCCTGTTGAATGGAGGACGCGAGCTAAGGTTATGTTGCCGAAGTAAATGCTTTGCCGTTGTTGTAAAAGAGACCTTGCAGGCAGAAAAAAGGCTTTTTCCCAGCCTGTTATTTTTCCTGTTGATTGATTGCAGTTCGTCATTGTTATGCCGTAGTAATTCAATTTTATAATTATAGGTTGATTTTTTGACCATGATCATTTAATTGGACACAATCAGCAATGAAATAAAAGGTAAATTGCTATTTTCGTAAACATCTACAATCGACAAGGAGAACATGACATGGGTAAATCATTAGTTGAAATGGCAGCGGATATTGTTCAGTCTCAAAGCGCGACCAAAAGTATGACTCAAGATGAAATAGCTGCTTCTCTACAGGCAACGTATAAAACATTACAGGCCCTGCAGATAAACGAACAATCAAATTCTTCTGAAGAATTGCCGAAAGTTTCGATAGCCACTGATCTTACGCCGGAGAAGTCAATTCAAAAAAATAAAATTGTCTGTTTGGAGTGTGGGCAGGAATTCAAGATGTTGTCTCACAAACATCTGGCGTCGCATGACCTCACCGGGCGGCAGTATCGGCAAAAACATGGGCTTAAACTTCGACAGCCACTCTGTGCCAAGGCTTTATCCGCCAGTCGGAAAAAGGCCGGTAAAGATCGTGGTATTCCGGAAGAGTTGAAGCTTGCGATTGCGGCCAAAAAAGAGAAGGGAGCAGCCAAACGTAAAACTATTGGTCGTAAAAAAGGCGATATGTAAGAAGCGCTGCGCAGATAGTAAAAAAAGTTATAACTCACTTGATAGACAATCGTTACCAGTTTGCACGGTCTGCTTTGGCGGAACGCAGGAACAGATGCCAACTCCGGGAGTTGAAGTCAGTCGCCCCTGCCGGTGGAGCAAATGTTGAAGTTGATGGCCAGGCAATGACCAATTTCAGCTCCAATGATTATTTGGGACTGGCGTCTCATCCCGCCTTGATTGAAGGAGCCACCCACTATATGGCTCGATACGGGGCGGGAGCTACGGCCTCACGGCTGGTCTGCGGCAACTTCCCCTGTTTTACTGATCTTGAAAGGCGATTGGCTGTTATGAAGGGAAGCGAATCAGCCCTTGTCATGAACTCAGGATTTCAGGCCAACGTCTCCCTCATCCCCGCCTTGGTCAGCCAGGGTTCCCTGGTTCTTGCCGACCGCCTCTGCCACAATAGTATCAACCAAGGAATCTTGTTAAGTCGAGCTCGTTTGATGCGTTTCCGACATAACGATCTTGACCACCTGAAGGAACTGTTGACCGCACACAGTCAAGCTTATGCACGGATTCTCATTGTTACCGAATCGGTGTTCAGTATGGATGGAGATCGTAGTGACTTGGATGCCTTGGTTGAACTTAGCAGGCGCTATCATGCACTGTTGCTTGTCGATGAGGCGCATGCCACCGGAGTTTTTGGGCATCAAGGCATGGGGCTTACCTGTGGCAAGGATGTCGATGTGGTTATGGGCACTTTTGGTAAGGGACTAGGCTCTTTTGGGGCCTATGTGGCTTGTTCAAACGAGTTGCGGGAATATTTGATCAATTTTTGTTCGGGATTTATTTATTCGACGGCGCTGCCGCCGCCAGTTTTGGGTGCTATTCACGCGGCTCTTGATCTTGTCCCGACAATGGATCAGGAGAGGTCACATTTGCAAGGTTTGGCGCAGTATCTTCGAGATGGAGTGCAGGAAATAGGACTTTCTACCGGCAATTCAAGCACGCAAATTGTGCCGATCATTGTAGGAGAGGATCATGCCGCGTTATCCTTATCTCAAGGACTATTTAAGCAAAAAATGGTAGCGGCCGCCATTCGCCCCCCCACTGTTGAAAATGGAAAAGCCAGGGTTCGATTGACCCTTACCTGTCAACATGACAAAGACCAAGTAGATAGACTTCTCCATGCCATTAGAACCCTGTCGAAATCTTGAGCCAATTTTTTTTCTGCAGCATGGGTGGGCCTTTAGTGACAGGTGTTGGCAAGGGTGGCATACGGGATTGTCATCCTTCCAGCTAGCCAATCGTGGCTATTGGGGGGCAGTGTCCTCCCTCGGTTTTGAGAACATCGCGCGAGATGCGAGGTTGCGGCCGGCTAGCTCTCCACCTGGATGTGATCAATCCGTTGATAATGCGGAAAATGTCCTCAGTGATCGCAAATCTCCAGGCCCTGTCCTTGTCTGTCACTCTTTGGGTCTTCACTTGCTCTCCTCTAGATTGTTGTCTCAAGCATCTCTACTGGTCGTAATCAGCGGTTTCGCACATTTTCATGGTTGTAGCCCTCAAGCGGGACGTTTTTCTCGTAAGCATGTTCGAAAGATGCTCGGTAGGATGTCCACTGATCCTAGTGGGTTAATCCAAGATTTCCATCGCGCTTGCGGGTTGCCTCACCAGGTCGATGAGAGGGCAATAAATA
>JAQUKQ010000068.1 GCA_028718985.1 Desulfobulbaceae bacterium | reverse complement strand
CTCGTCTGGCTTGTAGCCATAGGTGGCCTGCGGGGTGAGTGTGGTGATGTCGAAGGTGAGTTCATGGGCATAGGTCGCGTCCGGGTCGGAGTGCCACTTCTTGAAATCCTCGACAGCCTCGGTAAGATCGCTGTACTGATCCTTTATGAATGGCCAGAGGTATTCGGCGGTTACCTGGTCCGGCAGGCAGACCCCGCAGGTGGCGCCGGCTTCGATCGCCATGTTGCAGAGTGTCATGCGTGATTCCATCGACATAGTGTTTACTACTGGCCCGACAAACTCGATGATCAGGTCGGTGGCGCCCTTGACGGTCAACTCTTTGATGATGTGCAGAATCACGTCTTTGGCGTAGACCCCTTTGGCAAGTTTGCCGGTGATGGTCGCCTTGATGGTCTGTGGAGTACGGAAGGAGCAAACCCCCTTCAAGATACCGACCTCGAGATCGGTGGTGCCAACACCAGCCGCAAAAGCTCCAAAAGCGCCGTGGGTACAGGTGTGAGAGTCCCCCATGATAACGGTGTTTCCCGGACGGATAAAGCCTTTTTCTGGGAACAGGGCATGGCAGACGCCATTAGCACCAATGTCAAAAAAGTCAACGATAGCATGGCGTTTCGCCCAATCGCGGATGATTTTGGCTTGGGTCGCAGTCTTGGTATCTTTGGAGGGGGTAACATGATCGATTACCGCCTTGATTTTGGTGGGATCAAACACCCTGTCCATTCCTCGTTCGACAAGATCATTGATTGCGATTGGCGTGGTGATTTCGTGGCACATGACCACATCGATGTCGAGAACGACATTGTCCCCGGAGGGGTTGTCGCGGTGGTGTGCGGCAAAAATTTTTTCAGTTATCGTCTGACCCATAATCGATTGCTCCATTGAATATTTTTTGATATGGCTATAGGTGAGTTAGGTAAAAGGAAACAGGTGAAAAGTTAACGGGGAAAGTCCAGGCGGCGATCACACCGTCAGAGGCTGGGCCTAGATGACTGATGTCGGTTGCTTTTCCCTCCTGCATCGTTTGGTTTTTCTATACCAAGGTCAACGTAAAAAGGAAAGTTTTATGATGTCGTCTACCACTGATACCCCTCACCAGGGTGCCGATCACCAACGGACAATATCCTTGATTTTGAGTGTTGCCCAGGAAGCGTACGCTGATGGGTGTGCAGCGCTCAAAGAGATCACCCGGGATGTTGTTGCGTTGTACAACGGGGAGTGGTCGGCCTACGAGGCCTGTCAGGTTGGTTATCATACAATAGGACATTGTACCGATGTGGCGTTGCTTGTTTCCCGTGCTATGGTTGGCTGGAACCGTGTTGAACCGGTGCCGTTTGACCAAGAACAGTTTTTGATGGGGGTGACGGCCGCTCTGTTTCACGATAGTGGGTATATTAAAGATCGTGGCGACGATAAAGGGTGTGGCGGCAAGTTTACTTTTACTCACGTCGAGCGCAGTAAGCGCATTCTGACAGACTATCTGCGTTCAAAGAAATGGACGGAGGGCGCAGTCACGGACACGGTTTCCTTGCTCGATGTCACAGAATTTTTTCAACCATCTGATTTGGAAACGCTTTACCCTGCGCCTGAAAGCAGACGTTTGGCCAGCATCCTGGGCATGGCGGATTTAATTGCCCAGATGTCGGATGTTAACTACATGGCGAACATCAAAGAGTTGTTTCGAGAATTTGAGGAGGCCTATGATTTTTTAGGTCGCCAAGAGTTGCTGGCGCAGGGGCATAAAGTTTTTGGATCATCCAGTGAAATGTTGAACGAAACGGTATCCTTCTATGAACGCACCGTTTTGCCCCGCTTGCAGGCTCTTGGTCGGGTGGATCGTTATCTCATCGCCTTTTTTGGTGATGGCAGAAATCCGTATCTGGAGAATATCACAGCCAATCTGGCAGGGCAGCTCTTGAGTGTCGAGGCGCAATGGCAGCGGATTGGCTCCGTTCTGACAGCCTTGGGCACGATCAGCCAAGAACAACTTGTCGAAGCCCTGCGGCGGCAAAAAAATTCTGAGCTGCATGGCGAAGCACCCACAGTGAATTCGTTCAAAAAACGGTTTCTGACCTGGGCAAATTTGCAAAGAAAGCAGGAAACCTTGGGAGACATCCTGATAGACATGGGGGCCATCAAGCCAAAAGTCCTGTGTCATGGGTTGTTGGCTCAGGTCTTGCCACCAGTTGCCTTTGCCGATCTGAGTCGGGTGCAGCTTGAGTTGCTCTTGAAAATCTCTGTCATGTTGCACAGCTCGTTTAATGATCCGTGGATGTTTGAGCAGGTTGTGGACTTGGTGGCAGAGCAGCTTGGTTGTGTTGGCGGCTCAATACTGCTTGAAGTGCCGGAACGGCAAGAGATGATTGTGGCAGTTTCGACTCTCCTCGCCAAAGAGCATTTTGAGGGCAAGGCCATCCCCGCCGACAAGGGGCTGGCCGGTTGGGTCTGTAGTCACGGCCAGACGGCGATCGTCAATAGTATCGATCAGGACAATCGTTTTGACAAGACCTGTGATCGGCGCAGCCCCTGCGCTCCAGAGTCACTCTTGGCGGTGCCGATGTATTTCAACGGGACACGCTTTGGCGTGGTTGAGATGTTTAATAAAAATGGCGCAGGCTTTACCGAATCCGATGCCGCCTTGATGGTGATGGTGGCCAATATTATTTCGGTGGCGCTTGGGGCGATATTGGCTTGATGACTGCCCTGAGAGTTTGGCGGGGAGCGGGATCGCATGCTGCGGATATTGAGGATGAGTCGCCTGATTTGGCAGCTATTGTTTACTTGTCAAGGTAAATTGGCCTGATCATCAATGGCTAGCGCCGATTACTGCATTGAAAATGGGCAAAACTGATGATGTATGCAGCATTACTCAGAGGGGTCAATGTCGGGAAGTCTGTAAAAGTTCCAATGGCGAGCCTGAGGGGACTTATCGAAAATATTGGATTTGGGAACGTGACCACATATCTTAATTCTGGAAACGTAATATTTGATTCTGAACTGCCACGAAGTGAAATTGAATTTTCAATTGAAGATGGCCTTGAAAAACTGATTGGAAAGAAAATACCAGTATTGGTTAAATCCTCCTTGGAGCTTAACCTGATAAACAATTCAATCCCGACTGAATGGAAAAACGACGAATTTCAAAAGACTGACGTTGCGTACCTTTTCAACGAGGCAGATAACGAAAATGCCTTAAAAATCCTGCCTGTGCGGAGAGAATTTATCGATGTCCGATATGTAAAAGGAGCACTCTTTTGGAATGTCGCCCGAAAAAACTATAACAAAAGTCACATCAATAAAATCATTGGTCACGTTCTGTATGAAAAAATGACGATACGAAACGTCAATACTGCTCGACAACTTGCGAAACTTACAGACCAATGAACGGCTAGGGCAGCCGGAAAAGCGCCAATAAATCAGCTGACTGGATGCCGATAAAGCCTGCGGCCCTACTTCGGGATCAGTTCGTTATTAGCCCCGGTTTTGTTGCTCCAGCCCGGCGACATCCAGCACCGGTTGGCTTATCAAGTGTTAGAGGACTCCAATGTTGTTCAAGGAGTTGAGGTTGTGGTCACACCTTGAATGAATTGCGCCAAGTTTTGCTCAGCTGGTGCTTGGTAACGAGAAAAATCATACATACTAACCAACCCATGAAGATCATATCTTATATGCTGTTTGTGTTTCTCTGTTGCGGCTCTTTTCTGGCCCCGGTAGATCCTGCCTCTGCCGCCCATGGGGTGAGCCTGGATGGTAAGCTCAAGTACCAGGCTAACTTCACTCGTTTCGACTATACCTCGCCCGAGGCTAAAGTCGGTGGTGATCTTATCCTGCATGATATTGGCAGTTTTGATAAGATGAACCCTTTCACCTTGAAGGGTAACGCGCCGGCAGGCCTGTCGGAACTGGTCTTTGAGCCCCTGGCCGTGAAAAGTCTGGATGAGCCTTTCGCCATGTATGGTCTGATCGCCAAAGATATTGAACTGGCCGTCGATGGCTTGAGCGTCACTTTCATCCTGAACCCGGCCGCCCGTTTTTCTGATGAGAGTCCGGTAACGGCGGCAGACGTGAAATTTTCACTGGACACCTTGAAGAGTGGGGCCGCCCATCCCTTTTATCAGAGCTATTTCCACGATATCGCCTCTGCCGAAATTAAGGCTCCAGACACGATAGTTTTCCACTTCAGCCGCAAGAATCGGGAACTGCATCTGATCGCCTGTGAGCTGCCGGTTTTGTCTAAGACCTTCTACGAAAAGCATCCTTTCAGCGAGGAGGGGGAAGGATTGACTGTGCCTGTTGGCAGTGGCCCTTACACGGTTAAGGAGGTCATCGCCGGCAAGTCGATCAGCTATCAGCGGAATCCCAACTATTGGGGTGAGCAGCAGCCAACGCGTCGAGGCATGTTTAATTTCGAAACCCTGACGTATAAGTATTACAAGGATCAGGTGGTGGCGGTGGAGGCCTTCAAGGCCCATGATTTCGATTTTTTGTCGGTCAATATTGCTAAGCAATGGGTGCGTGATTTGTCAGGGCCTAATTTTGAGTCGCGCAAGATCATCAAGGAGAATTTAGCGCATCGCAATAACGCCGGGATGCAGGGCTTTGTCATGAACCTAAGGCGTCCGGTATTTCAAGATCGACGGGTGCGTCAAGCCATAAACCTTGCTTTTGATTTTGAATGGACCAACAAGAGCCTGTTTTTTGACCAATACACCCAGAGCAACAGCTATTTCAGCAATTCAGACCTGGCCGCGACTGGCCTGCCAGGAGGGTTGGAGTTGAGTTACCTCATGCCATTCAAGGATCAATTGCCTGCCGAGGTATTCAGCACCCCGTTAACCCCAGTCACAACCAAAGCACCGGCCAGTTTTCGGCAGAACTTGAACCTGGCGAAATCGCTGCTGCAGGAGGAGGGCTATACGGTCAAGGATAATATTTTGGTTGATGCGGCCGGGAAGCCATTGGCCTTCGTGATTCTCTTGGTTTCTGCTTCTTTTGAGCGTGTAATCGAACCCGATGTGAAGAATCTGCAAAGGCTGGGCATCCAGGCACGCTACCGGACGATTGATCCAGCGCTTTACTCACTGCGGGTCAAGGACTTTGACTTCGATATGGTGGTCAATACCTACGGACAGTCTCAGTCACCGGGAAATGAGCAGCGGGACTATTGGCACTCCAGTGCGGCTGGGCGTCCTGGCTCCCGTAATCTGATGGGCCTCAAAGACCCGGTGGTTGACGCGCTGGTCGATCGGATTATCTATGCGACCGAGAGCCAAGAGCTTACCGCGGCCTGTCGGGCCTTGGATAGAGTTCTATGGTATGGCTACTATCTGGTGCCCAACTGGTATGTTGGCTCGCATCGTCTTGCGTATTGGGATCTCTTTTCGAGGCCTCAGACCCTTCCCCTCTATTACCAGCCGGATCAGGTGCTCTTGACCTGGTGGATGAAAGGTAAATGAGCTCGTATATCCTGCGCCGCCTCCTTTTTATGATCCCCACCCTCTTTGGAGTGATGCTGGTGACCTTTGTCGTCACCCAGTTCGTTCCCGGTGGGCCGGTTGAGCGGATGATGGCCGAGATCGAAGGGCGTGGTGCAGGCGCTCATGAGGCCAGTGCCGGTCGAAGTGGTCTCTATCAGGGTGGTCAGGGGTTGGATCAAGAGCAGATGGCAAAGCTTACGGTGATCTATGGCTTTGACAAGCCGCCCTTGGAACGTTTTTTCACCATGATGGCAAACTATCTTCGTTTTGATTTTGGCACCAGTTATTACCACCACCAGCGGGTGGCGGATCTAGTGATCTCCAAGCTGCCTGTTTCCATGTCGCTTGGCCTGTGGAGTTTTTTCATCGTTTACTTGACCTGTATTCCCTTGGGGATAAAAAAGGCGGTGCGCGATGGTTCGAGTTTCGATATTACTACTTCGATCGCTATCTTGGTTGGCTACGCTATCCCTGGTTTCGTGCTGGCGATAGTCTTGATTGTGCTCTTTGGTGGCGGGAGTTTTTGGAATATTTTCCCCCTGCGCGGCCTGGTGTCGGATAATTGGTCGGAATTGCCGCTTATGCAGAAAATCCTTGATTATCTCTGGCACATGGTGCTGCCAGTGTTTTCCAGCACGGTGGGGAGCCTGGCTGTCATGACGCTGCTAACCAAGAACAGTTTCTTGGAGGAGATCCGGAAGCAATATGTTATCACCGCCCGAGCCAAGGGCTTGAGCGAAGGGGCGGTACTCTATCGGCACATCTTCCGCAACGCCATCATCCCGATCATCACCGGTTTCCCCGGCTCCTTTATCGCCGCCTTTTTTACCGGCAGCCTGCTGATCGAGACCATTTTTTCACTCGATGGCATGGGCCTCCTTGCCTATGAGTCGATGATGAATAGAGACTACCCGGTGGTGTTGGGCACGCTCTATTTTTTCACCATTATCGGTTTGGTGGCAAGACTTCTCTCTGACCTAAGTTACGTGGTGGTTGACCCGCGTATCTCTTTCGAAAGTGTGGAGAAGGTTTGAGCAATGGCAACCAATAGTCTGAGCAGACGCCGCTGGCGTCGTTTCCGCTCCAACAGGCGAGGCTTCATTAGCCTTGTAATCTTCTCGATTCTCTTTTTCGTAACCCTCTTTGCCGAGGTGGTCAGTAACGACAAGCCGTTTCTGGTCTCTTATCAAGGCAGCCTCTATTTTCCGGTGTTGAATTCCTATCCTGAGACCACCTTTGGAGGAGATTTCGACACGGAAACCGATTACCGGGATCCCTATATTCTGGAAAAACTGACTTCTGATGGCAACTCTGTTTTCTTTCCACTCAACCCGCATAGCTTCGACTCGATTAACCTGGAGCTGGGGCAGCCGGTGCCTTCGCCGCCAAACCGGCATAACCTGCTCGGCACCGATGATCGAGGTCGTGATGTGTTGGCTCGCCTGATTTACGGCTTTCGGCTCTCTATCCTCTTCGGGCTGGCTCTCACCGCTATTGGTACCTTGCTTGGCATTGTCAGTGGGGCAGTGATGGGCTATTTCGGTGGCAAGACCGATTTGCTTTTTCAGCGCTTTATCGAGATATGGGGCTCGATGCCGGAGCTCTATCTGCTGATTATCTTCTCCTCGATCTTCAAGCCTTCAGTGGCACTTCTTTTGATCCTTCTGTCGCTTTTTGGCTGGATAGGTCTCTCCGATTATGTGCGTGCCGAGTTTCTTAAAGGGCGCAATCTTGATTATGTCACTGCCGCCAAGGCCTTGGGCGTTAGCAATGCAACCATCATGTTTCGTCATCTCCTGCCGAATGGCATGACGCCGGTGATCACCTTTCTGCCTTTTCGGATGTCAGGGGCGATTATTGCCCTTACCAGTCTCGACTTTCTTGGCCTTGGTGTGCCGCCACCTGCTCCCAGTTTGGGCGAGTTATTGGCCCAGGGGAAGAGCAATATCGATGCCTGGTGGCTGTCGCTCAGTAGCTTCGCGGTACTGGTTGGCACCTTGATGCTCCTAATCTTTATCGGTGAGGCCTTGCGCGAGGCCTTCGACCCGAGAAAGGTGTGAGATGCTGACCATTAAAGATTTGACGGTACGCTTTACGGGCCAAGATTCTGCCGCGTCAATCAATTCTAGCCAAGATGCCAGGGGGCAGTCTGTGGCGGTAAAGGGGATATCACTTGCCATAGACCATGGAGACACGGTTGCCCTGGTGGGTGAATCCGGTTCGGGAAAGTCGGTTACCGCCCTCACAATTTTGCGTTTGTTGGAGACGGTGGCCAAGGTTGAGAATAGTGGAGAGATAGACTTTAACGGCCAAAACCTTCTCGCCCTTGATGAACCCGCCATGCGAAAGATTCGAGGTAATCGCATTGCCATGGTCTTTCAGGAGCCGATGACCTCACTTAACCCGGTCTATTCTGTGGGCAGTCAACTGTTGGAACCGCTGCTGCTGCATCAAGATCTTGATAAGAGTGCCGCGCATGTCGAGGCTATTCGCCTGCTTGATCGTTGTGGTATTCAAGAGGCGGAAGTCAAGTTCCACCATTTCCCCCATCAGCTCTCCGGTGGACAACGGCAGAGGGTGATGTTGGCCATGGCACTTGCCTGTCGGCCCGATCTCTTGATTGCCGACGAGCCGACAACTGCCCTTGATGTGACGATCCAAGCGCAAATTCTGCAACTTATTCAGGAGATGCAGGCGGAAATTGGCATGGCACTCTTGCTGATTACCCATGATCTAGTGATGGTCAGAAAGATTGCCCGTCAAGTGGTGATTATGAAAGGGGGGATGATTGTCGAGGCTGGGGCAACGGAAGCAATTTTTACCAATCCTCAGGCTGGCTACACCAAAGAGCTTTTGGCCAGTATGCCCAGCGGTGGGCGTCAGTGGAATACTACTCAAGAAACATTGCTTTCGGCGCGGGATGTTGTTGTCGATTTCGGGGGTGCTACTTCACTTTTTGGACGAAAGGCTAAGGCAATCAGGGCCGTTGATCAGGTTAATATCAATATTCGCCAGGGCACGACTTTTGGCATTGTCGGAGAATCCGGATCAGGGAAAAGCACCTTGGGGTTGGCATTGCTCAGGTTGATTAAGGCGAGCGGGGAAATACACTTCAATGCGGTTGATCTTCGGAGGTGTTCGGCCAAGGAGCTGCGGCAGCGGCGGCGCGATATGCAGGTTGTTTTCCAAGATCCTTTCTCATCCTTGTCGCCCAGACAGACTATCGGTCAGATCGTCAGTGAAGGTCTCTGGGTGCATGAGCCGACCATGGGTACAAGTGAGGTGGCGGCACGGGTGAAGCAGGGTTTGCGTGAGGTGGGGCTAGATCCTGAGATGGTGAGACGTTACCCGCATGAGTTTTCTGGAGGACAGCGGCAGCGAATCGCCATTGCCCGTGCGATTGTCCTCAAGCCTAAATTTTTGATGCTTGACGAACCAACCTCGGCCTTGGATATGACGATTCAGGCTCAGATTATCGAACTTCTTCGCGAGTTGCAGGGCAAGTATCAGATGACATATCTTTTTATCAGCCATGATCTGCGGGTCATGCGCGCCTTGGCCGATGACCTGGCCGTCATGCAAAAAGGCAAGATCGTCGAGCAGGGCAGGGCCGACGCAATTTTTGCCGATCCCAAACATCCGTATACCAAGGCCTTGTTAGCTGCCGCCCTTCTTCTGTAATATCATTATCGTTTATGCGTGCGACTGCAGATTACCGGGTGTCATGCGAGACGACTCTTGCCGACTTTTTGGCGGGGCAGAGCGGTCTCCCCAAGGCCAGACTCAAGGACTGCATGAGTAAAGGCGGGGTGTGGGTGCAACGCGCTGGCGGCAAGGTGTTACGTAACCGCAAGGCGAAAACCGGGTTGCATGCAGGTGATAGGGTCTTCTTGTATTATGATGAGTCGATCCTGGGCATTAAGCCCTTCATGCCCAGGTTGCTTGCCGACCATGTCGACTACAGTGTTTGGGACAAACCGGCGGGGTTATTAGCCCAGGGAACGCAGTTTGGTGACCACTGTTCGTTGTTACGTTTAGCACAACTCTACTTTTCTCCCGTCCGCGATGCATTTCTGATTCATCGTTTGGATCGGGAGGCGAGCGGGTTGATGGTCATCGCCCACTCTAAAGGAGCAGCAGCGGCTCTTAGTCGGATATTTCAATCTCGCCTGGTTCGCAAGCAATATGTCATTACGGTTTTGGGGGGCTGGCAGAAGGCCCAGGGGTGCATTTGCCTCCCCCTGGATGGGAAGGAGGCGGTGACCGAGTATCAGCTTCTCGGGCAGAGTTCCCTTTGCTCATCACCGCCAGAAGGAAACGGCACGGGAATAACGATAAGTCGATTGCTGATTACGCTGCAGACTGGCCGCCTGCATCAGATTCGTCGTCATTTTGCCATGCAGGGTTTTCCGGTAATGGGTGACCCGAAATATGGCGTTGGCAATCAGAATGAGACGGGTCTCGCCTTGCGAGCTGTACGTTTGGCTTTTGAGTGCCCTTTGAGCGGGCAGCACAGGGATTTTCGAGTGGAAGAGGCTTGACGGAGGAAAATAGGCGGTGCTTTTCTGTCGTTATTGACTGAGCCCCATGGAGATAAGCGCTTGGTAAGAGAGCGCAGCAACCAAGGCCGAGGCGGGGAGGGTCAGAACCCAGGCCACAACCATGGTTTGGGCGACGCCCCAGCGGACGGCTGACATGCGCTTGCTGGAGCCAACGCCGAAAATACTGCCGGAGATGACATGGGTGGTACTGACCGGCATACCAAAGTGGCTGGCGACAAACAGGACGATGGCTGCCGATGTCTCTGCCGCAAAACCGTGCACTGGCTCAAGACGAATAATTTTGTGTCCCATGGTTTTGATGATGCGCCACCCACCTGCCGAGGTGCCAAGTGCCATGGCCGAGGCACAAGAGAGGATAACCCAAAGAGGTACGACTGGTTCACTGATGATTCGCGTACTCACAAGCGTCATGGTGATGATGCCCATGCTTTTTTGTGCGTCGTTGAGCCCATGGGTGAAGGCCATCGCTGCTGCCGAGAGAATCTGCAGGCGTCGGAAGGAGGAACTGACCCGGCCTGGATGGACATTGGCGAAAGACCGGAAAATGAGAGTCATGATGACAAAGCCGATGAAGAAGCCCATCAGCGGAGAACCCACCAAAGGGATAAGCACCTTGTGCAGAATGCCGTTCCAAAGCACAAAGGGAAGGCCGCCGTGCATGATTGCAGCTCCACACAATCCTCCGATCAATGCGTGGGAAGAGCTGCTGGGGATGCCGAATTTCCAGGTGATGAGATTCCAGACGATGGCGCCAAGCACGGCGGCAAGGATAACGACCTGAAATATTTGCTGGTTGGAGGCAAGTTTGTGAGGGTAGGCCTTTTCGAGCAACGAGCGATTCAGGATCGCTAACCCTTCAAGTTTAAGTTTTTCAGGGGCTTTGGCTTTCTCAATAGTCTTTGCTTTCAGTGAAATTCCAGCGAATCGATCAGCGGAATAGAGATCAGACCGTTGAATGATCCGGTTTAAATCATCAACAATAGCTGTTTGTAATTCTGGAGAGGGACTCGTTGTTGATGCGTTTTGGACGAGCAGCTGCTTGGTGGCAGGAGAAAGGTGTTCGGCGATGTATTGCGAGATCTGATCAGTGGGGTTTTGTAATTGTTCGGCAAACGCCTCCGGTTGTTTGACGTCGGCTATCTGGAAGCGTGCGGTGTCGATGAGGCCTGCCGCGACAGTTTTTGCCACTTGGGTTGAGGTGAGCGCGCCAATGAAGTTGAGGCAGGTCGCCATGATAATTGCGTTGCGCGGAGAAAGAACGCGGGTTGATACGACGGTGGCGATCGCGTTAGCGGTATCGTGAAAGCCGTTGATGTAATCGAACGCCAAGGTGATAACAACAATCAGGATGACGAGCAGCGACACGCTAAGCATACTTGACAACCACACTCTCTATGGTATTAGCGACACTTTCACATTTGTCAACTGAGGTCTCCAGGCGGTCGTAGATCTCTTTCCACTTGATGACTTTGATCGCATCAGCATCCGGTGCGTTAAGCAGATCGGCGAGTGCTTTCCTGAAGGCGGCATCGTGCTCGTTTTCGATCTGGTGGATGCGAATGAAGATGTCGCGCATCTGCTCTCGACTAGGCATGGTGCGGATTGATTTGACAGCCTCGAGCATAGCTTCGGTGATACGTACCAGCATAGTCACCAGGGAAACGAGATCCGGGCGCGCCTGGGTCAGTTTGTAGAGCGCCATCCTGCCGGTACATGCTTCGATATGGTCAGTTACGTCATCAAGTTCAGAAGAGAGAGCTCGTAGATCCTCCTTGTCCATAGGGGTGACAAAGGTGGCGTCGATTTTGTTGGCCAAATCATGAGTGATATGGTCGGCTTCACTTTCGATCTCCTTGATTTTGACCGCATACGTTGCAAGATTTGCAAAATCGTTCGCTAGTTTATAGAACTCTTGGGCCGCGTTTACAGCGGCTGCGGCCTGTTTCTCGAGCAGTTCATAAAAAATCTCATTTTTACGCATTGTAGGTAGACGTAAACGCAAAATCTGTCCTCCATGACTGGGCATAGGAATAAAAAAAGGGTACCTGTCAGGCCGCATCACTGATGACGGCGATCGAGGTGGTGTACGCGTTGCCGAAACGGTTTAGCGGAGTCTGCTTATTGCTCAATAGTTGCGATTGAGTACCTCTTTGCGGGGCTTTTGCGGATTTATGGTACAGATGCGTCAGAGGGGAAATTGCGTCGTGAAGAGGGTCATCGCACGCCGTGAGCCCGCTGAATCGTAGTTGGCTGAATTCCCTGGGTTTTCAGCGGAACAGGCGAATTCTTTTATGAGTTCTTCTTGGGGATCGATGAGTTCGATACCATAAATACCTTGGTCGCCTTGATACCATGAAAATTTTACAGTACCAAGCAAAAATGGAAAAAATGCGAATAAATCGTAGATTACGAGGGAACTGCAAACTTCTTGCGCAAGGTGTGTAAGAGTGTGAAAACCCTTTGGCTTAGGCCTTGACAGTTTGCAGCAAAATTGATACTAGCAACATGAAAATATCGGCATCGAGGAATGGGATCTTCATCTCAAGCCGATATCAATTCCAGGCTCTATGCCTGTTCCATATGCGCCGACGTAGCTCAGTGGTAGAGCAACTGATTCGTAATCAGTAGGTCGCAGGTTCAACTCCCGTCGTCGGCTCCAGTAAAATTAGGCACTTAGCTCACTTTGAGTTAAGTGCCTTTTTTGTTGGTGCTACCTTTGGGTGGTTGCCGCATCCCTCATGAATAAAGGCTTCTCTGCCAGTATTGACACACTAATCAGTTGAGAAAAAGAAAAGATATATTTTTTTGCGGGATTTATTGGGAATCGCTGGTGTTTATCGGGATTGGCTAATCTGGAAGGCAGAAAAAAAATGAAGCTGAGAAAATTTAAAGAAAAAAGAAAATTTGCGAATAAAATAAGAAAATTCTATTCGTCATCAGGCGTATTGGAATTTCCATTAGATGGTGAATGTCTTGCTATAATATTTCTCCTATGGATACGGTCAACCATATAAAAAAGACCAAGCAGGGTTGTAATAATAAGGTTCGATGTCAAGAAAAGGTACATCCAGACAAAAGTCCATTTTGCTTTGGCCAACCACCATAGTTGATGGCCAAATAAATATTTAAAATTTGCGGATAATAACGCACTAACAGCGCCTAAAAAATAAAGGAAAAGGCTTAATAAAGACAGATACCCAAAAAGAAGGCATAAAAAACGCCGCCGGGTAAGTTTATCGGTCATTGTTTTGCCATGATAAAGAACTTCAAGTGTTGGCGGTTCTCCCTCCATCAGGTCATCCATCCCCGCCTTGTTGAAGGTGGCTATAGCGGCTAAAGACGCGATATAAAAACCTGACAGAATTTGAAGAATGTCAGTGATGATTCGGACAAGTCCATCCTTGCCAATAATTTGCGTTTGAACCGGCAAATAAGCGAAAAGGAGAGTGAAAAAGCTTGCCAAAATCAATGGGAAATAGAGGTCATAGTAGACCTTGTGAGGATGCTTAATCCTTACGTAGTCAAGTGGCCTGAATAAGCGAGATAGTAGTTCCATAAAGCTCATTTACAACCTTTTCTATCGTGTAGCAATTAATAAGCCCTTTAGTTTGGCGAGGACTTCGGCATTAATTTCCGATGAACACTGAGGCAAAGGGTCTTCCACTTTTATTTTCTCCATTCTGGTGAACAAGGTGTCAATGGCACCTTCTCTGCCTGTGGGGATCGATATTGTCTGCTGCCGCCCTTCAGGTCGTTTGTAACGGACTTTCATCTCCGTATATTTTTGTTCTTTTGCTTTTCCAAATAAGCGATTGATAAGGCCAACAGCCCCATCTCCTCCTGTTCGAACACACTTGATGTTCACGTTATAAGAGACTTCTGTCGTGTAATCTGATTCGTCGAAGTCTGATTTCTTCCCATACCTCACTAGCTCAACCCCTTGAATAAAGCCTTTTTTGAGACCATCCTGAAGGGTTTGTGATGTGTGCCCTTCCAGAGCAACAATAGGCCTGCACCTTCTAGTCTTTTTGTTATCGTCCACAAATTCAAAATCACTGACCTGCCTAAATTCACTTGTCAAAAAATGTTCAATCATTGACCTGGTAAATCCTGGAATATCTTCGAGCAAGGTTAGGTATTCTCGTGGATTATCTTTGTTGGGAGTCAAAGAAATAAGCATGTGGGCAGATACTGCGACACCTTCTCCGTCAAGCTTAGGTTCCACCCTCAACGCACCATTTTCAAGGTTGCTAAATACAGGATCGGAAATGGTCTTGTCGGCATACTGTATCAAGAGGCAGGCAATTTTCTCTTTGGTGTCAATTGTCATATCTGTGATTCTGACAGCGGCAGTCTCGTTATTGATGAGCTTTACCGAATGCCCATTTTGCTGGCGGGTATGCAATAAGGGAAGGATTTCGGCCATTGGCATGTCTGGAGTTTTTAGACCTTCGGGGAATGGATTTAGTTGTTGCCCGTAGAATAAGGCCCATCGCTCTTTTGGGTTAAGCATGATAGCTCCTCTGCTCGGATTTTATATTATCCGAAAAAATACTAGCATCTGATATTTTGGTCAAAAAAAGCTGATTGCAAATCAGCTTTTACCTGTACGTATGCGTGGAGAGGGGAATGGTTGTTTGGTTTTGGTAATTGATGCTTTAATTGGACTCTTGAAGTCATCTAATACTTGCTCGTTAAATTCATCAGTACATGACAAGATAATTCCCCTTGTAGAACCATCTTCATCTCTTATGTGCTTGCAATCTAGGACATCAACGGAGTTTTTTAAACACGCAACCATCTCGTGAATTTTTCTTTCGCTATGTTCTCCAGGTGTAAAGGCTAATTCATATCCCCGCCCCACTAAATTCTTGTTCTGAGGTAAGGCTGTGCCAAATCGAGATAGTCTTGATATAGCTACGCGCATGTTTTTTAATTCATCAAGGATTAATTCTTCGCGGGTAACTTCTTTAGTTTTGATTTTTGCCACCTTAAACTCGCCAAAATGCTTCAAGAATGTTGTATATGAAGGATCTTTAGCGGCGGCCTCATTTGTTTTAATGATTTTTTCCGTTAATTTTGCTTTGAACTCAACTATTTTCTTAAACCTGAGATCTCGTGGATATTCCAGGTGTTCAATCTGGGCGGTATCAAATGAATAGGCGGTTTTGTCATCCTTAACGATAATTGTCGGTCGGTCGAAGGCTAATCGCATCCCAAGCTCAAACATAACGTTCGGGTTTTTGCCGCTCACGTCACAAACAACCATTGGGTTTTCATAAAGATTTTGAATTATCCTTTTTTGTATGATGCCAACTTCATCAGCATCACTTACCATATTGGCCTCAAACCCTGCCTTCTCGATTGATTCTGAGATTATTTCCCGGATCTCAAGCCAATGAGCATCGGAACAATCGTCAATAGCTGATATCGGCATAACGATGCCGCAGACTTGTTTTTTCTCTATTATGTCAGTCATATTTTCTTCTCTTTTTCTTTGGCACTATCCGGTAAAAATACTAGCACCTATTGTTTTAGCCAAAAAAACAGAAACGTGAATTACGCTTCTGTGGAGATAATTCGGTCTTCGCTCTTTACTGACTCATTTCCCCCCTGTCTTATCTTTCCAGTAATTGATTGTGTACGCAAGTGTTGTCACTGCGATTGAAATAACCATAATTAATGAGACGACTCCAGATAAACAGTAAAGCGTGTTCAGTTTGTAGTGCTCAGCACCTCCTAAGGCAGCAAAGCCTACTAAAAGCCCCCATAGGTTTTGATTGAGATTGATTTTAAATTGTTCGGTACCGTTGCCCATTCACCCTCCTCCCCCTCCACACCTCAAGCCCAACCAAGCCCCCAGCGGCAAATTCAAATACACCCAGCGGCATCGTAATACCGCTTATAGGCCGCGATCCAATCGGAAGCGATGGCCTGCTGGGCCTCTTTGAGAGTGATTTTCTTTTTGCACACCAATCGTTTTAATCTCCCTTCTACTTTGTCCTTAATCCTGGCTCCGCACGTTCCGGAATAGGGTTGTGGCCACAAGTTACGCGGATCATCGGGGGAACCACCGAGTTGCAAACTGATAAGGTGATCTTCCTCATAGTGTTTTAAGTTTTTGTCGGTGTAACCATAAGCCTCAATCTGTTCCCGCTTGATTTTGTTGGTGTAAGAAGTCCTTGGACGAATTGTTTCTGTGTAATGAGGCGCGCAAATTGTTTGATCAATCGTCTCTTGTGTGACACGGGGGTCGGCCACACCTGGCGTCATGACCGGGTCCGGTAGATTCCCGGCAAGTGCAGCAGATGAAAGAGCTGCCCAAATCCACGCAAAGAGTAACGATTTAATTAAAATGTCCATGTTGATTCACAATTCACGCAATGGGCTTCGGTCATGTCGTTTTTCCTGGATAACCCCACCGCCAGTAAGGAAACCCCGCCAGTTAAAATCGCCGCTGTAGCCTTGCCGCCGCTGACGCCTGCTTTTTTCGTCACCGGTTTGGTATGTACCTTGCCTTTGGTCTGGCAGTGGGGGCAGATCATCTCCACCTTCCTTTTGCCATAAATCTTTTCATCCAGTTTGTCTTCTGGGAGAAAATAGTAGTAAAGGCACGCAAGAATGAACGCACCGCCAATGAGCCATAATATTTCCATGTGTCATTTCCTCCGCACTCTAAGTTCGCTGGTGCCTGCCCTAGATGTTGTGCCTCTACCACACCTCATGTCCAACCCAGATCACCCGGCCTATTAAGGAGAAGATGCTCATATCAATCGCGCGGTCTGGGCTTACCTGCTTGTTGTCGCTGATTGACCATAGTGCTTGTCCTTCCCACGACAGTCGTTTGACTCTGATCAACTCCCCCTCGCTAAAGGCGTAGATCTTGCCGTCTCGCACCTCTTTTGGGTCGTTCTGTCCCATATCCACCAGCACTACGTCTCCGTCCTGGATGATTGGGAACATTGAATCCCCGGCGACATGGAAGACGGCGCATTTGCCGGATAGGCATTTGCGTTTGAGCCATTTTGGTTTGAAGGCGAAGTGGCCGACGACCTCATTGCCGTTCTCGACAAAGGAGCCACCACCGTCTGAGAGGCGATCGCCGTACTGGGGCACCATGATCCATTCCTCTTCTTTATTGAGTCTGTCTTCGGCTAAAAGGCGGTTTAATGTTTCCCTCTTGAGCTTTTCCGTCAGCGCTTCGATTTGTGTATCAACCGGGGCCTCTTTTATTTCATCACGAAAAGATTCGACCGCTTCTCCAGCCTTGTGAAGCAATGAAGAAACGGCCTCCATCTTTTTCGTGCGCCGAGCAGTTGCCTCTTTATCGTTAAAGGCGATCTCGCTAACCATATCGATATGAGCCGCCTTGTCCCTTGGTTCAGTAAACATGGGCGTTTCGCCATCGTCAAAAAACCAATTTACATTGAACCCAAGTTCGGCCAACACCTTGAGCACGTTGCCTCCTGGCACACTTGTCCCTTGCTCGTACCCTTGCCAAGAGCGGTGGGCAACCTTAACCAAATCTGCCATTTCTTTTTGGTTTTTGCCAAGGGCCTGGCGCGCAATTTTAAACTTGTTGCTGTTGTCCATTGTCGTAATATGTTGCGTCCGACTTTATTGGTGAAAGCCGGACGGCAGGTCGGATAGTCCTTTAACTGCGCCGATTTTCAGTTAGTAGAATAAAAGCAATAGGTTGCGTTGTTTCTATCGGCAATGATAAAAAAATAAGCCGGACGCGATTAATTACTTGAAAAGAGCAATATCTTGCGCTAGTATAGGTGACAGGTAGCCTATTGGTTAGCCTAACAAGTACCACAATCATGACCCCCTGGTCAACGTCCGGGAGCAAGGAATAATCGGACAC
>JAQUKQ010000067.1 GCA_028718985.1 Desulfobulbaceae bacterium | reverse complement strand
AAGGCGATCTCTCCGGTCTTGCCAGCGCCGGTTCACCGCACCCGAAAATTGACGAACGGCTGCAGAAAATACCGCTGGACAGCTACCAGCAGCGGCCCTTTCCGGTGGTCTTTTGGGATATCTTTGGTGAGCATGGCCACCCCATACGATCCACCATTTCAGAGATGGGGCCCTTGCTGCTGTCGAATCTGCTGGGACTCAACGACACGCAAACCGGTGTCTTGTATGGCTGTTTCAAGATCGCCGACGATCAAGGCCTTTTACTGTTAGATCTAAAAGACCTGCGCTCGCTGCTCACCTGGATGAGCGACAACGCCACTGAGCTTCGCGGCGAGTACGGCAATATCTCAAGCGCCAGCATCGGTGCCATTCAACGTCAACTGTTGGTACTGGAAGAGCAGGGCGCGGAACACTTTTTTGGCGAACCGGCTATAAAACTCAGCGACCTCATGCAGGTCGATTTTTCCGGCAATGGCGTCATCAGCATCTTTGATGCCTCAAAGTTGATGGCTCGCTCGCCAAGGGTGTACGCCTCTTTCCTGCTCTGGCTCCTGTCGGAACTCTTTGAAGAACTTCCCGAGGTAGGCGACCCAGACCGACCAAAGATGGTCTTTTTTTTCGACGAAGCGCACCTGCTGTTTAACCAAGCCCCCAAGATGCTGATCGAAAAAATCGAACAAGTCGTCCGTTTGATTCGCTCGAAGGGGGTAGGGATCTACTTCATTAGCCAAAGCCCCCTGGATATCCCCGAAAACATCCTTGGCCAACTGGGCCTGAAAATCCAACATGCCCTCAGGGCCTTCACGCCAAAGGACAGAACGGTCATCAAGAGCGTGGCTCAATCCTTCCCCGCCAACCCAGCCTTCGATACCGAGACCGTCATCACGGATCTTGGCATCGGTGAAGCGCTTGTTTCTGTGCTGGATGACAAAGGACGCCCCCTGCCGGTGCAGAGAACCTTGATCCGTCCTCCGGAATCGCGTATCGGACCGCTTACCGAGGAAGAACGCCGGGCAAGAGTCGAGCGTTCTCCATTGCAGGGCCGCTATGAGGCCGCCATAGACCGTGAGTCGGCCTACGAAATCTTACGAGACCGTGCCCAGAAGAAACAGACGGAGGAAGATCGTGCCGAGATGCGGCAAAAAGAAGAGAAGGTGAACACCGTCCGCGGCAGCAACAGACAGAGTGCGGGCGAGGCGTTTCTCAAGAGCGCGGTGCGCGCCATTGGCAGCCAGGTCGGCCGCCAGATTATTCGCGGCATCATGGGCTCTCTCTTTGGCGGCCGCCGCTAAGAGACTGTTTATCGCCACACTCCTCATTGACAAGCAAAAGCCGGGCGCCTATACTCTAGGTACGTGAACAGGGGTTGGGCGTTGCAAAGCTTGCAGTCTTGCACCAGCTACGCTCCAGCCAATTGCCTTCCCTCAAGAGAACACCTCAAAGGACGAATCATCATGCGGGAAACCCAATATCTCAAAGACAACAAAAAGGCCCTTGACCTCCTCCGACGCATAGCCCGTTTCGAGGCATTTTCCGATAAAGAACTCGATTCCTTCTTGGCCTTGGGGAAACTCAAGGAGTACGAGGCCGGCGAGACCATCATCAAGAAGGACGAAACCGACCACTGGGTCTACTTTCTGGTTTCTGGCGAGATCAAAATCGTCAAAGGCGAAAACACCTTCGCCATTCTCCGCCGCGGAGGCGATCTCTTCGGCGAGATGGGAGTTATCGACGGCGCTCCCCGCTCGGCAAGCGTTTGGGCCTTGACCAAGACCATGGTTCTCGGGCTCGACTGTTCAAATCTCACCTTAGAGCGTAAGGAGTTGGCCAGCGTATTCCAGTACACCGTCTTTCGCCTGTGCGCCGAATCGCTTGCCGAGCGTTTGCGGGTAACCAATGAAGAGGTTCTGCGCCTGCAAACCGAGCTCAAAGAAAAAGACGCCCTGCTTGCCAAGCTCACCAAGGATGGCACCATGTGGCTCTAGGCGTCAAAAACCAACCAACTCCAGATCTCCCCACACCCCCAAATTCTCCCCCTTGATAATCAAAACACCGCTCACGCCCTCGATGCCAGAGGCAATCGCCAAGGCCTGATTGATATCCCGATCGTTCTTCGTCTCGTTACCAATTCGAGTTGCAACGGCATCGGCCAAGGCGGTTGAGGCCGATAAAACCGTCACTGCATCAGCCTGCCCCAGGCTAATTGAATGACCCACCGTCGCCGATGAGGTGCAAATGCCAATCGGTGTCTGTCCCGCCCGCAAGCGCAGACCCACTTTATTGCTTAAGGGCGAAGCCCCGGCAAAGATGGCAACCATAGCCTCCCCTTGGCGTTGCAGATAGATATCCCCACCATTTTCCACCACAATCTCGCTAAGCCCCAGCTGATCAAGCAATACCCGACCGACAAACTCCGAGATCACCCCAGCCACCGCCGCCATCGGACCTACTCCGGCCGCGATTGCCGCCCGATGCATCTCCTGCACAAGCGGCGGTGCCAAACGGTCAAGCGGCAGGGGAGTCATGGCGGACAAAAAAACAGGATGCCGGGCGATGTAATTTTCCAGCTGGTTTCGATACTGACGAACCAGATCGAGCGCCGCCAGCGAGACATCCACTGCCGCCAAGATCTGCAGATCGGTCTCCTGCACTCTTACCTCACAGGCAACAAGGCCCTCTGCGACCACCTGGCTCCGATAGGTTCTCTGCCGATACGAGTCCGGTGAGGGTTTATGCTTTGCTTGTCGTACGCTCAATGCTATGCTAAAAAAGAACTGTCCAACATTGCCACCTCTGCGTTGTCATCGGCCTGCTCCTGTGCAAGAAGGAGCACACCTCGCAGCGGCAGCAATAATGAACCGTTCTGATTGTGATGTTGTTTTTTCATGGTGTCGTCGCTACTTTCTGCGTCAAAAACTTATGGCCAAAAACCAAAAGCTGTCGATCGCTAACGATCACCGGCTATCCCCGGTCTTTAAGCGATTACAAGGAGCCTCAGCCGCTGACAAAGCAGATAGGGTTCCCTGTAACCGTTTACTGCTAATCCTCTTTACCCGTTACCCGGAGCCAGGCAACACCAAAACCCGCCTTATCCCGGCCCTTGGCGCTGATGGGGCGGCAGACCTGCAACGTCAACTGACCGAGCACGCCGTGCTAAAGGTCAAGGAGGTCTGCTGCACGCAGCCTGATCTTGCCCTGGAAATCCATTTCCAGGGCGGTGATGCCGCCGCCATGACCAGCTGGCTCGGTGCTCACAACTTCCGACAACAAACTGCCGGCACAATTGGCCAACGGATGGAACGGGCCTTTGCTCACGCCTTCAGCAGTGGACGGACCGCCGTCGTTCTCATCGGCACCGACTGCCCTGGACTCAATACCGATATCCTGCACGAGGCGTTTGACGCCCTGCACAAAAATGACTTGGTCATAGGGCCTGCCGTTGATGGCGGCTATTATTTGATCGGTCTTAAGGCCCCGCACCCATTTCTCTTTGATGACATCTCCTGGGGCAGCGCCTCAGTTCTTCAACAAACCCTAGCCAAGGCCAACTCGCTAACCGTCAGCCTCCTGCCTCCACTCCATGACATCGACCGACCAGACGATCTTGCCCATTTCGATTATCATCCCAACCCGTAATGAAGCGGCAAATCTTAGAGCGACAGTCGAACGTGCCCAGCAGGATAGCGTCCTGGAGATCATCGTCGTCGATGGCAACAGCACAGACCAGACGAGAGAGCTTGCCAAACAACTCGGAACCACGGTCCTTAGCGCCCCCCCTGGCCGAGCCCGGCAAATGAATGCAGGCGCGGCCCTTGCCAAAGGAAACATCCTCCTCTTTCTTCATGCCGACACCCTGTTGCCCGCTGATTTTACAAGACAAATAGCAACTGTCCTTGCGCGGCCCGGCATCGTCGCCGGTGCCTTTGGCCTTAGCATTGATCTGCCAGGGAGCGCGGTCAGCCTGTTGCAGAAAGGGATCCATCTCCGCTCTACCTTCTTGCAATTGCCCTATGGCGATCAGGCAATTTTTCTCAATCGCCAAAAATTTATCGAAATCGGCGGCTACCCAGACGAACCGATCCTGGAAGATGTCTTGCTCCTCAAATGCTTACGAAAATCAGGCCGCATCGGTATTGCAGACTCCAACGTCCTCACCTCGGGTCGGCGCTGGCAAAAGCTGGGAGTGATCAAGACCACCCTGATCAACCAGGGCATCATGCTGGGGCACCTACTTGGTGTCCCGCCCCAACGACTGCAAAACTGGTACAGGATCGCTCAAAAAACCTGACAGGGCTGGTTTTTTGAGCACCAACTCACTCCGCAGCTCTTTATCCTTAATGATAGAGGTCATCTCGGCTGAGCTGATAATCAAATATTTTGTAAAAAAGGCCCCTTTAATAAAAACACTGTCGCTTGTAAAAATACCCGTCAAGGCCATGAATAACAGCGTCGTCAGGAAAACAGCTTTAATCATCCCAAAAACTCCACCCATCAGGCGATCAAACCAACCCAGGAAAGAGATCTGCATCACTTTTTTGAGCCCCAAGCCAAGCAGCATGATGACAACGTAGGTGGTAAAAAAGAGCAGCCCATAGGTCACCACAAAACGAAGTTGTGGGTTGCCGATCTGGCTCAAGTGCTGAGACCAGGATGGGTAGTAGGTTCCAGCGGCCACGTAACCCAGAAACAAGGCCAGTAAAAAGGCGAGTTGCCGAATAAAACCGATCCAAACGCCTCTGACTACGAAAAAAGCGGTCACAACAATAACGCCGATATCAAGTGCGGTCATAGTGCTCCTTGCACGAAATTAGGTAACTATCCGAACCAATCAAGAGGTTTCTTCACATTCCTTAGCTCCGAAAGCTAACGGAATGATTCTCCAAACTCCTGCCTGAAGTTGGATCAGCCCGAGTTTGCTCACAAGCAGTCCTGTTACTTTTACTATCGAGAGCGGCTCCTCCCGGTTTGCACGCTGGATAGTTACAAACTACCTTGAGGTACTTTTTCAGGTGAAAAATAGCAAGCGCTTTTCCACAAGTGAGTGGCAAGAAACCCCTCTCCTCTCGCCTACCGAACTCGACAGCTACCGCCAGCTCTTCCTCGGCAACGAGGCGCAATTTGCCCTTTCCTTCATCAACCTCACGCAACTCAGCACCGTACTGCTCGAGAGCCACCTTGCCGCCACCTACCTGACCAACTCCGAGCAGGAGCGCCTGGCGACATTCACCTTTGCCAAACGACATCGCGAATGGCTGGGCGGACGTCTTACCGCCAAAAAGGCCGCCATGAAGTTGCTAAACAACGGACCTTGCCCCGCAAGCAGCTACCAGGAGTTATCGGTCGAAAGCCATGAATCAGGACGTCCCTTCCTGCTTGGCTCCGCGAACACCAACGCCCTTCTGCCGGAAATATCGATCTCCCATAGCGGCAACTATGCCGGGGCCCTAGCGGTAAGCGGACACGCTTGCGGTCTCGATCTCCAACAAGTCAGCCCCAAAGTGATCGCCATTCGCGAACGCTTCGCCTCGCCCCCCGAACTGGCGCTACTTCTCGCCAAAGGAGACTCCCTTGGTGAGGCCCAGGCCCTCACCCTGCTCTGGTCCGCCAAAGAGTCCTTGCGGAAGGCCGTGAACTGCGCTCCGCTCCTTGGATTCACCGAAATTACCCTGCTCAAGCTGCAAAAGACTGCGCACGCCGGGTTGATCGGTCATTTCTCCTGCCCTCGCTTAGACAGCACCCTACGCACCGTCTTTTTCCTTCTGCACGAAGATTATGCCTGCGCCATCACAGTCATCAGCGCGAGCTCTCCAGGCAGTTGAGCAGGGGATGATCTCGCGCGCGTCCATCCCTCCTAAAACACTTTATAGACACGCAGCTCTTGAAAGCAGCAGGGAATTCACGTATAGTGCACTTTTTTAGTAAGTTCAGTGACAAGAGCCGCCCTGCCCCCCTGACAAGTCCGACCAGGGTGTCTTTCTGCTCACGCCACCCACCCGAAAACAATACCCGTAAATTATACTAAGGAGAATTGACTGTGGCAGAAAAAATTACCTACTCGGCAGATGGCCTGATCCAGGTCCCTAATAATCCTACCATTCCTTTCATCGAAGGTGATGGCATCGGCCCAGATATCTGGGCCGCAACCAGAAAGGTGTTGGATGCAGCGGTAGCCAAAACCTTTGGCGGCGAGAAAAAAATCAACTGGCTCGAAGTCTATGCCGGCGAAAAGGCCAAGGAGAAAACGGGTGAGTGGATGCCGCAAGCCACCTTTGACACCATCAAAGAGTACAAAGTCGCCATTAAGGGCCCGCTGACGACCCCGGTTGGCGAAGGAATCCGAAGCCTAAACGTCACCATCCGCCAAGTGCTCGACCTCTACGCCTGCGTGCGACCGGTTCGTTACTACGAGGGCGTTGTCAGTCCAGTCAAGGCCCCGGAGCTGGTCAACATGGTAATCTTCCGTGAGAACACCGAAGATGTCTATGCCGGCATTGAGTGGGCTGAAGGGACGGAACAGGCAAAAAAAATCATCGACTTTATCGCCGGTCTCGGCAAGACCATCCGTCCCGATTCCGGCATCGGCATCAAGCCGATAAGCGCCACCGGCACCAAGCGATTGGTCAAAATGGCAATCCAATATGCCCTCGACAACAATCAACCCTCCGTCACCATTGTCCACAAGGGCAATATCATGAAATTCACCGAGGGGGCGTTCCGCAACTGGGGATACGAAGTCGCAAAAGAGTTTGGTGATAAAGTAATCACCGAGGACGATATGTGGAAAAACCATGGCGGCAAGCGGCCAGAGGGCAGGGTATTGATCCAGGACCGCATCGCTGACGCCATGTTCCAACAGATCCTGCTCCGTCCTTCCGAGTACAGCGTCCTCGCCATGCCGAACCTTAACGGCGACTACATGTCCGACGCCTTGGCGGCCCAGGTCGGAGGCTTGGGTATCGCACCCGGTGCAAATATCGGTGATCAAGTCGCCGTCTTTGAGGCCACCCACGGCACAGCACCAAAATACGCCGGCCTCGATAAAGTCAACCCTGGTTCGCTGATGCTCTCCGGGGTCATGATGCTGGAACACCTTGGTTGGCAAAAAGCCGGTGCCTTGGTTCAGAAGGCGCTTGCCGCGACGATCTCAAAAAAGACCGTCACCTACGACTTGGCCCGATTGATGAAAGGCGCTACCGAGTTGAAATGCTCGGCCTTTGCCGACGCCATCATCAGCAACATGAACTAAAGGCCCTATGACATTGTCGCGAGTTGATACGCCACTTACCAACGGCCAGAGACAGTGGTGGTTGGCGAGTGGCTCGTGAAGACTTCCCTGCTCGCGCTGGCCCAATCGCTCCGAGAGCTCTGCTTTCCAGCGATCTGCCTGTTTTGCCAACAGCAGCTCACAGCGTTTACCCCACTGCATCTCTGCCAGAGTTGCCAAAGTCGAATCCGACTGATTCAAACGCCACTCTGCCAGTGCTGTGGTGTTGAATTCGCGAGCACCACTGGCGACAACCACTATTGTGGCCCCTGTTTGGCAAAACCACCGTATTTCAGCAAAGCTCGGGCCATTTTGCGCTATGATGACGAAAGCGCAAAACTCGTGCACGCTTTCAAGTATGGCGGTAAGACCGTTGCCCGGTCCACCTTTTGTGCCTTAGCGGAAAGAGCCACGACCTTAGCCGATTTAGCACCACCGGAACTGATCATCCCTGTCCCTTTGCACCGCAAGCGTCTTCAATCCCGAGGCTTCAACCAGGCGCTGGTGCTGGCGCGCTTTCTCTTCGCAAACGAGAGGCGGCATATTGCGGTCAACCTGTTGCGACGCAATCGCTGGACAGACCCGCAAACAACCTTGAGCGGCAAAGAGCGTCGCCAGAACCTGAAGGGCGCCTTCTCCGTCAACAAGCCGGAAAAAATTCTTGGCCGCCGCATCCTCTTGATCGATGATGTCTACACCACCGGCACAACGTTGAACGAGTGCGCCAAGATACTCAGAGAAAACGGAGCGGCTCAGGTCGAGGCCTTGACCCTGGCTCGAGTAGAATAATAATCCTGATGGTTGCAAAACAACCATCCCCCTTCACCGCCGATGAAACTTACCCTGCTTTTCTGCCTTTTTTTCATGCTGCCAATTACCGTCGGGGCCGAATGCCTGGAGGGTGACTGCCAAAACGGCCATGGCACCTTCGATTTTTTCGGCGGCATGAAGTACACCGGCAACTTCAAGAATGGCAAACCCGATGGTGAAGGCAGCAAAACCTACGCCGACAACACCACCTATGTTGGCGAATTTAAGGACGGGAAATTCGAAGGGAAGGGCAAAAAGACTTTCGCTGACGGCGCCGTCTATGAAGGTGAGTTCAAAAGCGGCCGCTTCCACGGCAAGGGGCGCTATGTCGGTGCCGATGGCGCGACCTATGATGGCAACTTCGAGTATGGCTCATTTAGTGGCGACGGGGTCTATACCACAGTTGACGGCCTGCGCTACGAAGGTAAATTCCGTAACGACATGTTTAACGGTCAAGGGAACATAACCTACCCCGACGGCTCGACCTATAAAGGGAATTGGGAAAATAATCTTCGCAGTGGCCAGGGAAGTGCCACGTTGGCCGATGGCAGCAAATACGAGGGTGCCTGGTGGCAGGGCAAGTTTGATGGCCGAGGCCAGTTAACCCTGGCTAATGGTGAAAAAAAAGAAGGCCTGTGGAAGGCTGGCAAGATCGCCAAAGAAGAAAAAATAGAGGCGACAGCCCCAAAACAGGAAGGCGTCGGCAGCGGCTGGTTCGTGCAATAGTAAGATCCTCCGGAGCTTGGCGGGCGTTACCTGTGAATAAGAATTTAATCGATGCGTAACCTTGCCATCTTTTTTGCTTTAGCCCTTGGCCTCTTCACCGCCTGGCGGCTTATCAAGAGTTCTGGTCGCCCCTGACTTCTCCTCTATGGAGCCCTGGGCGTAGGGGTCGCGATATACTATCTGTTCATCATGCTTGCTCCTTGAGTCACAGGGTATAAGGAAAACATCTCATGCGCGTTAACGGTAAACCCTTCCGAACCATCTGGCTGAGTCCAGATCCCTTGATCGTCCAAATCATTGATCAACGGCATCTGCCCCACGAATTTATCGTCGAAGATCTGGTGACCGTAGACGATTTCGCCCGTGCTATCAAAGAGATGCATGTCCGTGGTGCCGGCTTGATTGGTGCCACGGCGGGCTATGCCATGTATGCCGCAACTCTTGCCGCACCCGAAGATGGCAGCCAATCGTATCTCGACCAGGCCGCAAAAACACTTCTTGCCACCCGGCCAACGGCAAAAAATTTAGCCTGGGCCATTGATCGACAACAACGGGCCATCGCCCATGAGACATCCCTTGCCGCCAAACGTGCCCGAGCCTTGGCCGTTGCCAGCGAAATCGCCGATGAAGATGCCGAGTTCTGCAGGCGCATCGGGGAACATGGTCTATCGATCATCCAACAGATCAGTGAGGCTAAGGGAGGCCGGCCGGTCAACGTCCTCACCCATTGCAATGCTGGCTGGTTGGCCTTTGTCGATTACGGTTCCGCCACCGCCCCAATCTATGCCGCCCAACGGGCTGGCATTCCGGTTCATGTCTGGGTGGACGAAACCAGACCCTGGCTCCAGGGGTCTCGGCTCACCGCTTGGGAACTCGGTCAGGAGGGGGTGCCACATACCCTTATTCCTGACAACACCGGCGGCCACCTGATGCAGCATGGCATGGTCGATCTGGTTATCGTTGGCACCGATCGGACCACCCGGACGGGAGATGTCGCCAACAAGATAGGCACCTATCTGAAAGCCCTCGCCGCCCATGACAATCAGGTGCCCTTTTATGTGGCCCTGCCATCATCAACCTTTGATTGGCAGATTCGAGACGGTGTGCGGGAGATCCCCATCGAAGAACGCTCCGATACCGAGATAAAATTTGTTTCCGGCCAGGCCAAGTCCGGCAACATAGAAACCGTTTTGATCGCCCCAGAGAGCACCAGTGGTGCCAATTACGGCTTTGATGTCACACCGGCCCGCCTCATCACCGGCCTAATCACCGAGCGCGGTATCACACCAGCCCACGAAGCCGATATTCTGGCCCTCTATCCGGAAAACCGATGAGGCACCTGTTGCCCGCTCTCTTGCCAATAACCTCTCCCCCCTGTTCGCTGACAACCATGAAACAGCTCCTCGCAACCCTTACAATACTCTCCCTTTCTCTCTTTTGTCCGCCTACCTGGGCCGAGACGCCTAAGACTCCTGTCCAGATCGAGGCCGACCAGATGCTATCCTCACAAAAAGACAACACCGTTTTTTTCTCCGGGAAAGTCGAGGCGAAACAAGAAGGCCTCACCATCCACTCTGATGAGATGATGGTACACTACTCCTCAAACTCTGCCCCGACCAAACAACCCCCAAAAGACCAGAAGAAGGACGGTACTGCGCAATCCCCGCTTGACGGGGGAATAGAACGCTTGGTCGCCAAGGGGCATGTCGAAATCACTAAGGAGGGCTGGGTTGCAACCGGCAATCAAGCCGAATATTTTTCGAAGGAACGCAAAGTAGTTCTGACTGGCAACACCAAGGTCTGGCAAAATAACAATCTGGTCACCGGCGACACCTTTACCATCTACCTGGACGAAGGCAAAAGTATTGTCGAGCGCAACACAAAGAAAGGCGAACGAGTCAAGGCCTTTTTCTATCCGGACAGCGAGAAACGCTAAGGCTTCCATGTCAATTCTTGAAACAAAACAGATCGTTAAACGGTATCGACAACGCACCGTGGTCAACGGCATCAGCCTCAAGGTGGAGACCGGCTCCGTGGTCGGACTCCTGGGGCCAAACGGTGCGGGCAAGACAACGACTTTCTACTCGATCGCCGGCTTTATCAGTCCGGATCAAGGTCAGGTCCTGCTGGATGACGAAGACCTGACCCACCTGCCCATCCATAAACGGGCCCGTAAAGGGTTATCGTATTTGGCACAAGACGCCTCAGTCTTTAAAAAACTGACAGTGCGGGAAAATGCGCAGATTATCCTGGAAACCCTGGGCCTCTCAAAAAGTAAGGTCGAAAAACGGACTACAGCCCTGCTTAACGAGCTGCGGATCAGCCATCTTGCCGACAACTTAGGCTTTGCCCTCTCTGGCGGAGAGCGGCGACGGGTAGAGATTATGCGGGCCCTGGCCACCCAGCCCCGTTTCATTCTGCTCGATGAACCCTTTGCCGGCATCGATCTTCTCTCGATCATCGACCTGCAGAAAATAATCTGTGGGCTGCGAGAGCAAGGGCTTGGTGTCTTGATTTCAGACCATAACGTCCGAGAAACACTGACCGTCTGCGACTACGCCTATATTGTCAGTGAAGGCAAAATCTTGGCCCATGGCACAGCGACCGAAATCATCAACAGCGAATCTGCCAGAAAAATGTACCTTGGTGAAAATTTTAGTATGTAATTTGCGTAAAAATTTCTACAATGAAAGAGATTTCTCTTTTTGGTCGCAATTTTGCATAGAAAACCCAAGCTCGACTGACACAGTAACTCATGGCCCTCGAACTCAGACAACAACTCAAATTGAGCCAGCAGCTGGTGATGACCCCCCAGCTCCAGCAGGCCATCAAGTTACTGCAGCTCTCCACCCTTGAATTGTCTGATGTCGTCCAGCAAGAAATCGAACAAAATCCCCTCCTCGAAGAAGACACCAATACCCCAGACAGCCATCACGAATCCCTGCACGAGGTCATGGGTGAGGCCCCCCCTCCGGAAGAACCCTCCCCGTTGCTGGATAGAACGGCCGAAGTCAGCATGGACGACAATGCCGGTCTCAAGGAGATTGATTGGTCAAACTACGAGAACGAGTACGAGACCCCATCCTCCTTCCGGGAACGCGATGATGGAGATATGTCCTCCAGTCTCGATATTCTGACCAAAAAAACCTCCCTCGAAGACCACCTACTCTGGCAGCTGAAATTTAATGAGTTGACTGAAGAAGAGGAGAGAGTCGGCATCTTCATCATTGGCAACCTGAATCGAGATGGCTTTTTGCAAGTCGACGAGGCTGATATTATTGCCGAAACCAATAGCTCTCCAGTTACCGTCCAATGGTTACTGGCTCTGATCCAAGACATGGATCCGTCCGGTGTAGGGGCCAGAAACCTCAAAGAAAGCCTGCTCCTGCAGCTCTCCCATCTCTCCTTGAGTGACTCGACCGCCAGCCTCTTGGTGCGCGATTACATGCACTTTCTGGAGACCAGGAATTACGCCGGCATTGCCAAGGCCAGCAAACTGCCGATGAAGGAAATCTTGACGGCGGTGGAGCTGATTACCGGCTTAAATCCACACCCTGGCCGCGCTTTTGCCGATGACGAGGCCCATTTTATCACCCCGGACATCTACGTCTACAAGATGGATGGCGAATATGTCATCCAACTGAATGACGATGGCCTGCCTCGGCTCAAAATCAGTAATTTCTACAAGGACATACTAAAGGATCACAAGGATATCCCGGTTGCCTCGGTCAACGAGACCAAGGGCTATATTCAGGAAAAATTACGCTCGGCCATGTGGCTGATCAAGAGCATCCAACAGCGACAGCGCACCATCTATAAAGTGGTGGAGAGCTTGGTTAAATTTCAGTTAGATTTTTTTGAGAAGGGGCCAACCTTTCTCAAGCCGCTTATTCTGCGCGATGTTGCGGACGACATCGAGATGCACGAATCAACCGTCAGCCGAGTGACCACCAATAAATATGTCCACACCCCGCAGGGGATTTATGAGCTGAAATATTTCTTCAACTCGTCAATCGGCCGCTATGACGGCGAAGAAGACATGGCGTCCGAGAGCATCAAAGTCAAAATGCGCCAGGTCTTTCAGGATGAAAATTCAGAGAAGCCCTTAAGCGACATGGCTCTGTCAAAGCTCTTCGCCAAAGAGAACATTAAAATTGCCCGACGTACCGTCGCCAAATATCGAGAGCAATTGGGCATCCTCCCTGCCAAATTTCGGAAAAAACCAGCCATCAGCAGACGATAAGCACGGAGACTTGTAACCCCTGAAGTACCCTGCATCTTCACACCCAATCGATCCTCCATGCCCAACACCAAAAAAATTATTCTGCTTACCGGCATGTCCGGGGCTGGCAAGACGACAGCGGTCAAAGCCTTGGAAGAGGCAGGCTTTTACTGTATCGACAACATTCCCTCCTTCTTGCTCCCTCAACTGCTGGACGATGCCAAGAATCGCCCCGAGTTAGCCAGGATGGCCCTTGGCATGGACGCCAGGGATCAGGGCTTCGTCACCGCTGGCCAAGCAATTATCAACCAGCTGAAGGGTGGTGCGCATCAACTGAGCGTTATCTTTTTAGAGGCCGAGGATCAGGTGCTGCTCCGGCGTTATTCCGAAATGCGCCGCCGCCACCCTTTCGCCAGCCCCTCAGTCAGGGCGGGCATTCAAGCCGAGCGACTGCTGCTGGCAAAGATCAAAGGGCTTGCCGATCTGGTCATTGACACCTCACGCTTGACACCTCATGGGCTGCGCAGTGAAATGCTCAAAGATGCCGATGGTGGCCAGCAGATCTTGCAAGTTGGACTGGTCTCTTTCGGCTTCAAACATGGCCCACCGCAAGAGGCTGATATCCTCTTTGATGTCCGCTTTCTGCCCAACCCGTATTTCGTAGCAGAATTGCGTCCGTTGACCGGTATCGACCAAGCCGTCGCTAACTATGTCCTGGAAAGTGTCCAGGCCAAGCAATTTTTGGAACACCTCTTACCCCTCCTGCACTTTCTGATTCCGCAATATCAGCAAGAGGGTAAAACCTACTTGACCATCGGCATCGGTTGTACCGGCGGCCAACACCGCTCAGTGGCGATGGCGGAGCACCTACGGCAGCTCCTGCACGAGACAACCGACACCATTTTTATCACCCATCGCGATTTGGCCTAAGGCCAACATTGATTTAATCCGGAGTCTTTCTATGCACAAATGTAAATCCCATTTTGCCAAAGCCGCAGATATCGTCCCTGTTGGCCTGGGCAAAGGCATCAGCGCCTCCCGTCTTGTCGAGTATATGGGCGGCACCTGCTTCGAGGCCCGCAACGTCTTTCGAGCCAGCCGCCTCTTCCACAAAATGATCCAAGGTGGCGACACCATCTGGCTGGGTATCGCAGGTGCCGGCATCGCCGGTGGCTTAGGTGGTTTGGTGGTCGAACTCCTAGGCCATAACTTTGTCGATGTCATCTGCTCGACCGGCGCACAAGTCTATCACGATCTCCATTTCGCCTTTGGCCTGCCTGTCAAATCCATCCACCCCGCTCAAGATGACAACCACCTGCGCACCTGTGGCGATACCCGTATTTACGATATCGGCATCCGCGAGAAGGAGACCCTAGAAGCCCAGGATGAGCTGCTTCGCCAATTTGTCCGCGACTGCTACCCGAATCTTTCAAAAAAACCCCTGGCCAGTTGGGAGTTTAATTATCAACTCGGCCTCTGGGCGGCCAAGAAGGCCAAGCATCCGGAACGGAGTTTCGTCATCACAGCAGCCCTTGCCAAGGTGCCGATTTTCTGGGACTCCATGGCCAACCACTCGATCACTATGAACCTGGCTCGCACCGACCTTGAAGGACTGCCGATTACCCTTTCGCCCCAAAAAGATGTTCTGGATTCAGCAGCAATCGCCTATGCCTCCGGACAAACCGGTTTTGTTGAGCTGGGGGGTGGCGGCCCAAAAAACTTCATCCAACAGACTGGACCTACCATCAGCCAGATTTTAAATATCGATTTCGAGGGGGCGGATCGTGGCCTGCAAATTGGCACAGCGGTGGAGCGCGAAGGCAGTCTGTCGAGCTGCACCTTCGGCGAAGCGGTAACCTGGGGCAAATATCAATCGGCAGATGAAGACAAGCTGGTGCAGGTTTGGGGTGAATACAGCATCATCTTCCCTCTGCTCTGCGCCTATGTCCTTGACACCTGCGCCACACGTCCGGCTCAAGCCATTACCGATTCCCTGCCAAGCTGGACTGAAAAATTAAAGGCGGCACAATGCAACTAAACGACAAATCATATCTTGATCTGGAAGCGGAATTCTGCCAATACGAATCCGCCAAGGTGGTCATCCTGCCCTTCCCTTACGAAGGTGGAATCTCGTCCGGCGGAGGTACCGGCGAGGCTCCGGCGGCTGTCATCGAGGCTTCGGCCCAGTTAGAATTTTATGACGAAATTTTAAAATTTGAGCCGTATCGCGCAGGTATCGCAACCCTTGCCCCGCCAGACCTCAACGGCATGTCACCGGAACGGATGTTTGACACGATCTACGCTCTCGCGCGACGGGTGCTGGCGGATGGCAAATTTTTGATCGTGGTGGGGGGTGATCATTCGATCAGTTCCGGCTATTGCCAAGCCCTGTTTGAAAAAGATCACTCGCTGTCGGTCGTGCAGATCGATGCGCATTCCGACCTGCGCGACAGTTACCTGGGCAGCAAGTTAAGCCACGCCTCGATCATGTCCCGCGTCCGGGAGATGACAAAAAACACCCTACAGGTCGGAATGCGCGCCATCTCGCGCGAAGAGGCGGAGCTGATTGAACAGGAAAAAATCCCGGTTTTCACCATGACCGAGTACAGGAAAGACCCCGAGGCCGCTATCACAATCCTTAAACGCTTACCAAATCCGGTCTTCATCACCTTGGATGTCGATGCCTTTGACTGGAGCGTCATCTGGAGCACCGGCACCCCTGAGCCAGGGGGGTTCACCTGGGACGAGATGATGGCCTTCCTCACTGCGATCTTCCAACATAAACAGGTAGTCGGTTTTGACGTGGTGGAGCTCTCGGCCTCACCCTTCGACCGCAACTCTCCCCACGCAGTAGCCAAACTCATCTATCGCATGATCGGCCTCTGGCTCCACTACCAACCTGCATCAGCCCTTGACCTGATTGACCCCTGTCTTTTTCCGCATCAACCGGCTTAACGGCTGAATCGAAAACAACAGTAATACCATTACGGACGCCCCTTGCAGCCAAACCGGCATGATCTCTGCCGCCTGCCCCACCACCGCCTGGGCCTTGATTCCCAAGGTCCAGTACAGCCAATCAACCAGTAAGCCACAGAGCACACTGACACCCGCAATTGATGCCAGGTACAGCGCCGTGGCCCTTTTGCCAAGAAGTCCGTTCAATACGGTTATTGAACTGATGTTCGTCGCAGGCCCCACCAGCAGAAAAACCAGCGCCGCCCCAGGGCTGACCCCCTTCATGATGAGTGCGGCAGCGATAGGGGTTGATGAGGTAGCGCAGATGTAGAGCGGGATGCCAAAGAGGAGCATCAACAGCATGGCGGTCACTCCACCTCCCAGGTATGAGGTCATGACCGTTTCCGGCACCAAGCTGGTAATCAAGCCCGCCAGCAGCGCACCCAACAAAAACCAACCCGCCAGATCTGCCCAAATATCGAAGACGGCATAACGCAGGCCGGCCACCATCTTTTCGATAACACCGTGATGGCGGCGATGGAGATCGGGATGGCAGTTGCGCCCATCACAACAGTTATCGACTGGGCAGGCAATCGCAGAGAACATCGTGAGCTGCGGACGCGGCGGATTGAAGAAATTTTCCAAGCTCCCAGCAACCAAGGCACTCAAGAAGGCCGCTAAGGGGCGAGCCACGGTCATGATCGGATCGAGCAGGGCATACGAGATGGCGATAGAATCGAACCCCGACTCCGGAGTAGAAATCAAGAAAGCGGTAGTTGCACCATTGTTTGCCCCTTGCCGTTTCAGTGCCGCTGCAGCAGGCAGGACACCACAAGAGCAGAGGGGAAGTGGGATGCCAAAAAGTGCCGCCTTCAAGACCGAAGAGAACCGTCCCCGGCCCAAATGCTGCGCTACATAGTCGGTAGAGAGAAACATCTTCAACAATCCCCCCAGCACCAGGCCGATAATGATGTATGGCGCCGACTCCAGCAGGAATTCCCAGGAGGAAACAAACCACAGATGCAAAAAAGTCAAGATGGTGTTCATGATACGTTGGAGCTTTGCACGTGCCCCTCCTTGTGAATGAATGCATCAAAAAATGAGTGGTATGCCCTGCCATAAGGCAAAAGAGCTCGTTTGAAAAAACACCCCTATGCTGATAAGAAGTTGCCTTTTGGCAGGGCATGGGCTAGATTTGGAACCGTCGTGGATAAGAGGAGAGCACAGCACACCCCGGCCTGTGCGACGAGGTTAATCCCTACCCCCGGCAATCAACATATGCCCTTTCACTCTCTTTCTGTGGCCTTTTGGAGAACCCCTGTGACTCGTCAATCTAAACGGAAGCATCAACGCATCCCCTACCAGGGAAAAGTGGATCTCTACTTCAAAGACGTTCGCCATCTTGAATGCACCACCCAAAACCTCAGCATGATTGGCCTCTGGGTGGTTGGCTGCCTTGAACAGCCGGAAGGGAGTCAGTGTGACATCGAGTTTCATGACGCCGCTGCATCCACCAATCACCCCTTGCGCATCAAAGGCGAAGTGGTCAGAAGGGATAATGAGGGTCTCGCCCTCTTGTTTCTGAACATGAATGTCAGGACTTACAACGACCTCGAAGCGCTCATCAAAGAACTTGGCGGGCCCCCTCTGATGGAGGAAGACGCTTTCCTGGCCGCCCTACCAACTTGATGGGGATGATGACCAACCTACTCGAATCCATCCTCAGCATTATCAACAACGCTATTCTCATCGTCGGTTCTGACGACCCCATTACCTTCACCAACCATAAAGCAGCCACCATTTTGATGTACAATTACGCTCAATTCAAACCTTGACCAAGGACTAGGCTTGGGCAACCAACATCTTTCTGGGTTGCTGCACACCGGCGTCCGATCAAAATGCAAATGATCCGTCCCCCAAATAACAGATGTCCCTTGACTCGGTGTCGAGTTGTTGAGTGCAAAATGTGATACTGCTGCAGGACGATTACAAAACGGAGAGGAGACAAAATGACAACAAATGATACTGATAC
>JAQUKQ010000066.1 GCA_028718985.1 Desulfobulbaceae bacterium | reverse complement strand
TGCGTTCTACATTACCTATGGAGGGCTGAAAAATGACTGTATGGGAATTTTCAATCCAGGGAAGTGTCGTCAAAATCGGGAACAAAGAGCGTCAAAAAATCTCCGCACACGGCTGCAATGAGCCTTTCAAAAACCGTTATTGGTGTCCAAAGAGGCAATGGTTTCGCAAAGAGAGTTGCCCGTTCGCCAATCGTCGAGAGTGTGAAAATTTCACAGCGATGTGCGGCTCCATATAGTGGCTGACTGAAGGCAGAACAACACTCTTGCACACCCAACATACCGAGAAACGTAAGCGATTGCAGGGCACCCCAGTTGCACAGAAGAGGCCTGCGAGCGACCCACTTTCAGGGAACAGTCCGCTATCAAAGCATGTGGGTCCCCTGCAATCACTTACAACAGGTTGGTACTATTGACTGCACTTGCCACTCTTGATCTCCGGGAAACCGCTCAAGCTGAAACTCGACCCGCAATTGCACGTTGACTTGGTGTTCGAGTTGGTAAACTTCAATCCACCGTTGAATAAATCGTCCGAGTAATCGATTACCAAGCCTTCTAAATACTTGCCCTCTTCAGTGTCTGTAACAACACGGATTCCATCCTGCTCGAGCACCACGCTATCCCCTTCTCCCATCTCACTGCCAACCTCAGCGGCATAGGTCAAGCCAGCACACCCCCCCTCGGTCACCTTCACCCGCAAGAACTGCCCGCCTTTAAGTTTACTCTTCAACATCCTGTGCGCATTTTCCTTCATGATAATTTTCATTACACTCCCTCCTGATGGCATAATTTCCACTAATCTTGGTCGATCTGCTTCGTAAAGAGCATAACGACAACACTTACGTTTGAGTAAGGTGTGACCCTTCGCTTAAATTGTCAAGCTGAGAGAATGCAAGAGCCGACGATAAGCCCACAAGGTCTGCTGTTACAGATCAGTTGTCATGCAGATTGACTTGCTTCAGCTCTCAAGGACGTGTAAGTTAGCATATGCCCTCATGCAACCAATCAAGCCCTCGAAAAAACAGGTCACAAGAGTTCACTCTCTTATACTGCGCATGAAGCCTAAACCGATCCGAGACATCACCTCCCACCTGTCAATCAGGCTACACCTGCTCTTCTGCCTCATCATTCTTTTTTCGCTCGGTGCGGATAGGAGTCACGCTGCCCACACTCAAGTCTTTGTCATTCCGGTCAGCGGTGAGATAGAACCTGCGATGGCGGCCTTTATCAAACGAGCCATCACAGATGCCACCCGCGCCCCAAATTCCCTGATTATCCTTGAACTTGACACCTTTGGCGGCCGGGTTGATGCGGCGCTCAACATCGTCGACACCATGGTGAATATCTCCCAGCATCGCACCATCGCTTTTGTCAAGAGCAAGGCCATTTCGGCCGGGGCACTGGTCGCGCTCTCCTGTAACGACCTGGCCATGCGCCCAAGCACCACGATCGGCGATTGTGCGCCAATCACTTACGCAAACGATGGACCTAAGATGATGGGGGAGAAGTTTCAATCCCCGCTCCGTGCTAAGTTTCGCTCGTTAGCCCGTCGCAACAACTACCCGCCAATCCTTGCGGCCTCCATGGTCAGCGCCGAGAAGGAGGTCTATGCCATCGTCAACCAAGGTCAAACCCGCTACCTCGACAGCAAGGAGTACGACAACCTACCACAGTCCGAAAAAAATCTAATTAAGATCAAAAAGACCGTGGTGGCAAAAGGGGAACTGTTGACCATGGACGATAGAGAGGCACTATCCTTGGGTTTTTCGAGAATGACCGCAAATTCGGTAGAGGAGGTGCTTCATCAATTTGAGATTGACGACTTCCAAATAACACGCCTCGACCCAAGCTGGTCTGAAAGCGTGGGCCGATTCATCGCCCACCTCTCCCCCATTTTGCTAATGATTGGCCTTGCCGCCCTCTACGTGGAGATCAAGGCCCCAGGCTTCGGCCTGCCCGGCATTATCGGCATCATCACCCTGGGCCTCGTCTTTCTCAATCAATACCTGGTTGGCCTTGCCAACTACACCGAACTTCTCTTTGTCACATTGGGCATCGTGCTCCTCGCCATGGAGATCTTCGTCCTCCCCGGCTTTGGGTTCGCCGGGGTAGCAGGTTTTCTCTGCCTCGGCATCAGCATGGTCCTCTCCTTCCAGGACTTTGTCATTCCCGACCCTGCACTCCCATGGCAAGGAGAGATCCTGGTGACTAACCTCATCCTGGTGTTTGCCGCTATTGTCGCCGCCTTTTGCCTCACACTCTTTTTTCTGAGCTATGTCTTGCCGAAACTTGGCCGTGTGTTTGAGGGGCCCTACCTCAACGCTACCCTTGCCGCTTCCCATGCCGATTCTGTCGAGGCCAAACGAGTGGCGATTGGTGATACCGGCACGGCACTGACTTTGCTGCGACCAGCTGGCAAGGTGCGAATTGACAGCAGCACCATTGATGCAATAAGCGAGGGGGAATTTCTAGAAAAGAATACGCCTGTGCGGGTGAGAGAGATCAGAGGTAACCAAGTCATCGTTACAAGGTGCGCACCATGAAGATCTACCTGATCCCAACCCTCTTGCAACTCGTCGGCGTCTTGGTTGTGATCGCCGAGATCATCCTGCCTTCAGCCGGGCTGCTCTCCCTGCTCGCGATCAGCATCTTCGGCTATTCTCTTTTTTTAGTATTCACCGACATTTCCATTGTCGCCGGCATCGCCTTTGTCATAGCCGATCTGATCATGCTGCCAAGTCTTTTGATTGTCGGCATCAAGATGCTGGCAAACTCACCCGTTACCCTCCGCACCGAACTCTCCAGCAAGCATGGCGTCACCTCCCAGGCTCCAGAACTGAGCCGTTACCTAGGCATGCACGGGGAAGCCATCACCGACCTCAGGCCCTCTGGCATGGCCAAAATTGATGGCAAGCGAATCGATGTCGTGACCGGCGGTGAATACATTGAGCGGGAGTCCAAGTTGATCGTTCTCGCTGTCTCCGCCAATCAGATTGTGGTCGCAAAAAAACACGATGGCGCTTCGTAATGAACAGCAATGCGACAAAGCCCGCTGCCCCACTCTTCAGCAATACGTCAAGATAATTTACTTTAGTGTCGCTCGTTAGACAGGTTAGTTTCAACACCTCTATCCACACAAAAAGGAGAAAGTCATGCCATTAAATCAAATCATTCTGCTGTTTCTGATTGTGGCCATCGTGGTCCTGGTCTTTTTTATCGGATCAGCCATCTCACTCTGGGTCCAAGCCCTGGTTTCCGGTGGCAGGGTTGGCCTATTGAACATTATCTTCATGCGCTTCAGGAAAGTGCCACCAAAACTTATTGTCGAATCGAAGATCATGGCGGTCAAGGCTGGCATCGAGATCTCCACAAATGACCTTGAGTCGCATTTTCTGGCAGGTGGTAACGTCCTCAGAGTCGTTCAAGCCCTGATCGCTGCAGACAAGGCGAATATCGCTCTTGACTTCAACCGAGCTGCCGCAATTGATCTTGCCGGACGCAATGTCTTAGAGGCAGTACAAATGAGCGTTATCCCCAAGGTAATTGAAACACCGCTGGTATCAGCCATGGCCAAGGATGGTATCCAGCTCAAGGCCATCGCCAGAGTAACAGTGCGAACCAATATCGACCGTCTGGTCGGAGGGGCAGGCGAGGAAACGGTGCTGGCACGTGTAGGTGAGGGAATCGTTACCACCATTGGTTCTGCCGACTCACACAAACGGGTACTCGAAAATCCAGATAGCATTTCAAAAACCGTCCTGGCTAAGGGGCTTGATGCCGGTACCGCCTTCGAAATACTCTCTATCGATATCGCCGATGTCGACGTCGGTAAGAATATCGGCGCGGAACTTGAGACCGACCGGGCCGAGGCAGATAAAAAAATCGCCCAAGCCAAAGCTGAAGAACGTCGGGCAATGGCCTTCGCCGCCGAACAAGAGATGCGGGCTCGGGTTGTCGAGATGCGAGCAAAGGTCGTCGCCGCCGAGGCCGAGATCCCCTTGGCCATGGCAGATGCCTTTCGAAAAGGTCAGCTTGGTGTGATGGACTATTACAAGATGAAAAACATCATGGCCGACACTGAAATGCGTAGCGCCATCGGTGGCGCAGACGGCGATACAACAAAGGAGAAGGATCAGTGAACGGCATCATCGTCCCCGAACCCCTCCGCGCAGGAGTCAAAGAATTTCTCCCTCTGCTGTTTTTTTTCTTCCTGTGGTGGATTGCCTCCCGAAAAGTGAGTAAACGTATGCCTCCGTTACCTGGAGAGGAAGGGGGGCAATCTCATCGGCAAGAAGAAAACGGCATGGGGGCAATCACGCCCGGCGCCGTGCTCCGCCAGATGCTTTTTGGCGGGATGGAAATGCCCACCATACGGTCTCCAGAGATCGCAGACGAGGTCCTTGATGAATCCAACAAATCTTCCCGCACCAAAAAAAACGCACGGCCACAACCTGCAACTCTTTCCAAGCAAGTTTTGAAAGAGAGTGTTGACCTGCCCCCACAACAGGAACTTATACGAACGCCGAGAGCAGGAAAGGTTTCACCTTTGCCAGCGATTCAGCCTAAACCGGCAAGGCCTCTTTTCTCGCTAGCCAAGGCATCTCGCCATGAGTTGCAACGAGCCGTCATCTGGTCTGAAATCCTCGCCCCTGCTCTAGGGCTTCGAGACGATGTACGCTAACCGATTGTGACAAACGCATCGTCTTGGCAAAAAATGCAGCAGAGGGGATTGGCATGAAAATTCGAAAAGTATCAGAAGAAAATTTACCAAAGGCCGTGGCCCTGCTGCAGGCATCATTTCCAGGCAGCCAATACGAGGCCCAGGTCGTGCAAAAACTCCATGAACATGGCAAAACAATCCATGATTGGATCTGTATCCACATCAACAGAGCCATCGCCTACATCGGCTTTTCATTTGCTTATCAAGGGGAGGAAGTGTGCGGACTGCACTTGGGACCGATTGCGGTAAACCCAAACTTTCAAAACCAAGGAGTGGGATCAGAACTGCTTCGATATGCCTTACGTCAGGAACCAATCAAGGATAGAACAATTTTTGTGCTGGGCAGACCCGACTTTTATCAACGGTTCGGTTTTAGTCAGTGCAGTAAGCCCAACTGCCCATTTGATAAAGATAACAGCCATTTTTTGAGCCTCAGAAACACAACGACTAGCCAGTTCACCATCGGCTATGAGTCAGAGTTCTTAAATGACATCCCTGCCCCGAAAGCTCCCAAAACAAAGGGGAAGAAGCGGAAGTCACAGCGCTAGATAATGACAAGAAAATCTTCTCGTTAACCACCAGGACCCCCGCATGATTGAATCTTTGCTCAAGATGTTAGACAGCCTGCCCGTCGGCATGCTCATCATCGCCTGCCTCACCCTGGGCCTCGCCCCTTTCACCCCGCCTCACCTCTGGGAAAAACTGCAACTCCTCGCCAAAGGTCAGCTGATAAGGCCCCTTGACTGGTTCGATTTCTTGCTGCATGGGACGCCCTGGATACTGCTCATCACAAAACTGGTCGTCATGACAAGAGGGACAGGCAAAGGCGGCTAACGCCACCCTGACCGATTCTTTACCCCTGTTTCGCCTGCTGCATCGCCATGGCAAAACCCTCGGCCGCACGCAGGATGATCTCATCCTCAACGCAGAAGGCCAGTCGAAAATAACCAGGGGTACCAAAGCCGCGCCCTGGCACCGCCAGGATTCGATGCTCTTTCAGGATGGAGACAAATTGCACCTCATCCGCCAAGGGTGACTTCGGAAAGATATAAAACGCCCCTTTGGGCGGCAGAAACTCATAGCCGCAATCATGCAATACCTTGCAAAACAACTCCCTGCGCCGGGCATAAATACCACAATCGACCGTAACCTCCTGTAGTTCGGCCACCACCCGTTGCATCAAGGCCGGGGCATTGACAAATCCCAGAATACGATTGGCAAGCGTCATCGCATCCATCAAGTCAACCCGACTATCAACTTCTGGGTGACAGGCGATAAAACCAATCCTTTCCCCAGGCAGGGAGAGGTCCTTAGAAAAAGAGGAGACAATGATGCTGTTCTGGTAGTTGGTAAAAATACTCGGCACCTCATTACCATCGTAGATGAGCTTACGATAGGGTTCATCCGCGATGAGGTAAATAGTGCCAAACTTCTGGCTTGCTGCCTCCAGAACATGGCCAAGTTTATGAATCGCCTCATTGCTGTAAATCTGCCCGGTCGGGTTATTGGGACTGTTGATGATGATTGCCTTGGTCTTGGGATTGATTGCCGCCACAATGGCCTTCATGTCAAGATCAAAGTCCGGACCGGTCGCCACTACCTTTGGCACCCCACCATGATTATCGATGTAAAAATTATACTCGACAAAATATGGAGATAAGAGAATAACCTCATCCCCTGGATCAAGAATTGCCTTCAAGGTCACATTCAAACCACCGGCAGCACCACAGGTCATTAGCACATCGTCGCCGCCAATCACAACCCCTTGCTCGGCAGCAATCTTAGCCGCCAATTTCTCCCGCACATGGGGGTAGCCGCCGTTTGGCATATATTTATGCGCCCCAAGAGTAGACGCTGCCGCCAAAGCTCGCAATGCCTGATCAAATTCCGGCGGTGGGGGGAGGTCGGGATTACCCAGACTGAAATCATAGACCCGATCAGCACCAAACTGTGCTTTCATCTTTATCCCCTCTTCAAACATCTTCCGAATCCATGAGGCCCGTTGACCGAACTCAAACATTTTTTTTGAAACAGACATTACTCTCTCCTCTGCACGCTCCATTAATAACGACAACGCATAACGCGACTCAATCGTCAGGCAGTCAACATCATAAACAGACCAATCTGGCTATATGGCGATGTTTTCACCTTGCTCCCTATACCACACTCAACGACCTATCCGCAATAAGACGTCAGGGGAGACAACGCCCCCTGCTCTTTACCATAGTAAATAGCTTCGTTTTTATGTTTTGAGTTGACCTGTCATGCTCCAATATAATATAGTTCAAAATCTCGATAAGCAATACCTGCCAAACCAGACAATACCAGCAGGTGCCCTTATTCGTTGCCGCAAAAAAAATGATTGGCAAAATGACCTGTTCACACCGCTTTTAGCAATTAATAACCTTTAGATGGGAGATAGCGATGTCTGAGAAGCACGACGAAAAATTAATCCTCTGGTTTGATGAAATTGGCATTGATGATGTTCCGCTGGTGGGCGGCAAAAACGCCTCTCTTGGCGAAATGTACCAAAAACTAACCTCCAAAGGTGTCGTCGTCCCCTATGGTTTTGCCATTACTGCCTATGCGTATCGCCACCTTTTGAAAACCGCAGGCATCGCGCAGGCCATTGAAGATGCCCTTGCCGGTCTTGACACCCACGACTTGCGCAACCTTCAGGAACGTGGCGAAAAGGCTCGTAACATCATCCGTAACGCCGAATTCCCGGAAGATCTCCGCCAGGCCATCGCTGTTGCCTATGCCACCATGGAAGAGAAATACGGCAAAAACGTCGACGTGGCCGTCCGCTCCTCCGCCACTGCCGAAGACCTGCCAGATGCCTCTTTTGCCGGACAGCAAGAGACCTTCCTGAACATCCATGGTTTAGACGCGGTCATTGACAATTGCCGTAAGTGCTTCGCCAGCCTTTTTACCAACCGTGCCATCTCCTACCGCCACGACAAAGGTTTTGGCCAGTTTGACGTCTATCTCTCCATTACGATTCAGAAAATGGTGCGTAGTGATTCCGCCTCTTCCGGCGTCATGTTTTCCATCGACACCGAAAGCGGCTTTACCAATGCAGTCTTCCTGACTGGGGCATGGGGCCTTGGCGAAAACGTTGTACAGGGTGCAGTCAACCCAGATGAATTCTATGTCTTCAAACCAACGCTAAAAGATGGCAAGTGCCCGATTGTCGGCAGAAGAGTCGGCAGCAAGGCGATCAAGATGGTCTATGACAACGATCCAAACACCAAGGAACCAGTCAAAAACATCCCGACCACCCCGGAAGAACAAGGCCGCTATGTCTTAAATGATCAAGAGATACTCAAGCTGGCGAAGTGGGCCTGCATCATTGAAGATCACTACGAAAAGGCCATGGACATCGAGTGGGCCAAAGACGGTGACGGCGTCAATGTCGGTACAGGCGAACTGTTTATCGTCCAGGCCAGACCGGAGACTGTCCACTCCCAGACCTCAAAAAAGGTCATGGAGACCTATGTCATGAAAGAGCACGGTAAGGTGCTCGCAAAAGGCCAGGCGGTTGGCGCTAAGATCGGCCAGGGTGTCGCTAATGTCATTGAGAACGTCGTCGATATTCATGACTTCAAAAAAGGTCAGGTACTGGTCACCGACATGACAGATCCAGACTGGGAGCCAATTATGAAGATCGCTGGTGCCATTGTCACCAATCGCGGCGGCAGAACCTGTCACGCAGCAATCATCTCCCGTGAGCTCGGCATCCCTTGTGTCATTGGTACCGACAACGGCACCAAGATGATTAAAGCCGGTACGGAGATCACCGTCTCCTGCGCTGAGGGCGAAAGTGGCAATATTTACGAAGGCCTTTTAAAATTTGAAGTTGAACGACTCGATCTTGACAATATTCCAGAGACCAGAACCAAGATCATGATGAACGTCGGTATCCCAGAGAAAGCCTTCACCGAAAGCCAGGTGCCCAATGAGGGCGTCGGCTTGGCCCGTGAGGAGTTCATCATCAATTCCCATATCGGCATCCATCCACTGGCCCTTTACTACTTCGATGACCTGAAGAAACAGGCCGCAGCCGGTGACTCCGAAGCCGCTGAGGTCGTGCGACAGATCGAAGAAAAAACCTCCGCTTACCCCAACGACAAGAAACAATTTTTTATCGACAAATTGTCCGAAGGTGTCGGTCGTATTGGAGCAGGATTCTATCCGAAAGACGTTATCGTTCGCCTCTCGGATTTCAAGAGCAACGAATACGCCAACCTTATCGGCGGGCGTTTCTATGAACCGGAAGAGAGCAACCCAATGATCGGCTGGCGAGGTGCTTCCCGTTACTACGACGCCAAGTACAAGGTAGCGTTTGAGATGGAGTGCAAAGCTCTATTGAAGGTCAGAAACGACATGGGCCTCAACAATGTTAAGCTGATGGTACCCTTCTGCCGTACTCCGGAAGAGGGGCGCAAGGTCATAGAGGTTATGCGAGAGTATGGTTTGGTGCAGGGCGAGAATGGCCTGGAGGTTTACGTCATGTGCGAAATCCCCAGCAACGTCATTTCGGCCGACGCTTTCTGTGATGTCTTCGACGGCTTCTCCATCGGCTCCAATGACTTGACCCAATTAACCTTAGGCCTTGATCGTGATTCAGATCTTGTCGCTCACATCTATGACGAAAGAAATGATGCCGTCAAGTCCCTGATCAAGATGGTTATTGATACCGCCAAACGGCGCGGACGCAAAATTGGTATTTGTGGTCAAGCCCCCAGCGACTTCCCGGAATTCGCCACCTTCCTGGTGGAGTGCGGTATCGACTCGATCAGCCTCATCTCCGATACGGTGATCAAAACCCGTTTGGCGATTGCGCAAAGAGAGAAAGAGTTGGGGATCACCCCTTAACCTGAATGGTTAACAACGTCACTCTGTTAAAAAAATGAAAGGAGAAGGGCGACCAACACGCCCTTCTCCTTTTTTGCTACTAACAACCGTCACTGGTTCGTAAAACTATGTATAAGTGGATACTGAAAGATGACTCTGTCCTTTGCCTGTGCGAAGCCTGTTCAAAAAAGGACTACAAAAATTTAGTCATTCGCCAGGCATGGCGGGCCAAAGACAAAAACACTACTGCCACCTGTGATCGTTGCGGCAAAAAAGACCAAGTTGATTTTTAGCGACTCGCCTGCACAGTATCTTCAATGACACCTCATGGATTATGCGGGGAAGACCGCTACTTTGTGAATAAGTTGTAAGATCGCGGCAATCAGATCCTCTTGAGGATTAATAAATCTCACGGCCATGCCGGAATCTTTGGCGGAGCGCCCATGATTGACCCAAACGACCTCCGCCATCAAAGAGACATCGTGCAGATCGCCGATAGAGAAGGTCAACTCAGTCTGCTCATGTACGGCGGGCGGTGTTTCGGTGTAAAGGAAAAGGCCATCGACCGAAATATCCCTGGTGTGCGAGATCAGATAGTCCCCCTCATGGATAAAGTTGACCTTAAACTGAGCCGGGACTCGAGTCGCAACCCTTCTTTCGTGTGCCTTCATGGTCTGTCCTTGCCGTTGTCTTAATTAATCGAAATCCAGGGTGCTTACCTCATGGAACTGATCATGGAACTTGGTAATAATCTCCTCCATGTTGTCGTGAAACGCCGGGATATCTGGCAACTCTGCCGTTGCCTCATACCCCTCCCTGACCTTGTAAAAATAATTTTCAACCTCAATGCCATGAAAGCCAATACTTTCGACCAAGTGGTTGGCCAGAAAAACAATTTGGCATGGTAAACGCCCTTTGCAGGCCTCAAGATTGTGATGAGCACCAACCAGCTCCGTGATGCTCTCCGGCAGCCCCCACTTCTGCAACAACGCCATGCCAACCTTGGCATGATCAGTATGAAGCAGGGCGTTTTCAAGGGCAACCAAGGTCTCATATTCTCCGACTCCACCTTGGTTCATGCTTTCAATCTGCAGTTGGCGATTTAAAATAATTTTGCCAACGTCATGAAGCAATGCGGCACTGAAGATGCTGGAAGTCTCTTCAACCTTTGCGAAGCGACCAATGATGGCCGAAAGCAGCGCTGTGGCATGAGAGTGACGCCACAGGGAACCTGGTTCGAGATTATACGCCTCCTGTGGCGATTTCAACAGACCAGCCGAGGCAGAGGTGATGGCTATCATCTTGACACTATCAAGACCGAGACGGATGACGATATCGCGGACCGAGCTGATCTCTTTCATGCGCCCGAAGTACGCTGAATTCGCCAAACGCAGCATATTTGCCATCAGGCTCGGATCCTGATTAATTTTCTTTGAAAGGACAGAGATGTCGCAATCGCTCTGATTAGCCAAAGTCATGACATCAAGTGCGATATCAGGCCGGGGAATCAGCTTATCGACAGATTTGATAAATTCATGTTCGATTGTCATACTCGCTCCATTGGCATCGGTATTTCGTTTCCGCATATTGGTATGCTACTGACCAAACCTTACCACAGCCAATTTCGTGAAGTCAATAACTCCTGAAACAACTAAAATAACGAAGCACGTCTCTGATCACGAGCCAGTCCCTCACAGGGAAGGCCTGCTTCAAGCATTCATCCACGAAGAGACAACGATCATCAGGCATATGGCACCATGACAAAACCAAACGCCCTCCTTCAAGAACGAAGGAAAAACAGCCGCCTCTCCTTAGGCCTTAAGGGACGCCTCATTCTCCCTGGCGATGTGGCACTGAAAGGCCAGACCAAAAACTTAAGCTTTGGAGGAACCTTCTTCGAACTGGATCAGGTTCCGCTGCTCACAATCGGTGACTACATCAGCCTTGAGTTATTGGCTAGGATCAAGTTTACTTGTGAGATCATTCACTACAACGAGAACGGCATCGGCTTGCGTTTCGACCTCATCCTAATAAGGTATTATGAGCACTTCAAGGAGATGATGCTCCTTCACGCCCCTGACCGTGATCAAATGATCAAAGAGTTAGGGCGCTTGGCAGACTAACCGATGGCCACTGAAGCGCAAAAGGTCAGGATTGACAAATGGTTGTGGGCGGCACGTTTCTTTAAGACTCGTTCGATGGCCGCTATTGCCGTAACCGGTGGCAAGGTCCACTGCAATGGGCAAAGGGTAAAACCAGCCAGAGTCGTGCTGCAAGGTGATACCCTGCGCATTAAACGAGGCATCCTTGAGATGACCGTGGTTGTGACGAGTGTCGGCTCTCAACGGCGATCAGCCAAAGAAGCGGCCGAACTCTATCGCGAGACAGACGAGAGCGTCACCACGCGGGAACAGCAACGGGAAGAGCGCCGACTTCTGCGCAGCATAGATGACAATGCCAGACCTGTTGGCCGTCCCACAAAACGCAATCGACGCCTGATCCATGACTTCACCAGGAATGATTCAGACTGAGACAACCCTGCCCGTGCAACAGGAGGCAGGCAGATATTTGCCGTCCCTATCTACCATCATAATATAGCATAGGGTCGTGCAGGCTTCTAGTAGAGACAAAAGTCGCCCGGGCCACGACGCAGAATCGTTACAATTTGCTTACCATTTTCCATAACTTTATGATACAAGGAGAAAAAATGAACCAAATCAAACGCGCCATCATCAGCCTAACCGATAAATCCGGCATTGAGAACTTTGCCGCTCAACTCAGCCAACTAGGGGTCGAAATCCTTTCTACCGGCGGGACCGCCAAAAAATTGCGAGAACAAGGACTCCAAGTGCTTGACGTAGCGGATTTTACCGGTTTCCCCGAAATGCTCGATGGCCGGGTTAAGACACTCCACCCCAAAGTCCACGGTGGCATTCTTGCACAGCGTCATAATCCAGAGCACCAAAAACAGATGGCAGATCATGGTCTCTTGCCAATCGACCTGATCGCCGTCAACCTCTACGCCTTTGACAAAGCCACCGCAGATTCATCCTGCACAGTGGCTCATGCTATTGAAAATATCGATATTGGCGGCCCCACCATGTTACGAGCCGCCGCCAAGAATTATCAAGATGTCACGGTCATAGTTGACCCGGTGGATTACCCAGTCGTCATCGCTGAGATCAAGGCGAACGGCAATACCACGCTCAAAACCAGATTCCGCTTAGCCCGCAAGGTTTTTGATCTGACCAGCACCTATGACACCGCAATCGCTAAATGGTTGAACGCGGTGGATGTGGATAACAATCCACAATTTGCCTAAGAGGAATGACCACAATGAAGATGGCGGTTTTACTCTCCGGATCCGGGCGAACCCTGGACAATTTCCATGAGCGCCTGCATAATGGCACTATGCAGGGCAGCATTGAGGTGGTGATCTCAAACAAACGTGACGCCCTTGGCCTGGAAAAATCCCGGAAATACGGCTACCCTGCCTTCCATGGACAAGATAACGAGGCGATCAATAAGATTCTTGCAAACTACCAGGTAGACCTTATCCTCTTGGCCGGTTTCTTGAAACTATACACCCCTCCACCCACTCTCAATCATGCCGTCTTAAATATCCATCCCTCACTTATCCCAGCATTTTGTGGCGATGGCTTTTACGGCATGCGAGTTCACCGGGCGGCCCACGCCCGAGGGGTAAAAGTCAGTGGCTGCACAGTCCATTTTGCCAATCAAGAATATGACCAGGGCCCCATCGTCGTGCAGAAATGCGTGACTATCAGTGACGAGGACACCCCAGACGATATCGCATCAAAGGTGTTTACTGCAGAATGCGAGGCCTTTCCAGAGGCCATCAACCGAGTCCATGCCATGGGCATTGACTATTTTTGGAACTTACGAGGTGTGAAGTGACTATTATAAGCCGACAAATCATGTCCGCCCCCGACATGCAACGTTCTCTAGATCGCATCGTCTTGCAAATCCTTGAGCAGAACAATGGTGTTGAAAATCTGGCGGTGGTTGGCATCCACACCGGTGGCGTATTTCTGGCCGAACGTATCAAAAAAATCATCGCCGACCGTGAGGGAGTCAATGTCCCAGTAGGGAGCCTTGACATCACCCTCTACCGCGATGACTGGAGCCTGGCCTCGCAGAACCCATTGGTCAAGAAGACCGACATTAAGTTTGCGGTTGAAGATTACACCATCGTCTTGGTTGATGATGTCCTCTTTACCGGTCGTACCATTCGCGCCGCTCTGGACGCCATTATGGATTTCGGCAGGCCACGCTGCATTCAACTGGCAGTGCTGATTGACCGCAAATGCGGTCGTGAATTACCAGTACAAGCGAACTATGTCGGCCTGGAGGTCTTAGAAAGTATTGATGAACATATCCACGTCACCCTGAACGAAAAAGAGGGCAAGGACGATGAGGTCATGCTCACCTGGCAGGCTGGAAAGCGTTGAGTCCTTCACACAAGTACCCCATGAGCGAGAGCAAAGATGGACATCGAAACCCCTTCCAGCTCTGACTTGACAGAGATCCGCAAGCGGGTCAAACAAAAACGGCTTGATTACATCAGCTACGATTTCAGCCGTAAAAAGAACGATATCCTGAAGACATTTTTCGATCTCTCACAGGAATTCGACTCCTTGTTTGACTTGTACCGCATCTGCGTCACCGTCCCTTTAGAGTCCTTTGGTCTCGATAGTCGCCTATACCTCGTCAACGAGGATGGCATCCTGGCCCGGGTCTGCGACACCGAACGTGGGATTATCGACCCGCCTGAGCCATGCCCAGGTTGCATTTTTCTGACCGACACGCCTTACGAGACCGACAATTCTTACATGGTGCCCGTCCTCAGCAAGCCACTGCAAGAAACTGAAATTTCAACAATCCCAACCCCTCCATTGCATATCATTGGCATCTTTGAGATCTTTCCGCTTCACAAACTGACCAAATCGGACAAATTCTTTTTCACAAAATACACCAACCGCATCGGTTACAACCTACGCAAACGGCTGCTAGCCCAACAAAATATCAAGCACCTGCAATTCATCAACAACCTGGTCACCGATATTGAACACAATGTCATCATCCCGAACATGTACTACAAGTACCTGTTTAAACAGTTAAAAAAAAGAATCGACATCCTGAACTCCTTAGCGGAAACCATTGAGCACTACAAATCCACCGCCAAAGGTGATCCGGAGATGTGCCAACAGATCGTCAGCCAGGTTTTGTCTATCCGCACGCAACTGGTCGATTCGTATCAGGAGATCAACAAACATCACACAAACTTGAGCCTCTTCCTGGAGAGCCTTTTCCGGCGCGATCATTTTGAGGAAGGCAGACTTGTCCTCCACCAACAGGTCTGTAAACTGGAGACCGACATTATTCTCCCGCAGCTCAGTCACTACGAACAACGCATGACGGCCCGCGGCATTACCATCGACAAGCCTGATGACATGGAAGGTGAAGAGATCGAGATCAAGGTTGATTTTGGCCTCCTGTCACAGGTATACGCCAACCTTTTTTCCAATGTGGTCAAGTACGCCGAAACCGTGACAGACCACCGTGGACTTCCCCGTAAAGCCGTAGCCTACGGCCGTACGATCCTGTACGATTATTTTGGTCCTGGTCAAGCAGGGATCAAGCTCAATGTTTTCTCCACCGGCCGACCGCTTCCTGCTGATGAATCAGTCAATATCTTTAAGGATGGGTTCATGGGCACAAATACCCGGGTCTCAGAGAACAGTCGAGGTCATGGTCTGGCCTTTATCAAATACGTCATTGAACTCCATGGCGGCAAAGTCGGCTATGAGTTCACGCAAGAAGGAAACAATTTCTATTTCATCCTGCCCTTTATCTCCATCAATCGGTAAGCAATCAGTGCCATCCCCCATGGAATTACTAGCCCCGGCGGGAAGCCTTGATGTCTTCCAAGCCGCCATCGACTGCGGTGCCAATGCCGTCTACATCGGTGCCCCAACCGCCAATGCCAGAGCCTTAGCACGTCACTTCACCCTGGAAGAGATTGCCGCCATGACCGATTACGCGCATCAGCACGGGGTCAAACTCTATGTGGCAATGAACTCATTGATCAAGGAGGAAGAGTTACCGGCAATCATTCGTTTACTTTCCGTTCTGGCTGGGATCAACGTCGACGCCATCATCATCCAGGACTTCGGTATCTATCACTTGGCACGCTCCTACTTCCCCACCTTGCGCCTGCACGCCAGCACCTTGATGGGTGCCCACAACTCAAACAACGTTCGCCAATTTGCCGACATGGGATTCAAGCGGGTCGTGCTTGCCAGGGAAATGCGTCTCCAGGAGATTGCCGTCACCTGCGCCAGCAGTCCGGTAGAGATAGAGGTTTTCATCCATGGCGCCATGTGTTTCGCCTACTCCGGCCTCTGCCTGTTCAGCAGTTTTCTCGGCGGGAAAAGCGGCCTGCGTGGACGTTGCGTCCAACCATGTCGTCGCAAGTACTCCTGGCAAGGTTCCGGGGCCAAGGGCGGTGGCTACCTCTTTTCCATGAATGACCTTGAGGGGATCTCGCTGTTGCCAGAGTTACAAAAAGCAGGCATTACCTCCCTGAAAATCGAAGGCCGGATGCGTAGCCGCCAATACGTCGGGGCAGTCGTCAAGGCCTATCGCCTTGCCTTGGATCAACCGAATAATGCGGAGGCCATGGCAGAGGCCAAAGAAATCCTCTCGATGGCCATGGGCCGCAAGACCAGCACCGGCTACTTTTTGCAACCCTCCCCTGCACTCGTCCCCTCGGCTAGTCCGGACCTAAAAATACTCGTGGCATCGCGAGAAGAGGCCAAGCAATCACTGCACGAATCAACCAGCGACAATGCTCTAATCACTCATCAATACTCGGGCAACATTGGCCTTTTTATCGGTAAGCTGACGAAACGAAAACAGGGAGGCAAGGCAGAGTTAACCTTGCGCGAACCATTGGCCGTGGGAGATCGAATCAGAATTCACAATGAAAAAAGTGGTGACCGCGACTCGTTGACCCTCAAAGAGCTTTGGCTGGCCGGAAAAACTGTCACCACTGCCACGGCCGGCCAGACGATACAACTCATGGCAACCGAATCGGCCAAGGCGGGAGACCCGGTCTATAAAGTCGACACCATCGAATCCCGCCAGGATGCGGCGAAGATGAAGGGCCTCTCTCCACAAGACTTCAAGATACAGATTGCTAACGAGTTGCGCAGAGAGAGAATCCAGAGCATAACAGCGAGCCTCATCGGCCGGACGAAGGCTCAGGGTAGCGGACGCCCCTTGGCTGACAAAACTGTTTCCGTCGGCAGAAGTGTGACGCCTCGTCATGAAGGTAGGAAGAAAAGCGAGGTGAAGGCAGTTGAGCAGACACTCCCTTGGTGGGTGAAAATTGATGATTTCCAGATACTCAAACACTTACCACGCCACAAACAACCCGTTAGAATCATCGTCTTGCTGACAAAAGACACCTTGCGCCAGGTAAAGCGCGTATCTCTGTCCGCCGATCAACGACGTGGGCTGATCTGGGCCTTGCCACCAATCATACTCGAACCTGATCTGCCCTTCTATCGCCAGAACGTGCCGTTACTTGTGCAGCAAGGGTTTCAAGACTGGCAGCTCAGCCATATAGGCCAACGGCAGCTTTTCCGTGAAGAACCGATCAACGCATCCCCTGCGGACGAGAACACAAACCAGCGGGAAAGACCGGGTAAGGTGAGTAAGCGCCCTGACCGCAACCGACGCATGAAGATCACCTTCTATGGCCATTACAGCTTAAATATCATCAACTCCCAAGCATTGAGGACACTGGCAGAATGCGGCATAAACTCGGCTCAGGTGGCAATCGAGGTCGACAAGGAGCTTCTAGCCGATATCACAGACAACAAATCAGGCCCCTTGGGTATGACTGTCTATGGCTACCCTCCACTCTTCACCGCCCGCCCCTCCCCTGATTTCTTCGCCTATGACCAGAAATTCATCTCCCCAAAGGGCGAAGGCTTCGTGCTGAAAAAAAGTTTTGAGCAAACCCTGGCTATCCCAACACAACCTTTCTCACTTCTCGACCGCTTGCACGAGTTAAAGTCGGCCGGCCTCGATTACGTAGTCATTGATCTGTCAAACAACCTCTTCAAGCGGGGTGATCTTGACCTTCTGTGGCGGCGTTTAGATGGAGGCCACAGTCAGGATCGTCTAAGCAACTTCAACTATCGTGGCACCCTGCAGTAAAAGAGTGGTAGCCTCTCCACTCTTCCCCCCCCCAGCGGAGAGGGATCTCTTCGCCTCAACGTCCTGGCGAGAGGTTAAGCCTTCTGCGTCACTTTCATAGTAAAATCCGCTCGACGACAACGTAAATGCTGCATGCCCGCTCACAGCAATACAACCAAGACGAACCCACCGGCAAAAACAGAGAGGTTAGACGCCGCCGAAATACCGTGCAGTTTGGAAAACTGCCTGCGCAACGGATGATCTTTGGGAGTCGTCGTAAATGATGGAATCTGCCGTTTGATGGCTGCAGCCTGCGGCTCGATATACCAGGTCTGAATAGCGGTAATAATCAGCATCATCGTCACCAACAAAACCGCAAGTCGAGAACGCTGCACCGCCTGACCCAGAATCAGGAGGGCGACAAGTGCTACCACCCCACACCCTATCCCCCAGCGAAAATATCCCGGGAAGAGGTAACCGACGATCCCTCCAGCCACGTCCCGCGTCTCGTTCTTGAAAATAAGCGGCGTCAGGACAAAGGTAAAAAGTGAAACCCCGCCAAACCAAAGTGCCACGGCAATACGAAGAATTGCGACCATGAACTTATCCATCTGCTCCCCTCCCGATTAATAAAAAAACTCTCCTCGCGATGAATGCTCCCTTATCCCGCGGAGTCCCTTCCACAAGACAAGAGCTC